>NZ_JBFUHO010000024.1:0-105655 GCF_056402355.1 Variovorax sp. P4_B11
ATGCCGGTCAGTCCAGCTTCGCGGTCCAGGCGGGCACCGCCGGCAGCAATGGCCTGGGCAGCTTCTCGCTGGCGGCCGACGGCAGCTGGAGCTACACCGCCAGCAACACCCAGGCAGCGATCCAGCAACTGGGTGCAGGCCAGTCGCTCACCGACAGCTTCACCGCGGTGTCGCTCGACGGCACGGCCAACCAGTTAGTGACCGTGACCATCACCGGCACCAACGATGTGCCGGTGATCGCCGGCACGGCCAGCGGTGCCGTGCAGGAAGACATGGCGGTGGTTGATGGTCACCTCGCGACCGGCGGTGCGCTGACGATCGCCGATGTCGATGCGGGCCAGTCGAGCTTCGCGGTCCAGGCGGGCACCGCCGGCAGCAATGGCCTGGGCAGCTTCTCGCTGGCGGCCGACGGCAGCTGGAGCTACACCGCCAGCAACACCCAGGCGGCGATCCAGCAACTGGGTGCAGGCCAGTCGCTCACCGACAGCTTCACCGCGGTGTCGCTCGACGGCACGGCCAACCAGATGGTGACCGTGACCCTGGCCGGCACCAACGATGCACCCGTCCTGAGTGCTGCCGCCACGCCGATCCTGGCATCGGTCAACGAGGATGCTGGCGCACCGGCCGGGGCTGTCGGGACGCTGGTGTCGAGCCTGGTGAATCTGAACCCGCCGGCCGGCGGCCTCGACAATGTGACCGATACGGACAGCGGCGCCATGACCGGCATCGCCTTGACCGGCGTGAATGCGACCCACGGAAGCTGGTGGTACTCCACCAATGGCGGCGCCAGCTGGGCGGAGGTGGGTGCGGTGTCGGACGCGTCCGCGCTGCTGTTGGCTGCGGACGCGAACACGCGTGTCTACTTCCAGGGGAGCTCGAACTTCAACGGGACGGTCAGCGACGGCATCACCTTCCGCGCCTGGGATCAGACGAGCGGCGCAGCAGGAACCAAGATGAGCGCCGCGACGAATGGAGGCAGCTCCGCGTTCTCGAGCGAGACCGACGCGGCGAGCATCACTGTCAGCGCCGTGAACGACGACCCGGTCGCGGTGGCCGACAGGATCATCGTGTCGGACAACACGCTCGTCACGCTGTCCGTGAACTCACTGCTCGGCAACGATACCGACATCGACGGCCTTGCGTTGTCGATCACTGGCGTCGGCAGCGCGGTCGGAATTTCAGGCCTGACCCTGGATGCTGCCAACGGCACGATCAGCTTCACCAGCGGCAGCACAGCGGGAGCCACGGCCGGCAGCTTCCAATACACCGTGTCGGACGGCGCCGGGGGCACCTCGACCGCAACGGCGACGATAGACATCAGAGCCTTGTCCAGCGGAAACGGCGCCGATACCCTTGATCTCAGCGCGACCGGCACCTACCAGGCTTCCTTCATCGATGGCCGCGGCGGCGCCGACAACCTGACGGGCGGTGCGGCCGGCGACGTCTTCGTCGGAGGGATCGGCAACGGGGCCGACACGCTGATCGGCTCTGCCGGCAACGACCTCCTGATTGGCGGCGATGGCAACGACACCCTGACAGGCGGCGCCGGCAACGACGTCCTGCGAGGCGGCACCGGCAACAACGACGCGATGGACGGCGGCGCCGGCACCGAGGATCTGCTCGACTTCTCGGACGGGACCGTGGCAGTGAATTTCACGCTGGTCCAAAGTGCGGCATCGACCAGCATCGCGAACGGCACAGGCGGGCTCGGCACCAATGACACGTACCAGAACATCGAAGGTGTGATCGGCACAAGTCTGGCAGACACCCTCATCGGCAGCGCATCCAACGACATCATCCGCGGCGGCGCCGGCAACGACACGCTGGACGGCGCAGGCGGAACCGCCGACCTGCTCGACTTCTCGGACGGCACGGCCGGGCTCACGTTCACGCTGACGCAAGGCAGCAGCGCGACGATCTTCAATGCCAGTGCCGCAGGCCTCGGCACCGACAACTACAAGAACTTCGAGGGGGTCATCGGCACGGCCTTCGCCGACACGATCACCGGCTCGACATCGAACGACCAGTTGCGCGGCGGCGGCGGCAACGATGTGATCAACGGCCTCGCCGGCGACGACCGCATCGTGGGCGGGGCTGGCGCCGACACGCTGACCGGCGGCGCCGACAACGACACCTTCGTCTTCGACTCGGCGCCGAACGCGGTCGACTTCATCACCGACTTCAACGCCTCGGGGTCGGCGGCGAGTGGCGACCTGATCGAACTGTCGCTCGGCACGTTCACGGCGCTCTCGACCGCGAATGGCAGCACGCTGTCGGCGGCCGAGTTCGCGTCCTTGAACGGTGGTGGTGCTGGAGACACGGTGGGTGCGGGGGTGCACGTGATCTACGACAGCGCGACGGGCAACCTTTACTACGACGCGGACGGCCTCAGCGCCGCCAACCGCACGCTCGTGGCGACGCTGACGCTGAGCAATCCGGCCGACACATTCGACAACAACGACATCAAGGTCGGCCTGTGACTTCCGGTGCGCTGTCCCCCAAGGCGGCTGGCGGACCACACGGGAAGTCGCCGAGTTCATGAAGCCTCTGCTCCAACTGCTCAAGCGGCCGCTCCTTGTGGTCGCGGGCTTCTCCTTCTTCGTGAACCTGCTGCTGCTCGCGCCTGCGCTTTTCATGCTGCAGGTGTTCGACCGCGTGCTGACGAGCCAGAGCAAGGAGACGCTGTTGGTGCTGTTGCTCGGCGTGGCCGTGGCCCTCGGCCTGATGCTGATGCTGGACTACCTGCGCAGCCGGCTGCAGGGCGTCGCGGGCCATCTGATCGCCGAGTACCTGTCTCCAACCGTGGCCAAGGTCATGCTGGCCCACACGGCGAGCCGCGCCGAGCGCGCGCCGTCCGAAGGGCTGCGCGACGTCGCGGCGCTGCGCAACCTGTTCTCCGCCCAGGGTCTGCTGGCGCTGTTCGACACGCCCTGGGCGTTCGTCTACGTCGCCGTCATCTGGCTGGCGCATCCGCTGCTGGGCATGGCGGCCGCAGCGGCGTCGTTGCTGATGATCGTCCTTGCCGTGGCGAACGACCGGGTCACCCGCCGCGACATCGAAGCGCTGCAAAGGGAAGCCGCCAAGGCCACGCGCTACCTCGAATCCTCCATGCAGAACGCGGAGCTGGCGCAGTCGCTCGGGATGGGGGACGCGCTGATCAGGCGCTGGCGTCATCTGAGCGCCGGCGTTGCGTCGCTACAAGGTCCGACCGCGCGCAAGTCGGTGGCGATGGCGGCGCTGACGCGTACCACACGCCAGTCGGTACAGGTCCTGCTGCAGGCGCTCGGCGCGTACCTCGTCATCACCGGCGAAGGCACGCCGGGCATCCTCGTGGCCTGCACCATCCTGCTGGGCCGGGCGCTGGCGCCGGTGGAGCAGGTGGTGGCGAGCTGGCGCGTGCTGGCCGAGGGGCGTCTCGCCTTCACGCGCCTGTCGGATCTGCTGGGCGCCGCCGAGCGCCAGCCACAACGCATGGCGCTGCCGGCCCCGACCGGCCGGCTGCACGCACAGGGCCTGGTGTTCCGGGCACCACGGAGCGAACGGATGATCCTTGCCGGCGTATCGCTGAGCCTGGAGCCCGGTGAGTCGCTGGCCATCACCGGCGCCAGCGGCGCCGGCAAGTCGACCCTGGTGCGCCTGCTGACCGGCCTGTGGAAGCCCCACGCCGGCGTGGTGCGATTGGACCACGTCGATCTGGCGCAATGGTCTCGCGAAGCGCTCGGGCCTTGGCTCGGCTATGTGCCGCAGGCCGTCGAACTGTTCGAGGGCACCGTCGCCGACAACATCGCGCGGCTGGGCGATGTCGACTCGCAGCAAGTCGTGCGGGCAGCGCAGCGAGCCGGTGTCCACGAACTGATCCTGACGCTGCCCGAGGGCTACGATACCGTGATCGACACCATGGGCGTGATGCTGTCGCCGGGCCAGCGTCAGCGCATCGCGCTGGCACGGGCGCTGTACGGAGACCCGAAGCTGCTGGTACTGGACGAGCCGAACTCCAACCTGGACGGGTCCGGCGAACTGGCGCTCGCAGCGGCGTTGAGGGCGCTGCGCGGGGAAGTCACGGTGATTGTCGTCACGCACCGAAGCACGCTGGTGCAGCACATGGACAAGCTGCTGGTGCTGGAGGCCGGTCGCGTACAGCAATACGGGCCGGTGGAAGAGGTCATGCAGTCGATCAAGCGATCGAGCCAGGGCACGGGCGGCGCCCAGGTGGTGATGATGCAGCCGCGCCCGGTGGAGAAAGTGTCATGAACAACACGGTCCATGCCGTCGCGGCCAATGATCCCCTGGCGCTGCACTTGCGCGACGCGCGCCGTCTTGCGAACTGGGGCATGGCCGTCCTTGTCTGCGGCGTGCTTCCGATCGCGGCCTGGATGAGCTTCGCGCCGTTGTCGTCCGCCGTGGTGGCGCAGGCCCATGTGAAGGTGGACCTCAACCGGCGTCCGGTGCAGCATGCCGAAGGCGGCATCGTGCGCGAAGTGCTGGTGCGCGACGGCCAGCGCGTGCGGCAGGGAGAGCCCTTGCTCGTGCTGGGCGACGTGTCGGTGGACGCCGACAGGAACCGGCTGGATCACCGTGTCAAGACCGAGCGCGCCAGCATGGCGCGGCTCGACGCCGAGCAGACCCTGGCGCGCGCGATCACTTTTCCGCCGGACGTGGTCGAAACTGCGGCGGTCGACCCACGGCTGGCCGAGCAGATGGACAAGGAACGCGCGCTGTTCGAGGCGCGGCGCGATGCGTTGGTTGGACAAGTGCAATTGCTTCGCTCGCAACGCGAAAAGGTGGCGGAGGAGATCGTCGCGCTGCGCGCCCAGATCGTGCAGGCGAGCGAATCGATGAAATTCCAGAAAGGCGATCTCGAGACCAACAAGAAGCTGCTCAAGGACGGGTTCATATCAGCCGCCCGCATCGCCCAGCTGGAAGGCGCTGTTGCCGACTACGGGGTGAAGATCGAGGAGCGACGTGCGGAGCTGGCACGCGCCCAACAGCGCGCGGTGGATGCCGATCTGCGCATCCGATCGTTGGAGAGCGACTATCGCCAGCAGGCGAGCGACCAGCGAAAGGCCACGGCGGCGCGGCTTTCCGAGATCGAGCAGGAGCGGCGCAAGTCGCTCGACGCCTCGGCGCGCCAGGTGATCACCGCGCCGGCCAGCGGTGAAATCATCGACCTCAAGTATTCGACACCCGGCGCGGTGATCCCGCCGCGCGAGACGATCGCGGACATCGTTCCCGAGGACGCCCGCCTGCTCATCGAGGCACGCGTGCGAACGGAGGACATCAACCGTGTCCGGCGTGACCAGCCGGCGGACGTCCGATTCACGGCCTTCCAGTACCGCACGACGCATCTGGTGCATGGCAAGGTTGTCTATGTCTCTGGCGACCGCCTGATGGAGCGGGCCAGCAACATCCCCTACTACTCGGTGCTCGTCGAGGCCGATCCGGCTTCCCTGTCGGAGGCCGGAGACCTCAAAATGTTGGCGGGCATGCCCGCGGAGGTCTACGTGACGGGAGAGACGCGGACCGCGCTTCAGTATTTCCTGGAGCCGATCCTTCAGGTCCTGCGCCGCTCCATGCGGGAGCGTTGATCCGCCGGCTGTCAGGGCCCATTGGCCTGCTGGCGCGGCTGGTACCGGCCGAGGTGGTCAATGCTGTGCCTGCGATGGGCAAATGCCCTCGGAAACTGCGAAGCCCGCCATGTGCGGGCTTTTTGCATAGCGATCATGGCGCGCTCCTTCGGCGAGCTCTCGTGTGTAGCGTTTTGTCATGCCTGACGTAGCTCGAAGCAGGCGTTCAGTCCTCTTCAAAAAAGGGCATGACGCTCATGAATACGCTTGCTTGCATGCCTACATTGGACCCTAGGCAGGATCCAGCATTCGAACTAACGAGGCCCGGCCTGTCGGTGAAAGAGAAAAATCATCTTGGAGATGCGCATGCGATTTGTCGTCTTTCTTGTCGGCCCCCTTGCGACGGTGGCATTGGCCGTTGCGTTTGGCTGGCCGGTGCTGCTTGCAGGCTTTGCTCTTGCATTGGGTACGCTTCTTTTCTCCACTGCCGACACCGAAGCCGGGGAGTCGTCGTATTACGAAGAAGGCTTGGGCCAACTCAAGAGTTCCTCGGGCCAAACCGCCGAAGCGGTGTCGAAGGCAGTATTGATGGCCCCCGACTGAGGGACGATTGCCTCCAAAATTCCGAGCCGCCCACTTGGGCGGCTTTCTTCGTTCCGCGCGCGGCGTCATGTCGTCGTGCCTCACTTCGCCAGGTCTTCAACATTGGTACGAGCGCTGCCGACGCAATGGTGACCCTATGCGCGGCCACGCGACTCAACCATGACCGTGCGGCATCTCGTCGTTGTCCATGCCCCAGTTGATCGAGCGAATGAGTGTCCGCACTCATGAAACCGCCAACTAAGTCTCACACGGCCGATTCAACACGTTGGATCTGGTAACACCGAGTTATATTTGCTTACAAAAGTAGTATGCTGGGCCCGCCATAGAGGCAATGTGAAGCTTGCACATTTGCCTTGCTGGGATGAGATGTCGGGAAGGAGGGGCCAGATGCTTGTTCACAAGCCGGACGGAAGAAATGAAGTCGATACGAGTCTTGTCGCCGATGCACAGATGGTGGCCAGCATGCGGCTGGTGCTCTCCATTTCTGCCCTGTCGGCGGTTCTTGTGGATCCATCTGGATTGAGAGGAATCGCAGGATTCACCTGGCTCCCATTCTTCGGGTACATCCTGTACGGCCTGGTGGTGTACATCTGTTCGCGCCTGGACACGCCGTTCTCTCACAGCAAGGCGGTTCACTGGCTGGATCTCTGCTGGTATGCGCTGATCGTCCTCTCCACGGACGGAATCCACAGTTTCTTCTTCCTGTTCTTTTTCTTCGCCATCCTCACCTCATCCTTTCGATGGGGCTTCGAAGAAGGCGCGCGCGTGACCCTCGCCTCGGTCGCATTGTTCGCGGCCTGCGGCGTGGGATCGACGACCGAAAAGGATCTGCCCCGCCTGCTCCTGCGAGCTACGTTTCTGCTGGCGCTCGGCTACATCAGCGTCCATTGGGGCGGGTCGAAAGTCGAATTGAAGCGGCGCCTGGCGCTTCTTCGCGATGTCAGCCGCCTGTCGAACCCGAGGTTTGGAGTCGACCACACCATCACCAGCGTCCTGGAAAAGATCCAGATGTTCTTCAAGGGAAGCTGCTGCATCCTGGTCATGCGGGACAAGGAGTCCGGCTCCTGCTCCATGCGCACGATCAGGGGGGGAGGCGCGAAGCATTCGGTCAATGCCGAGTGGATCGGCGCGGAAGCGGCTGCGCCTCTCATGGCGCTTCCGCAGAACCGCAACGTCGCCTACAGCCGCCCCCACTGGCCGGCCCTGTCTGCGTTTGCCGGGGCCGCAGCATTCGACAGCGCCGAGGGCAAATGGAGCAATCTCGATGGGCGGGCAAGCGACAGCCTCGCCGAGCTTCTGGATGCTCGTTCATTCATCTGCGCACCGGTGTCGCTGAGAAGCAGCGAAGGCCGGCTCTATGTGTTCTCCGGCCGGAGGGCCTTCAGGAAGTCCGACGCGCTCTTCCTGAGCCTTGTCGGCGCCCAGGTCTTCCCAGTGATCGAAAACATCGAGTTGCTGGACCGGATGGCCTCGGAAGCGGCTTTGCAGGAACGGCAAAAGATTGCTCTCGATCTTCACGACACTGCCATTCAGCCCTACATCGGATTGACCATGGGCCTGAGCGCCCTGCGCAACAAGGCTGCGGCCGACAACCCGCTGATCGGCGATCTCGACAAGCTCGGGGAGATGGCCGCAAAAGTGATTGGCGATTTGCGCCGTTATGCCGGCATGGTCAGAAACGGGCTTGGCAAGACGGAGCAGGCGCTCATCGTCGGCTTGCGGCAGCATGCAGCGCAGATGAAGGACTTCTACGGGATCGATATCGCGGTCCGCGTGGAAGGTGAACTCAACGTGTGCGACCGTCTGACCGCAGAGGTCTTGCAGATCGTGCGCGAGGGCTTGAGCAACATCTGCAAGCACACGCTCGCGCGCCGCGGAACCGTCAAGCTGGAATGCGCGGACGGCTTGATCAGGGTACGGATCGAGAACGATGCCGACGGAACCCAGTCGGTGCAATTTCAGCCGAGGTCGATCATGGAACGCGCCGCCGCCCTGGGTGGAAACGCGAACGTCCGAATGGGGACAAGCGGCGCCACCGCCGTGGACATCGAAATACCTGTGTAGGAGGGGAATCATGCAGCCAGCGGAAAAATCCATCGGCGTGATGCTTGTCGACGATCACCAGACGATGCTGTGGGGGTTGTCCAGATTGATCGATGGGGAAAGCCCGCGAATGCGGGTGGTCGGCACGGCGGGAAACTGCGACGACGCGCTCGAACAGGCCCGCAAGGTGGTGCCCGACGTCATCCTGCTGGACCTCGACCTGGACGGGAAGAGCGCGCTGGACATCCTGCCCGGCCTGCTGTCCAACTCGGTGTCGCGCGTGTTGATACTGACGGGCGAGCGCCAGCAGAAAACCCTGGACCTGGCGGTGCTCGGGGGCGCACGCGGCGTCCTGCGCAAGGACGCCGCCGCGGAACACGTGCTGCGGGCCATCGAGAAGACGCACAACGGCGAACTGTGCCTGGACAACGAAACAATGGGCCGCGTGTTCGCGGAATTCATCGACGCGAAGCGGCCGCACAAGATCGATCCCGAGGCGGAGAAGCAGGCGACGCTGACCGCGAAGGAGAGGAAGATCGTTCACGCCGTGGTCGATGGCTGCGGTGCGTCGAACAAGACGCTGGCCGAGCGGCTCTTCATCACGGAGCACACGTTGCGCAATCACTTGACTTCGATCTATCAGAAGCTGGAAGTTGCGAATCGGCTTGAGTTGTATGTCTATGCGGTGAAGTTTCAGTTGGGCAAGCCGTTGTCCTGAGGACGACGAGCCAGGCGAATCGTTTCGCGCATCATCTACCGCGGCAATCCCGTGTCGACACGCACATGGACGACAGCCGTGTCGTCTTGATAGACCCTGCGCCAGCCCGGGAGGTCGTCGAGCACCGCGATCGCGGATGTTCCGGGTGCGAGCAAGGTCCATCCGAACCCGTGCTCGTTCAGAAACTCGAGGAACTGCTTGCGCTCCTTGAGCTTGAGTGCACCCACCAGTTTCTCGAGGAATGCGTCGCCGTACATATCCCCGCGGCCGTCGACGAACACCGGGATGCCTTCGTAGATCAGAAAGCCGCCGAAGGAGTATTCGTTCAGCACCGCCCCCTTGGCGCCGGCGGCCATCGCGGCGTCGATCGCGGGCTTGGGTGTGATCATGGACGCGGGCGCGGGCGGTCGTAGATGCATGGATGTCGCTGCGAACAATGCCGTCGCGCACGCGCACACGGCGATGGAGATCGGCCGTGCCGGCGCGGCCAGCGACAGGAACCATCGGTCGAGCGATTGCGCGTCCCGGTTCGGGGATCCCGTGGCGTACCAATGCCGCGCGAACGGGGTCGCCATCAGAAACGGGACAACGAGTCCCAGCACCGAAATGTTTCTTTGATGCTTCAGCGCCAGGTGAATCAGCCCGAACACGAGAACCGTCCGCAGCCACGGCAAGCGTACCCGGCCGCTGAGCGCAAGGGCCAGCAGCAGGAGCAGCCATAGCTCTAGCGAGCTCGGTTGCTGGAAATTCGGCGACCGAAACTCTCCGATGTTGGCAAGTGCGAACTCCATCATCGTCATGATGTAGACCGTATGCCAGAGCGCCTGCCAGCCGCTGGGTGTCAAGATCCCCGCGCCTACAGACAGCGCGACGAAAAGGCCCCACGATCTGGCGACCGCCATGCGCATGCCGCGCGGATGTGCAAGCACCGCATCCAGCGCCATGCCGGCGCCGAGCAGCAGGCCCAGGACGAAGCTGCCGTGCATGTTGGCCCAAAGGACCATCAGGCCGAGCAGCCACCACGGCGGACTGCGGCGCGCCTCCGCCGCATCCACCAGCGTCGATATCCATAGCGCCAGCAGTAGCCAGGCCATCACGTGAGGCCGCGCGAGCAGGTGCGTCGAGAGCATGCTCCCGGCAAGCACGGTGAACAGCAGCGCGTGCACCGGCTCCATGCGGGCCAGCAGGAATCGCATCAGCAGCGCGAGCACAAGGGCGAAGCTGCAGGCCGCAAGCGCAGCCAGACCCGCCCAGCCGCCGAGTCGATAGACGCCCAGCATCACCAGTTCGGACAGCCACTCGAACGCCGTCCAGGGCGCGCCGGGCATCGAATGCGAGAACGGGTCGAGGGTCGGCACGGAGGCGTGCTCCAGAATCCAGCGTCCGGCGGCGAGGTGCCAGTAGGTGTCTGCATCCCGCAGCATCAGATTCGGCTGGTATGCGATCAGGGCCACGATCGTGGAGACGAAGACGATCAGCGGCCACGACAGACCCCAAGTTCGCACTGCGGGCGCTGCCGCGCTGGCGTCGATCGTTGAATTCATGGGCCTGACCTTTCTCGAAGTGGGGATCTTCTTGGAGCAGCGCGTTAGCCATTGCCATTCAGCATCGGCATCAGCGAGCGGATCACCTGGATCGCCGCCGGCCCCATGACCACCATGATGATCGATGGAAACACGCACACCACCAGCGGGAACAGCATCTTGGTCGGCACCTTGGCGGCCAGTTCTTCGGCGCGCACCTGACGCTTGTGGCGCAGGTCGTCCGAGAACACGCGCAGCGACTCGCCAATGCTGGTGCCGAACTTGTCGGCCTGGGTCAGCATGGTGGCGAAGGTGGCAATCTCCTCGACCCCGGTGCGCGTCGCAAGGTTGCGCAGCGATTTCTCGCGTGCGCTGCCGGCTCGCATCTCGAGGTTGGTCCAGTGCAGTTCCTGGGCCAGCGCTTCGCTCTTGATGCGGATCTCGTCCGTCACTTTCGTGAGCGCCGCGTCGAGGCCCAGGCCGGCCTCCACGCAGACCAGCATCAGGTCGGCGGCGTCGGGAAAGTTTTCGAAGATCTCGCGCTTGCGGGCCTTCGAAAGCAGATGGAGAGACGCGTTGGGAAGGTAGCACGCGACCAGCGCCGCCGCCATGAGCCAGAAGACCAGCGTCAGCCCTTCGGTCGGATTTGTCGCCTGCAGAAGGACGAAGGTCATGAAGGCGAACAGGAAGGGCAGCACGGTCTTGACGCCGAAATAGATCAGGGTCGCATCCGGGTGCCGGATACCAGCGTGGAGGAACCTGATCCGCAGGGGCGATGCATCCTCGTCGGCGGTCGGCGAGGACAACTGAGCGAAGGGGCCGACGAGTTTGACCACGGTCTCGGCCCATGCCGATTTCTCGGGCTTCGGCGCCAGCGCCTGCAGTCGCTGCTGGGCGCGGGTGGGCGCCCACCACAGGTACGCCCCGATCAGCCCGAGAGTGACGGTCAGAAAGACCAGCGCGGAAAGGACCAGCATCTACATGCTCCTAGACGTGAATGCGCACAATGCGCCGCATGATGAGAACGCCGATCGCCATCAGGACCAGCATGTGCTTGATGATCGCGATGCCGATCGGGTCGGTCCACAGGAGCGACATGAACTCCGGATTGACGAGGTTCATGGCTCCGGCGAGCGCGAAGGGCATCACCCCGAGCACCCAGGCCGACAATCGTCCTTCGGACGACAGGACGCGGACCTTGGCCAACAGCTTGAGCCTTTCGCGGATCAGACGGCTCAGGTTGCCGAGCACCTCGGTCAAGTTGCCGCCCGACTCGCGCTGGATCAGCACCGCAACGACGAAGTAGCGCACGTCGGTAATCGGGATGCGCTCGCTCAGATTCGTCAGCGCCTGCTGCAGCGACACGCCGAAGTTGACTTCGTCATGCACGATACGGAATTCCGACGCGATCGGCTCCGCCATTTCCTCTCCGATCATCTGGAGGCCCGATGAGAAGGCATGCCCCGCGCGCAGCGCGCGCGTCACGAGGTCGAGCGCTTCGGGCAGTTGCGCCTCGATGCGCTTCAGACGGCTGGCGCGGCAATGGGAAAGGTACGCCAGAGGCGCGAGCGCGAAGACCGCGCCGGCCACGAGCCCGGAGCCTTCGGTCTGGTGCGCCAGCCCCACGACGGCCATGAAGCCCACCACGCCCAGCGCGGCACAGCCGAGCAGCAGCTTGGACACCGTCCAGTCGAGGCCGGACTGCAGGATCTGCCGGTCCAGCTTGTGCGCGCGCGGCACGCGCAGCAGCCAGCGCTGCAGCGCCGGGACGTCGCTGAGCATCCGTTCCTTCAGGACCTTGGCCTGGGGCGTGCTGTCGCCCGAGCCGGAAAGGGCCTGCAGCCGCTTTTCGAGCTTCCGCGCTTCCGGGCCCTTGTACGACTTCCACACGAGGTAGAGGCCTTCGAGGAGCAGCAGGACCGCGACGAAGACCAGCACCACGACCATGAACAATGAATTACCCGTGAGGTTCTGCATGATCCCGCCCCCTCAGTGGTAGTTCTTTGTCGGATCGAACATCGCGTCCGGCAACGGCACGCCGAAGGCGCGCAGCCGTTCGGCGAATTTCGGCCGCACACCGGTCGCATGGAAGTAGCCCTCCACCTGCCCTTCCGGTCCGACGCCAGTTTGCCGGAACGCGAAGATCTCCTGCATGGTGACGACTTCGCCCTCCATGCCGGTGAGCTCCTGGATGCTCGTGATCTTGCGCTTGCCATCCGTCATTCGCAGCGCCTGGATGACCACGGTGATCGCGGAGGCGATCTGCTGCCGGGCCGCGCGGTGCGGCAGGTTGAGGTTTGCCATGCCGATCATGTTCTCGAGTCGTGAAAGGGCGTCCCGCGGGGTGTTGGCATGGATGGTGGTCAGCGAGCCCTCGTGGCCCGTGTTCATGGCCTGCAGCATGTCCACCGCCTCGGCCCCGCGCACCTCGCCGATCACGATGCGGTCGGGCCGCATGCGCAACGCGTTGCGCACCAGCGCGCGCTGCGTGATCTCGCCGCGGCCCTCGATGTTGGCCGGCCGGGTCTCCAGGCGCACCACGTGCGGCTGCTGCATCTGCAGTTCGGCGGCATCCTCGATGGTGACGACTCGTTCGGACTCGGGGATGTAGCCGGAGAGGATGTTGAGCAGCGTCGTCTTGCCGGCGCCGGTGCCGCCCGAGATGATCATGTTGACCTTGGCCTTGGCGAGCCCTTCGAGCAAGGCCGCCATCGGCGGCGTCAGGCTCTTCATGTCCTCCACCAGGTTGCTCATCTTCAGCGGTATGTGGGCGAAGCGGCGGATGGACATCATCGGCCCGTCCAGCGCCACGGGCGGGATCACCGCGTTCACGCGCGAGCCGTCGGGCAGGCGGGCGTCGACCATCGGGCTCGACTCGTCGATGCGCCGCCCCACCAGCGAGACGATCTTGTCGATGATGCGCAGCAGGTGCTTCTCGTCCGTGAAGCTCACCGAGCTCAGCTCCAGCCGCCCGCGGCGCTCGACATAGATCTGGTCGTAGCGGTTCACGAGGATGTCGGACACCGTCGGATCCGCCATCAGCAGCTCGATCGGGCCGAAGCCCAGCATTTCGTGCTGGATATCGCGAATCAGCGTGCGGCGCTCCAGGTCGTTGACCGCCGCCTGATCCTCCTGCACCAGGCGGCCGACCATCGTCGCGATCTCCTGGCGCAGCGCTTCCGGGGCCAGCGTGTCGAGCGAGGCGAGGTCGAATTTCTCGAGCAGCTTGAGATGCAGCCGGCCCTTGAGCGCCTTGTAGGCCTCGGAGCTTCCGGTGCCGTGGGAATCCGCTGCCCCGTGCTGGGCAGGAAGGGCGGCGGCATCGTTCGCCACCACGTTGAGTTTTTCGCGCAGGGACATGGGAGGCCTTTCGAGAATCAGGCGCGGCCGAGGAGCCGGTTGAACAGGCTGGGGCTCTCTTCCTGTCGCGGCGACAGCGCCAGGACCCACTCGGCCAGGCTGCGTACCACCGGATTCGAGCGCGACAACTGAGCCAGCGGAATGCCGCGGTTGACGGCGGCATTGACTTCCTTCGGCGAATCGGGAATCAGGCGCTGGGCGGCGCCGCCGAGCGACCGGCGCACCTCGGGTGCGCCGATCTCGCTGCTCTTGACGATGCGATTGACGAGCAGTTCGATCTTCTCCGGCGAGTAGCCCAGCGACTTGAACACGCCGAGCAGCTTCGTGGCGTTGCGCAGGCCCGGCAGCCCGGCCTGCAGCACGGGGAAGATGCGATGCGCGCGGTCGAGCGCTCGAATCGACAGCGTGTCCAGCGAGCGCGAGATGTCGAGCAGCACGAAGTCGTACTGCAGCACTGCGAGGTTCAGGATGGCGTCGATGTGCTCGGGCTTCACCTCCATGGCCATCGAGGGGTCCTCGGGGGCCGCGAGCAGGCTGAAGCTCGGCGTGATCTTGACCGTGCTGGCCTCGAGGAAGGAGGCGTCGAGCCGGCTGAATTCGCGCGCCACGTCGGCAATGGTCGACTTCGGCCTGTCGTCGCTCATGAACGACAGCGCGTCGCCGAACTGCAGGTTCAGGTCGATCAGCAGCACCGAGTTGTGCTCGGCGAGCTGCCAGGCCAGGTTGGTCGCGAGGAAGGTGGCGCCACTGCCGCCCTTGCACGGCATGAAGGCCAGAACCTTGCCGGCGGGCATGCCGTGCGCGCTCGCGAGCTTGGCCGCGACGCGCTGCACCACGGCTTCGAGGGCGGCGGCGCTGGCCGGCGAAGGCAGCACCTCGCGCACCCCGGCGCGCATCGAGTTCAGCAGGAAGTCGGGCGTGTGGGTCGCGCAGAGCAGCACGACCGCGGTGCGGGGGTGGTGCGTGGTCACATGCTCGACCATCGAGAGTTCGTTGGGGTCGCAGCACATGCCGTCGACCAGCAGCAGGTCGGGCTGCTCCTGCTCCACCAACTGGCGCATCCTGCTCTTGCCGCCTTCGGCCAGCACGACCGTGTGAGACCGGGCCTCGAGCACCTTGCCCATCTCCTGCAAATGGCTCTTGTTGGGCGAAATAACGGCAATCTTCATGGGGGTTCCTTCAGGAGCAGATGGCGGCACTGTTCGGGTCCTGCCGCATGATTTCGCGCGGCAGGAAAGTGGGGAAGGTGGGCATCGGAATCGGGGCTCGCGCGGCCAGCCCCGCGATGGGTGAGATCCACTGGTAGTTGAGGCCGGTGATGGTCACCGTCACGCCTTCGCAGGTAGAAGCCGAGCAGCCGGCGGGGCTCCAGGCCACGCCGATGGTGCTGATCTGGGGCAGCATGGCCTGCATTCGGGACAGCACCTGCGCCTGCTGCGAGGTGTCGTCGCAGACCGCCGCGTATCGGGCGCCCGCGCGGGTGGCTTCCTGGGCCGCGCTCCAGGTGAACAGCATGCGGCTGAAATCCATGATGCCCAGCAGGAAGGTGAGGAAGAGGAGCAGCGCGAGCGCGAACTCGACCGTGGTGGCACCGATCTGGCGATGGATCATGTCTGGGCCCTCATGGTGGCGGTGATGTCGCTGAAGACGATGTTCCCGTTGGCGTCGCCGATGGTGACCATCCCGAAGATGCTGGAGACCATCGAATGGAAGCTGTAGCTGCTCACCCGCACGGTGACGGTGGTGACCACCGGATTGCTGCCGGTGGTCTGCCACGTGCAGCAGCTCCCCGCCGGGACATTGGCGAGGGTGAGGCCGCGCGCCAGCGGCGTTCCCGTGCCGGCGAGGTTGCCGTACACCATCAGGTTGCGCGCCTCCGTGATGTGGGTGCCGGGCGTCTGGAACGACAGGTAGCGCACCGCGTCGCGCGCCGACTTGGTGACGGCGTTGTACTCGTACATCGCCCGGCCGAATTCGGTCGTGATGAAGGTCAGGAGGAGCAGGAAGGGAATGATCAGCGCCAGCTCCACGAGGGCCACGCCGCCTTGCCGGGTTTTCATGGTTTTCATGGTTCTCATGGTTCTCATGGGCTTCACCGGACCAGTACCGGAACGAGCGGCCCCGCCGAGCCGCCGGGCAGCCCGCTGGTTGTGCAGGGACTCCCCGTCGCGCCGGCATTGCCCCTGAACTCCAGCTTGGCCTGGGACATCGGGATCGAGAGCGGCTGCAGCATCAGCATGCAGGCGTAGTCGATCACGCTGTTGGCTCCGTTGATCACGGGCACCGTGACGATGCGTCGGTTGGCCCCGTACTGCATGTGGCCGCCCGTCGTGTTGCCGGGCGCCGCCAGGTTCTGGAAGCTGTTGAGCGACAGCCCCGTGATCGACTCGCAGCTGTTCGAGCCATTGACCCTGGTGCCCGTATCGGCACAAGAGGCGTATGCCGCGCGCTTGGTCACGAAGTTCTGCGCTGCGCCGGCACCGGGCGTGCCGTCGTACGCGTTGAAGGCGGCCGGCCAGTTGGTCGTGGTGTAGGCATAGCCCGTGAAGTCGGGATGGTTGGCCGCCGGGCCGCTGCTGTTCTTGTAAATGCCGAAGCGGGCATTCCATGCATCGGCCACGGAAGTCTGCACCCCGGGCGTGCCCAGGTTGTCTCCCACGCGCGTTCCGCAATGGCCGTTCATCTCGGCTTCGGTTTCGGAGGCATTGTTGCTGCCGTCGAGGTTGGCCCAGCCGATCTCACCGCCCTGTGCCGCGTTCTGCGCATTGATCAGCACCACCCATTCGCCGACGGTGAATCCGTAGTTGGGTGCGGCGCCGCCGGCCTTCGGCTTCATCGCGATGGGAATGGGACAGGTCGTCTGCGCGCTGGCGCGTGTGGCCACGGCCGAGGCAAGCACCGAACGCGTGCCGGGATTGGCGGCCGTATCGCCGGTGAAGGCGCCCATGGCCTGCATCAGCCGCGTGACCACGTTCGACTGCGTGTGCTGGCACTGCGCATAGCGCGCGTCGGCGGGCACGGTGGTCGGGACGTAGGCCGAATCCTTGAAGGTGATGTTGGTCGCGACGATCTGGCCCTGCCCGCTCCAGTTGGTCGATTGCATGTTGACGCGGTTCAGATTGCCGGCGGTCATGCCGGCACTGGTGGCGCGGGTCAATGCGGTGCTCTGCCCGTCGAGTTCCTGCGCGGCCGACAGGGCGCAGCTGTCCATGGCCGTCTGCAGTTCGGTCTTGACGACGAACAGGTGTCCGAAGTCCAGAGCGATCCCCATGAAGCCGAGCAGGAGCAGCAGGACCAGCGCGGTCGTGACGATCACGGCGCCTTGCTGTCGACGAAGGCTGGAGAGCTTGCGCATGGTCGAATCTCTGATCGGGGTCGTGGGGGGTCAGACGCAGGTCGCTGTCAGGCAGGTTGCGAATCGCGCGATGAAGGTGGAGAAGCTAGATCCGATCAGCAGCGGCTGAAGCCCCAACACCAGCGCGATCGAAATGAGCGCGACGATCAGCGCGTATTCGATGACCAGTGCGCCTTCCTCATCGCGCAGCAAATTGGCGGGCATGGGGCTTCTCCTTTGACAGGTCCTGTGGTGTTCGGGCTCGATGAGCGAGGCGCCAGAAGGCGGGTCTGCGCTCTTCGGCGCGGTGTCGCCTCCGGGAGTCTTCAGACGCAGGCGTTCGTGGTCAGGCAGTTCGTGACGCGGCCGATGAACGTATTGAAGGACCCGCCACCAAGAGCCTGCAGGGCGATCACCAGGGCAATCGACACAACGGCGATGATGAGTGCGTACTCGACGACCTGGGCGCCGTCCTCGTCGCGCAATAAGTTCGTAAACATGATTTTCTCCTTCGACAGGTTGGGTATGGTTGAGCTCGATGAGCTCGATGAGCGAGCTAGCGAATGCGGGTCCGTGCTCTTCAGCACGGTGCCCGCCTCGTGATGCATCTTTCAGACGCAGGCGTTCGTGGTCAGACAGTTCGTGACGCGACCGATGAACGTATTGAAGGACCCGCCACCGAGAGCCTTCAGCGCGATCACCAGGGCAATCGACACGACGGCGATGATGAGCGCGTACTCGACGACCTGGGCGCCGTCCTCTTCCTTCGCAAGGGGACGCAGGAAGTTGTTGATCAAAAGAAGAAGGTAGTTCATGAATAAACCTCAAGAATGAGTAATAAGAAAGAAATGGGTTGGGGCGGAAGGTCCGCCAGGTGAACATGGGTCGTCGTTGGCTGAACTCCTTTCCGCCAGAGGCAATGAAGACGTGCACGGGCGGCGGACCTAGCGGCCCCCGATGTTGCCGCCGATGTTGATGACATTCACCACCGGCGGCGGCTCCTTGAAGCTGTCGTGGTAGTGATTGAGCCCGTCATGCGTCGCCCGCCCATCCAGGCCCATCGCCATGTCCGGGTTCTTCCCGGCATCCGGATTGATGGTCATCTTTCGCTTCGCATCGCGCACCGCATCGCCGAAGCGCGCGTCGTAGTTCGGCGTCGAGGTCTGGCAACCCGCGGCCAGCATGGCAAAGAGAATGGCAAGGGCCTGCGTCTTCATGGTCTGCACTCCTTATTGCTGCGATTGAGGCGGCGGCGCATCGGCCGGTGGCGTCGAGCTCTCCATCGCGCCGTTCAAATAGATCTCGGCCCGGGTCGGCACCACGTGGTTGTCGGTCGGCAGCCGCGGCGATTCCGCCAGCGGCTTGACCAGGCGCGGCGTGATCACGAACAGCAGCTCGGTCTGGTCGTTCTGGAATTCGACGCTGCGCGCCAGTGCGCCCACGACCGGGATTTCGCCGAGCCCTGGAAAGGCCTTCACGGCCGAGGCGATGTTGTTACTGATGAGACCGGCGATCACGAAGCTCTGGCCGTCGTTGAGCTGGACCGTGGTGTCTGCGCGGCGCACCCTCATCGAAGGCAGCACCGCCGTGACGCCGTTGACCGTGGTGAAGGGCGAGCCGGTCTGGGAGAGGTCCGACACTTCGGAGATCATCTTCAGATTGATCAGGCTGCCGTTCAGGACCGTGGGCATGAACTTCACGCCGATGCCGAATTCCTTCTCTTCCAGGGTGAGGACCGGCGTTCCGCCCGCATTCGATTGCGCGACGGGAATGAAGATCTTGCCGCCCGAGAGAAAGCTCGCCTGCTGCCCGCTGATCGCCATCACGTTCGGCTCGGCCAGCACGCGCAGAATGCCGTCGTCCTTCTCGCCGTCGATGGTCAACCTGGCACGCCCCACCCGCAACGCGTCGAGTAGCCCGGCGCCGCCGCTCAGGAAGTTCGACAGCAGCGTGTAGGTGTTCATGCCGTTGCTGTAGCTGTTCTGGTAGGCCAGTCTCGCGCCCAGCTTGTCGAGCAGCTTCTTGCTCACCTCGGCGATCTTGACTTCGAGCATCACCTGCTGCGCCGATGCCGTGCGCATCATGTTGATCACCTTCTTGCCCTCGCCGTACGAGTTCGCGAGGATCATGACCTCGTCGAGCTTGCCCGGGTCGCTGACTTCGCCGCTGAGCACCAGCGTGTTCTCGGCGCCGCGCACCTTGACGCGCGTCTCGCCTGGCAAGATCTCGGCGAGCTTGGCCTGCAGGGCGCCCGGATCGATGGTGACGACGATGTCCTTGATGAAGCACACGCCCTCGGCGTTCTGCATGATCACGTTCATCGAGCCCGCGCGCTTGCCGCGGAAGAACAGGTCGGTCGGGCTCAGCAGCATGACCTCCATGTCGGCAACGCCATCGCCCCCGTTGCCCCCCTGCACGGAGGCCGGCATGGCCTGCGGCGGCATCGGCGCGTAGGCGCCGGGCGGCATCGGCGCGTAGGCGCCGGGGGGCATCATCACGGGCCGCGGCGAGGGTGGCTGGCCACTCACGAGGATGCGGGTCACGCGCGACTTGAGCGGGATGACCGTCGACTTGCCGAGCGTGACCGTGGCCGGCGTGTCGACCTCCACGCGCGAGCAGCGCTTGTGGTCGGAGAACTGGGCCGAGGCCATCGCAGGCGCCGTGGCGGGCGCGGCCATCGCCGAGCCTGGTGCGGGCGGGGTCTGTGCCAGGACGCCGGGACCGGACATCAGCACCGCGCAGGCGGCAAGGGCGACGACCGTCTTGTGGGCACGAAGCAAGTAAGTCAAGAGCTGGACTCCTTCTGGTGATCGATCGGTGTTCAGAAGCAGCTCAGCGAGCGGCTGGCGTTCTGCACGACTTCGACGCAATTCGCCGGCGGCAACACCACCGGCCGGGGCCGGGGCGCGGCAGGCTTGGCCTCGGCCACGACCTTCGCCTCGACGGGAGCGGGCGCGACCACTTCCTTGATGCCGAACAGCTGGTTCTTGGTGATGCCGTTCGTGGCCACGGTCTCGCTGTCGCCTTGGTTGCGCAGCACCAGCGACAGGGTGCCGACGCTGCGCGCAAGGTCGAGCTTCTCGGAATCCTCCAGGCTCAGCTCCAGCGTGACGGCGCTCACCACCTTGGGCTTGGTGTCGTCACGCCCCGCCTCCTGCGCCACGGCCAGCACGAGCACGCGCTCGAGCACGGTCTTGCTGATCGGCTTGGCGTCCTCGCTCTTGCCCTTGTCCTGCTGGGCGTGCACGACCACGTCCACGTAGTTGCCCGGCAGGGCGAAGCCCGCGACGCCGACCACGTCGTTGACGCGCACTGTCATCGCGCGCTTGCCCGGTGCGATGACGGCCGAGAGCCCGCCCTGCGTGCCCTTGGGCGCGAGCTTGCCCTCGAGCACGGCCTCGCCCCGCAGCACGCCCACCTTGGCGACGCGGTCCTGCAGGTCCTTGATCTCCGCGAACGTGCCGGGCGGCAGGGATCCGCTCGGCCAATCCACGACCGAAAGCATCTGCGCATTGATGCGGCTGCCGAGTTCGATGTCGTTATTCGCGACCACCACCTTGTTGGACGCGATAGTCCCCTGGCGGGCCACCCACCCGGCCGCATAGACCGCGGCGGCCAGACCCGTCAGCAAAGCCAAAACCAGAAGACCCAGTGCCTTGATATTTCTCATTGCCTGCCCCAGTAAATAACGCCTGTAATTCCTGCGACCTGTCTCGGCTCATGCAAAGCCAAGTTGCCGGCCCAGCACATAGCCCATCGTTCCGATGCTGATGCAAATGCCGTAAGGGAGTTTTCCGACCGATTGGGTCGCAGCGATAGGAGCTTCCGGCCTGGCGCCTGCCATGCCAAAAGCCAACATTCCGTACACCGCGTCTTTGGTGTTGTTCAGCATGCGGCGCAGCTTTCCCTTGCAAAGCGCGAATCCAATGGCTGCTATTCCGCCGACGATGAATGCGAAAAGGACGGCCTGGAATGTTTCATGGACACCCAGAAATGCACCAACCATGGCCATGAGCTTCACGTCACCCGCGCCCATGACACGCAGCGCATACAGCGGAAGCATGGTGAAAAATCCGATGAGGAGGCCTCCAATCGCCGCCAGGAAGGCCGTCGACGGCGAGACGGCAATGGCCGTCTCGTAGACCAGCGCAAATGCAGCGCCGCCAACCGTCAGCCAGTTGGGAATCCTGTAGCTGCGGTAGTCGCTGACAGAGGCGAAGATGAGCAACGCGAACAGGACCACGGTGCGCGGATCGGTCGCCAGCATCCCGAGAAGCTCGAGCAGTGCGTGAAATTCTTGTGTATTCACAGTTTTCCGTTCGTTCAAAAAAGCTTATGAATTCCTTCGCCATGCGAGCAACAAAAGCATGCAGACGACCAGAATGAGAGAGCCAACGAGCGCGTATTCCATCAACGAGGCCCCGGCCTCGTCCCTCAATAAATCAGCGAGCGCGAATGACAGACGACCGGCAAATCGCATTCGGATCTCCCAATTGCTCTTTCATATTGAATCTGTTGCATTTGCCAGTCCGGCATCCGCTCTGGCTCCAATGTAGGAGCGAGAAGAAGCCGATGCATGAGCGCTGCGTCCTGAATTCAGCAGGACGGACCGCCTCTTTTGACCCGCGAGATTCAGGACAAAAAGCCTACAAAAGTACTCATTCTTGAAGGGGATGTAGACCGGCGCGACTCGCCAGACGCGGAGCCTGGGCTGTCGGCGGCTGTTGCCGCGGGTGGTCCGCAAGGCACAGGAATACATGGCGGCGCATGCCGATCAGCCGCTGTCACTGGCCGATGTTTGCCGCGAAGTCGGGTGTAGCGCGCGGGCCTTGCAACTGGCGTTTCGCCAGCACGCGGGGCAGGGGCCGATGGAGTTCTTGCGGGAACTCAGGCTCGACAAGGTGCGGGGCGAATTGCTGGCATCCGCTGGCGTGGCTGGGAGCGGTGTGCGCGAGGAGAGGAATGATCGGAATGAATGAAAAGACGACTCGACGCGAAGCAGTCTTGGCCATGACTCTGGGAGCGCTCGGCGCATGGGTGCCGAGCGCCCATGCGGCTGATGGCCTCTTGATCGACGCCAAGGACGCAGTCGAGGATGCGCTCACGGACGTTGAAACAGACGTCAAGGCACGGCAGGCGCGCGACCTCGCGATCGAGGCCTATGTCTATGCCTATCCACTGGTCACGATGGAGCTGACCCGGCGCACCTTCGTCAACGTCGTGGAACCCGATGCAAGCAAGGCGCCGATGGGCCAGTTCCTCAAGCTGCGCGGCTACCCGGCCGTCGACAACCATGCCGTGACGGCGCCGAATGCCGACACGCTCTACACCACCATCTGGCTCGATGTGACGAAGGAGCCCTGGATCATCAGCTCGCCTGACATGAAGGGTCGCTTCTGGCTTCATCCTCATGATGCGTTCTCTATTGGCCGAAGGAAACGCCGCCCTCGTTGCTGGACGGCAGTTGGACCATCCCGCGCGCCAAGGCGGTCTGATACGCCCCCCGAAGCGCCTTCGGCGCCTCCCCCTCAAGGGGGCGATACCGGCGGCCCGGCAAAGCCGGTTCCGCGGCATCCCTGGCATTTGGCTGCGCCGGCTTCATGCGCCGCGGGTCGCGCGATCGCGTGGTGGAAAACTGAGATGGACAGCATGGTCTCCGCCTTGGCTTCAGATCTCAAGGTGGGGCGGCTGGCCGCTTGCAGCGCAGGCTATATTTCTGACTCAGCAACAAGAGAACAGAAATCACCATGCCAAAAGCCTATTGGGTCTGCGCGTACCGTGCCGTCAAGGATGCCGACAAACTTGCGGCCTACGCGAAACTGGCCGGCCCGGCCATCACTGCCGGCGGTGGGCGCTTTCTGGCGCGCGGTCTGCCCGCCAAGGTCTACGAGCACGGCTTGACCCAACGCACCGTGTTGATCGAGTTCGACAGCGTCGAGCAGGCTACGGCCACGCATGACAGCCCTGAGTACCAGGCCGCGCTGGCCGCCCTGGGCGACGGTGCCGAACGGGATCTCCGGATTGTCGAGGGGCTCTGAGCCGCGCGTGAAGGCGGATTAGGGAAACACCGCCAGGCCAGACCTCAAGGCGCATCGCTTTCCCTCAGAAACGAAAGAAGGTGTCCTCGGATGTCCTGCAACTGCTGATCCGTCAGCCGGTGATGAATCAGCAAGTCGGGAAGCTTCGGCGCCAGGTTTCTCAGGTCCTGACGCACTGGCTCCGGAGAAACGTCCAGCAGGTGCGTCACGGCAAGACCCATCGCTATCTGCTGCGCCTCCAGTTTCTGGAGAGCAGCCTTGACATATTCCTCGTTCATGGGCGCCCCTTTCGAAAGACGTGGGTGGGTGGGAACTTTGCATTGTCGATGGGCCGTGGCGTTCAATCTCGCTCCCTGCAACCGTGAATACTTGCGGCAAGGGCTGGACGGTCATCCCAGGCGATGGGCAACGCTCATTCCAGGCGCGAGCCACTGCCTGCCGCATCGAACAGATGCATCGTCCCCGGCTTCGGCCGCAGGTGCAAGGTATCGCCCGGCACCACGGCCAGGCGCTCGCGAACCAGCACAATCACCGGCATTTCGCCCAGCCGCAGGCTGAGCTGGGTCTCGGAGCCCAACGGTTCCACCAGCAGCACCTGCGCCGGTACGCCCTCGCCAGCCGCGCAGGGCTCCAGGTGTTCCGGGCGCACGCCGCAGATGGACGCACGGCCGGCATGCGCGGCGGCGCCGGGCATGGGCAGCAAGAGGCCGCCAGCCGTGGCAAAGCCTTCGGACGTGCAGTGCCCGGGAATGAAGTTCATGGCCGGCGAGCCGATGAAGCCGGCCACGAACAGGTTGGCCGGCCGGTCGAACAGCTCCAGCGGCGCGCCCACCTGCTCGACGCGCCCGGCGTTGAGCACCACGATGCGGTCGGCCATGGTCATGGCCTCGACCTGGTCGTGCGTGACGTAGACGGTGGTGGTCTTGAGCTTCTGGTGCAAGGCCTTGATCTCCCCGCGCATCACGATGCGCAGCTTGGCGTCCAGGTTGGACAGCGGCTCGTCGAACAGGAAGACCTGCGGGTCGCGCACGATGGCGCGGCCCATGGCCACGCGCTGGCGCTGGCCGCCCGAGAGCTGGCGCGGATAGCGTTCGAGCAGCGGCGCCAGGCCCAGGATGCCGGCCGCCCAGCGCACCCGCTGCGCAATCTCGGCCTTGGGCCGGCCGCGGTGTTCCAGCGAGAAGCCCATGTTGGCCGCCACCGTCATGTGCGGATAGAGTGCGTAGTTCTGGAACACCATCGCGATGTCGCGGTCCTTCGGGTCCAGTTCGGTCACGTCGCGCGTGCCGATGCGGATGCGCCCCTGCGTGACCGACTCCAGGCCTGCGATCATGCGCAGCAGCGTGGACTTGCCGCAGCCCGAGGGGCCGACCAGCGCGACGAACTCGCCATCGCGGATCGACAGGTCGATGCCGTGGATGACCGCGGTGGTGCCGTAGTGCTTCTGGAGCTGGGCGAGCTGGACTTCTGCCATGAATGCGATTGGGGTTGAGAACGATCACTTGAGCCCGGTATGGGCCAGGCCTTCGACGAACTGCTTTTGCGCCAGCACGAACACGATGAGCACCGGCAGCGCGGTGAGCGTGGCCGCCGCCAGCTGGATGTTCCACATCGGTCCGCCGTAGGCGTCGGTGTACTGAGTCAGTGCCTGCGGCAGCGTGAACATGCTGGGCGTGGACAGGAACACGATCGGCTCCAGGTACAGGTTCCAGCTGTGCAGGAAGGTGAAGATGGCCACCGACGCCAGCGCAGGCCGAGCCAGCGGCAGCGCGATGGTGCGAAAGATCTTGAAGCGCCCGAGTCCATCCACCCGCGCCGCCTCTTCCAGCTCCAGCGGCAGCGTGATGAAGAACTGGCGCATCACGAAGGTGGCAAACACACTGGGCGCGCCGAACACCGGGACCAGCAGGAGCGGCCAGTGCGTGTTCACCAGCCCCAGCTTCAGGAACAGCTGGAACAGCGGCACGATGGTGACTTCCGAAGGAATCAACAGGCCGGTGAGCACCACGATGAAGAGCGCATTCGCACCTGGAAAGCGGATGCGCGCGAAGGCGTAGCCGGCCATCGACGAGACGACGAGCGTTCCGGCGGTGACCAGGGCGGCGATGTAGGCCGAGTTCCAGTACTGCTGCGCAAAGGGCTGGATGCTGAACACCTGGCGGTAGCTGCTCCAGTCCGGGTGGGCGGGAAAGAGCTGGGGCGGGAACACGAAGATCTCGCTGATCGGTTTGAGCGAGGAGGTCACCATCCACCACGTGGGAAACACGAAGGGGATGAGCAGCACGCACACCAGCCCGTAGAGCGCCACCTTCACGCGCGGCGAGAGTTCACTGTTCATGAAAGACGAACTTCCTGCGCAGCTGCCACTGCGCCAGGGTCAGCAGCGCCACGATGGCGAACAGCAGCACCGCCAGCGTCGAGCCGTAGCCGAAGCGGTGGAACTGGAAGGTCTGCTGGTACAGGTAGTACACCAGGACGGTGGTCGACACGCCCGGCCCGCCCTGCGTGAGCACCGCGATCTGCGCAAACACCTGCAGCGAGCCGACGATGGTGATGATGGAGGTGAGCAGCACGGTCGGGCTGATCAGTGGCAAGGTGATGCGCCGGAACTGCCGCCACGCCGGCGCACCGTCGATGCGCGCGGCCTCGTACAACTCGCGCGGCACGCCCTGCAGCGCGGCCAGGAACAGGACCATGTTCAGGCCCACGTTCTTGAACACCTGCACCACGATCACCGACACCATCGCAGTGCCGGGCGAGCGCAGCCAGTTGGGCCCCTCGATGCCCACCAGCGCCAGCATCCCGTTGATGCCGCCGTTGTGCTGCAGCAGGAAGCCCCAGACGATGGTCCAGGCTACCAGCGACACCACCACCGGCGAGAAGAACAGCGTACGCAGGAGCGTGATGCCGGCCAGCTTCTGGTTGAGCAGCACGGCCAGCAGCAGCGCCAGGCCGAGGTTGAACACCACCAGCCCGGCGCAGAACAGGACAGTCGCACCCAGCACGCTCGGCAGCGTCGGGTCCTGCAGCAGCTGCTGGTAGTTCTGCGCGCCGGTGTAGCTGAAGGTGTTGGCCAGCACGTTCCACTCGTGCAGCGAATACCAGAACACCAGCGCCAGCGGCAGCAACACGAAGAGCGCGATGCCGGCCAACTGCGGCGCGGCGAACAGGTAGCCGGCGGCGCGCTCGCGCCGAACCATCGTCCAGAACGAACGCGGCGCGTGCTGCGGCTCGGTCATCGCTCGATGCATCGCCGGCTGCGCTTTCGCCTATTGCGCCAGCAGCGGGCCGATCTGGCCGCACACCGACTGCATCGCCGCCTGGATGTTCGCATTCGGCTGCCAGACCGCGTCCATGCCCGAGCGCACCATCTGCTGCAGGCGCGCGAAGCCGGTGTGGCCCGGCATCAGCTTGCCGGTCGAGATGCCCGAGACCACCACCGCATCCAGCTGGGCCGGCGACAGCAGCGCATTGGTCTTGCCCAGCGTCTGCGCGTTGAGTTGCGACTTGCGCGCCGAGGGGAAGAACTGCGCGAGCTTGGCCGAGTTCTCCGGGTTTGTCATGTAGGCCACGAAGCGCGTGGCGGCGGGAGCGTTCTTGCTCGCCTTGAGCACGCCGACGCCGGCCTGCCCCACCAGCGCGTACTCGCCCACCGGTCCCTTGGGCAGGGGCACCAAGTCCCAGGCGAAGGGCTTGTCCTTGGGCAGCAGCGAGGCGCGGCTGATCTGCGTGATGGTCATGGCCGCATCGCCGGCGAAGAAGTCCACGTTCTGGCCCGGGCCGGGCATGGCCTTCTTGTTGAACACCGCGTCGTGCACGAAGGTCAAGGCATCCACCATCGGCTTGTCGGCCAGGGTGCAGCGCTTGCCGTCGGCGCTCCAGGGTGTGGCGCCCCAGCCGTAGGTGACCGACGACAGGAACTGCCAGGCCTGGTAGTTGAAGTCGCGCACCACCAACCCACCCTTGCCGGGCTGCGACTGCGCCACCGCCTGCGCGACAGCGATGGCACTGGGCCAGGTCCATTGGCCGGCGGCGATCAGCTCGGCCGGCGTCTTGGCGCCGGCCTTCTTGATCAAGTCGTTGTTGACGAACACGCCGAAGGGCGAAGTCGAGAAGGGATAGGCGTAGAGCTGGCCGTCCCGGCTCCAGCGCTCGGTGGCGCTGGCGGGCACCTCGCCCAGGTTGTAGCCGGCCGTGCCATCGAGCGCCGCCGTGAGCGGCACCAGCGCGCCCGAATTGACGAAGTCGGAGGCCGAGGTCTCGAAGATCCAGGCCATGTCCGGCGCATTGCCGCCGGCGATCTGCGTGGTCAGCGCGGTGGTGTAGTTCTCGAAGGGGAGCGGCTCGAAGCGCACATTGACGTTCGGGTTGTCCTTCTTGAAGCCCTCCGCGATGTCGTTGAAGAGCTTCAGGTGCGCCTCGTTGGCGCTCCAGATGGTCATGCGCAGGTTGACCTCCTGCGCCATCGCGGCGCCGGCCAGGGACAGCGCCAGCGCTCCGGCGAGGGCAGCCAGCAGCGAACGTTTGCGGATGGGATGGGCCATGTGTGTCTCCTCGGTTCTGGTGAATGTCGGGGTCGATGAAATTCAGTAGGCCCGCACGTCGGGCCAGTGCAGCTGCACGCCGGCCTGCTCGATCCGCGCCTGGAACGCGGTCAGTTGCGCGTCCGACGCCTGCACCTGGTGTGGCGTCGCGCCGGTGTTCAGGCAGTGCGCGGCCAGCATGCCGGCCACCTCGCCCACGTTCCATTCCACCGGATGCAGCCGGTAGCAGCCGTTGGTGATGTGGGTGGTGGCGATGTTCTTTCCACCGGCCAGCAGGTTCGTCATGCGCCGCGGCAGCAGCGCACCCAGCGGAATCTCGAAGGGGCAGGAGGGCACGTCGATGTAGTTGTCGCCGCCGGTGGACGGGTGCAGGTCGATGCGGTACATGCCCACGCCCACGCTGTCGCGGTACTTCACCGCGCCCTGCTCGCCGCGCACGGCATGCGACAGGTGCTGCTCGACGATGCGCGTGACGCCCAGGATGCGCCGGCTCTCGCGGATGTAGGGCGCCATCGCCAGGCCATGCTCGGTGCCGGTGATGTCGCCGCGCAGGCGCAGGCCGCGAAAGCCGGTGCCGCCGTCCGCGCGCGGCGCCTCGGTCTGCAGCCAGTAGAACATCGCGTACGACAGCTCGGCCGCGGCCTGCAGGTGGCGCTGCTTTTCGGCCTCGGGCAGGTCGATGATCGAGGCTTCCATGTAGTCGATCATCGGCCAGTTCACCAGGCAGATGTCCGAGGCGTAGGCGCCCGGCACGAAGTTGCGGCGCGCCGCGATGCGCCGGAAGGTCCACAGGTTGTGGTCGCCGCCGCCCTGGCGCTGGTCGGCGTCCACCCGCAGCGGGTCGTCGTCCGGGTTGGGCGTGAAAGTGCGCTCGACGATCTCCAGCGTGCGCGGATGCGGCGCCTTGAAACCCAGCAGCGGCCCGCCCCAGAAACCGGGCTGGACGGTGCGCCAGCGGTCGTAGTTCTTCGGCTTGTCGATGGTCTGGTCGCCTTTGACATGGTCGATGGCGAAGCAGATCGACACCGCCTGCACGTTGTCCGGCTGAGCCGTGGCCGGCGCGCTCGGCTCGCCCGTGTCGGCCTGGCTTTCGAAGCCCTTGGCGTACTCGGTCCCGGTGAGCGGAAGCAGGTCGCCCAGCTCGGTGGCGTCGATCACGTAGGCGGCCGCCACCGTCACCTCGCGCCCGCTGTCGCGGTGGCGCAGGGTGACGGCGCGCACCGTGTCGCCCTGGGTGTCCGCCGCCACCGGGCGGTACGGCTGCAGCACCGTCAGCAGGCCGGCGCCGCGGTAAGGCGCGAGCATGGCCTCGAGCACGGCCAGCCCCACGCGCGGCTCGGCGCAGACGCGGCTCACCCAGCCGGCACCGGGGTTCAGCTCCGGCCAGGCACGGCTGGCCGCGGTCAACGGATAGTGGTCGCGGTAGTACTGGCGGATGCCGTTGCGCAGTTGCCGGTAGCGCCGGGTGATGCCGAACTGCTCGACCCAGGTGTGCTCATCTGGCGGCACGGCCTGACTGGTGAGCTGGCCGCCGATCCAGTCGTACTCCTCGCTCATCACCACGTGGCGCCCCGCCTCCAGCGCGCCGAGCGCGGCGGCGACGCCGCCCAGGCCACCGCCCACGATGAGGATGTCGGTCTTCAGTTCTTGCATGCTGTGTCGGTCTTCCTGCTTGTTCGTTGGATTCAGCGCGGCGCCGGCCCCAGGGTGTCGCCGGCGATCGGCTCGCAGGGCAGCAGCACCTGCTGCACCGGCTCGCCCGCGCCGCCTTCGACGCGCCGCACCAGCATCGCGGTGGCCTGGCGGCCCATCTCCTCGCGCGGGATGCGAAAGGACGCGAAGCGGGTGCGGCTGCTCTCGGCGCGCATGTGCGAGCCCAGCGCCATCACTGACAGGTGCTGCGGCAGGCGCAAGTCGCGCGCGTGGGCCGCCGCCTCCAGCCGCATCGCATCGGCCAGCTCGACGCAGAACACGGCGGTAGCGCCGCTTTGCAGCACCGCGTCCACCAACGCGGCATCGGTGCCCGCGGTGTCGGTCATGTGCAAGGCGATACGCAGGTCGGTGCCGAGCGCGGCATGGAAGCCACGCCAGCGGTCGGCCGTGGATTCGGCGGTATCGGTGGGGCCGAGGTAGGCCAAGCGCGTGTGGCCGAGGGCGCGCGCCTGCTGCACCAGCTGCCCGGTGGCGGTGGCGTAGTCGGCGCCGACGAAGGGCACGCGCGCGCCCGCGTCCTCGCGCCGGCCGATGGCCACGAAGGGATAGTCGCCCGCCACCAGCCGCTGCAGTTCGTCGCGGTCGAAGGCGCGGCCCAGCACGATGCAGCCGTCGGCGATGCGCAGCCGGCTCTCCTCGGCAAAGATCTTTCGCTGCGCGCCCTGGCCGGCGCCGGTGAGCAGGAGCAGGTCGTAGCCGCGCGACTGCGCTTCTTCCTCGATGCCGAACAGGAAGGGCAGGAAGAAGTCGGCCTGCGCACTCGGGAAGGCCGGCTCGTAGGTGAACACGCCGAGGATCCGGTTCGCGCCCTTGGCCATGCGCCGGGCGATCGGGTCGGGCACGTAGCCGGTCTCGCGGATGATCTTTTGCACCCGCTCGCGGGTTTCCTGCGGAATGCGCGCCAGCGCGTTCGCGGCGCCGTTGAGCACCAGCGACACGGTCGCCTGGCTCACGCCGGCGAGCTTGGCGATGTCGATCTGGGTCACGCGACGGTGGGAGGCCATGGATGACGAATGGCGTTGATTATGCGTATTAGCTGATTGCTAATGCGCATTATCTTGAGATCGTTCGACAATTCAAGGGCCGAATGGGGAGGGATTTCCCGTGGCGCGGCCCCGCGGGCTCGTCGATGTCGTTCTCCGCCGCCGCTTGCACCGGCGCAACCCGCCGATTCTCTGGCGGACGGACAGCGCCTTCGATGGGCAAGTCAGGAGCAGGACAGGGCCGGCCGGTCATAGTGCGCAATCCGAAGAACGTGACCGGAGGGCGCATGGAAGAGACTTGTCAACGGTGCGAACGCATCGAGGCTCATCCGCGCCGGCCCTGGGAAGGCGCCATGATCGAGCGCTCCGTCAAACGGGATTTCCGCGGCGCAATCATCGCGAAGTGCGAGTGCCCCCATTGCGGTGCGCTTTGGACACGGGCGGAAGATCCCATCAAGGGGTCGTTGACCTGGGAAAGATCCGATTAGACGAAGGTGGATCTTGCGGGCCGGGCTGGACCATTGCCATGGTTCGGATGCGCTGCCGCGCACCCGAACTTCTGAAAGCCTGCAGGGGGCCCTGAACTGCCTGAGCGATTCGCGAGTTCAGTCCCGATCGCCTCGTTCATCCCAATCCCGACGATGGTGATGGCGATGGCGCCAGCGGTCGCCCGGCTCGTAATAGGCCTGCGCGGGCGGGCCGTAGTACACGGGTTCCGGACGGACATACACGGGCGCGGGTGGGCGGTAGTACACCGGGGGCGCTGGCTGATAGTAGACCGGCGGTGCAGGACGCGAGTAGACAGGCGCCGGCTCGTAGTACACGGGGCCAGGCTCGACCACGCCGACCGAAACACCAGGCACGTTGACGCCGACAGACCAGTTCACCTGGGCATTCGCTGACGCCGCGGCGAAAAGCGCGCCAGTTGCCAAGGTGCCGGCGGCTGCCCACTTGAAGAAGAAAGAACGAGTGAAGTTCACAGGGATCATCCTGAGAGGGCAGCGAAGACCGCCCCATGCAGCAAACAACGTGCGACCCGCGTACGACGTCGACGTCTGCGCCATGAAGAAGGTTGCCAAACGTCACGACGCCATCGTCCGCCATTGGCGCTGCTCCCCAAGCCCTCAGACCCCAAGCGAATCGCCCGCAGGAACCACGAGGTCCGCGTGGCCGAGGAATTCCCGCTGCCCAAAGTCGAGGGCTCGATCAAGGAGTTGGACGTGCTCAACACCGGGGCGGTGATCCTGAACGGCGTATTCGACCTCGCGCAACTCGAGGCGATCGTGGCGCACATGAAGGCACTTGGTGCACCGGAGTAAGGCGCATCAGAAGACCGGGCCATCGGTGACTTTCTTTTCCCGCTAGGCGGATCAAGCGAAGCGCCAGGCGCTTCGGTTGCAATTCCTGCAACGGCCGAGCGCCCAAGATGCGGATCGAGCTTTACAACGGTGAAAACCCGAATACAAAAGTATTCATTTACGCCCCCTAACGGGGCCGTGCTGCGTATCATTTTTGTAGCGGAAAGTATCCCGGTTTCGATGAATCGGACTGGAGGGGTCGATGTGCAATATGAGCAATGTTGCCGCACCACCATTGGCTGCGCATCGCGTGTGGGCGGATGATCCTGCCGCCTTTTCCACGCACAGAATCACCGCGCTGCATCACAATTTTCACGAGCACCCGCTCTTCCAAATTGCCGAACTCGTCAAGCTCGGCAAGGAGCTCGCGCGCTTTGATCAGTGCCGATTCATGAGGCCCGGCAACACGGTCGCCTCCGTCATCGCGCACGATAGCCGGCATCCTGATGGGCGCAGCATCGACGAATTCTTTCAACGTCTGGAGGAGCCGAGTTCGACGGTGGCCCTCTACAACATCGAAGTCATTCCGCGCTACCAGGCCTTGCTTTTCAACATTGTCGACACCATGCGAGGAAGCGTCGAGCCTGAACAGCCCGACATCTTCCGAGTGAATGGGTTCGTCTTCATGTCGGCGCCGCCCTCCGTGACGCCTTTTCATATCGATCGCGAGAACAACTTCTGGCTGCAGTTGCATGGGCGCAAGGTCATGAACGTCTGGGATCACCGGGACCGGACCATTGTCGCGGCCGACGCGGTGGAGGATTTCATCGTCACCCAATCGCTCAGGAAGGTGCGCTTCAAGGAAGAGTTCCTCGCTCGCAGCCAAGAGTTCCATGCGCGCCCGGGCGACGGCGTCTATTTCCCGAGCACCTCGCCGCACATGACGCGTTCCGAACCTGACTGGACCTCCCCCGGCGATCGCGTGTCGATCTCGATCGGCGTGACCTTCTACACATCGGTCACGCGAAAGGTCGCGCGTGTACACCAAGTGAACCGTGTCCTGCGCCGGTGCGGGTTGTCGCCCGCCTACCCGGGCGATTCACCCGCGATGGATGTACTCAAGGCGTCCGTGGGCGGGCTGGTCGGAGCCACGCGAGCCAGACTCGTCGGTATGACCGCCTCGGCGCGACGCTTCAAGATGGTGACGACACCGCCGCCGGGCTCCTACTAGGAAGAATGCATTGGAGTGCGGCCTGCGAGACCGCCGGCGGAGAGTGTGAGATTCGAACTCACGGACGGTTGCCCGTCGGCAGTTTTCAAGACTGCTGGTTTAAACCACTCACCCAACTCTCCTGGACTGCCTTCGTCGCGCGGGAAGGCAGGGTCGGGATTTTAGTCTGAGCCTTGGGCCGCTTCCGCAGCCGAATCCGGCGCCCACCCCCGCAGCACCAGGTCCACGATGCCTTGCGCCCACACCCGCCGCTCTTCCGGCCCCGCCAGGGGCTTCGAAATGAAGAAGCGCACCCCGCCGAAGGCCAGGGTCGACAGCTGCACCGCCCCCAACTCGGGCTGGGGCACGTGCAGCCGGCCCGTGCGGTGCGCCTCGGCCAGGTACTCGACGACCGGCGCCAACACGTAGCTGTTCTCGGCGTACAGCGACTTGGCCAGCTCGGGGAAACGCACCGCCTCGGCGATCACCAGGCGCATCAGCGCCAGGGTCTTGGGCTCGGTGGCGCTCAGGTACATGCGCTCGACCAGGTCGAGCAGCACCTGCCGCTCGTCGCTGACGCGGTGCACCAGCGTGTTCTGCATGGTCTCGCGGGCGTCGCTGACGGCGCGGTGCACCACCTCGCGGAACAAGGCTTCCTTGTTGTCGAACTGGCGGTAGATGGTGATCTTGGCCACGCCGGCCTCGCGGGCAATGGCCTCGATGCTGGTGGCCGAGTAGCCCTTGTCCAGGAAGGACTCCAGCGCCGCCGCCAGGAAGGCTTCGCGCAGCGCGGCCGCCTGCTCGGGGCTGGGCCGGCCGCGGGCGCGGCGCTTGATGCTGGCGTTGCTCGTTGTCTCTAGGGCTTCGATGTCGTTGTTCTGGTCCATGGCTTTGTCCCCGTTCAGTCCGGCAGGAAGATGGACTGCAGGTCGCTCAAAAAGTCGAATCCACGCGTCGTCGGCCAGACGCGTGCGAGGTCTCTTTCTATCAAACCCTTGCGCTCGGCCTCCTCGAGACCGCGCTGGATGGAGGTAATGGCCAGCCCGGTGCGCTCGCCGAATTCCGCCAGCGTAAACCCATCCTTCAGTCGCAGGGCATTGAGCATGTATTCGAAGGGCAAGGCCCCGATGCCGACCTCGTCGCTCTGGGCAACGGCACGGCCGGCGATCGCGTTGTCCATGTACAGCCGCGGCTCCCGGTACCGCACCTGCCGCACCACCCGGTGCGCAAACGTCAACTTGCTGTGGGCGCCGGCGCCGATCCCCAGGTAATCGCCGAACTGCCAGTAATTCAGATTGTGCGCACAGGTATGCCCCCTCTGGGCGTAGGCCGATATCTCGTATCGCTGGAGGCCGGCGGCGGCTGTGCGCTCGGTGATGCGGTCGAGCATGTCGTAGGCCAGGTCGTCCTCGGGGATCACGGGCGGAAACTTGGCGAAGTAGGTGTTGGGCTCGATGGTCAGGTGGTACACGGAGAGGTGCGGCGGCTGCAGCGCCAGCGCCTGGCCCAGGTCGGCGTCGAGCCCTTCCAGGGTCTGGCCCGGCAGCGCGTACATCAGGTCGAGGTTGAAGGTGTCGAAGGCGGCCGCGGCCTCTTCCACCGCGGCAATGGCCTGGGCGCGGTCGTGCACGCGGCCGAGCGCCTTCAAATGCGCGTCGTTGAAGCTCTGCACCCCCACCGACAGCCGCGTGACACCCGCCGCCCGGTAGGCGCGGAAGCGGTCGCGCTCGAAGGTGCCGGGGTTGGCCTCCAGGCTGATCTCGCAGTCGGGCGCGAGCTTGAGGCGGGCCCGCAGGTCACCGATCAGGCGGTCGATGGCGGCCGGCGAGAACAGGCTGGGCGTGCCGCCGCCGATGAAGATGGTGTGCACCGTGCGGCCCCACACCAGCGGCAGCGCGGCGTCGAGGTCGGCCACCAGGGCGTCGATGTAGCGCTGCTCGGGCAGGGCCTGGTCGGTGGCGTCGTCGCGCCATTCGTGCGAATTGAAGTCGCAGTAGGGGCACTTGCGCAGGCACCAGGGCAGGTGCACGTAGAGCGACAGCGGCGGCAGCGCCGCGAACTGCAGCGGCCCCGGGCGCATCAGGTGCAGCACGTCGTTGGCGCCGGCCGCGCCGTCGGCCGCCTCGTCGGCGCCGGTGGCGATCGGGATCACGATGCTCACGACATGGGCCAGCGGTCGCGCATCAGGGCCAGCATCGCGCGCGCGGCCTGACCGCGATGGCTGTTGGCGTTTTTGACGTCGGTGGGCAGCTGGGCAAAGGTCTTGCCGAACTGCGGCAGGAACATCACGGGGTCGAAGCCGAAGCCGTTGTCGCCGATCGGCTCGCGGGTGATCTCGCCCGGCGCGCGGCCGACCGCGATCAGCGGCTCGGGGTCGTCGGCGCTGCGCAGCGCGACCAGGGTGCTGACCAGCGCGGCGCGGCGGTTGTGCACGCCGGCCATCTGCTCGAGCAGCGCGCGCACGTTGTTGGCGTCGCCCTTGGCGTAGCCGAACCGGGTGGCATAGTAGGCGGTGTCGACGCCCGGCAGGCCGCCGAAGGCCTCGACGCACAGGCCGGCATCGTCGGCGATGGCCGGCAGGCCGGTGGCAGCCGCCGCGTGGCGGGCCTTGGCGAGCGCGTTCTCGACGAAGGTGCGGAAGGGCTCGTCGGCCTCGCCGACGCCGAGCTCGGACTGCCGCACCAGCTCGACGCCGAGCGGCGCGAACAGCGCCTGCAGCTCGGCCAGCTTGCCGGCGTTGTTGGATGCAAGAACCAGTTTCATCGCCAGGGGGCACAAGTCATCAGGCCGCCAGGGCCTGCGTCTGCAGCGCGGTCAGCTCGACGATGCCCTTCTCGGCCAGGGCCAGCAGCTGGTTCATCTCGTCGCGCGAGAAGGCGACGCCTTCGGCCGTGCCCTGCACCTCGACAAAGTGACCGGCGCCGGTCATGACGACATTCATGTCGGTGTCGCAGGCCGAGTCCTCGGTGTATTCGAGGTCGAGCAGCGGCGTGCCCTTGACGATGCCGACCGAGACCGCGGCCACGTGGCCGAGGATCGGCGTCGCCTCGATCTTGCCGTCGGCCAGCAGCTTGCTGACCGCGTCCTGCGCGGCCACGAAGGCGCCGGTGATGGCCGCGGTGCGGGTGCCGCCGTCGGCCTGCAGTACGTCGCAGTCGAGGTGGATGGTGCGCTCGCCCAGGGCCGACAGGTTGAACACGGCGCGCATCGAGCGGCCGATGAGGCGCTGGATTTCCTGCGTGCGGCCGCTCTGCTTGCCGCGGGCGGCTTCGCGGTCGCTGCGGGTGTGGGTGGCGCGCGGCAGCATGCCGTATTCGGCCGTGACCCAGCCCTCGCCGCTGCCGCGCTTGTGCGGCGGCACGCGCTCTTCGACCGAGGCGGTGCACAGCACGCGGGTCTGGCCGAACTCGATCAGCACCGAGCCCTCGGCGTGGATGGTGTAGCCGCGGGTGATGCGCACGGGACGCAGCTGGTCGGCCGCACGGCCGCCGCTTCGAACGAAAACTGTCATGGTGATCCGGAAAAAGGTGGGGAGAAACTCAGGCCCCGAGCGCGACAGGCCGGCGCCGGGCCGCCCCAAGGCGGCCTGCGGCCCCCTCGGGGGGCAGCGAGTACACGAAGTGACAGAGCGCGGGGGCCACATTCGGCCGGCGCCGGGCCGCCCCAAGGCGGCCTGCGGCCCCCTCGGGGGGCAGCGAGTACACGAAGTGACRGAGCGYGGGGGCCAYATTCGGCCGGCGCCGGGCCGCCCCAAGGCGGCCTGCGGCCCCCTCGGGGGGCAGCGAGTACACGAAGTGACGGAGCGTGGGGGCCATATTCATCAGCCTTTGCGGGCGGCTGAGCGGCGGATGGCTTCGTTGATTTCGGCGATGGAGCGCTCGATGGCGTCGTCGTCGAGGTCGTCGAGCTCGCTGTCGGAAGGCATGCCGGCCTGGATGGTGGAGGCGAACACGCCGTCGCTGATGCTGTCGGTGGAAACGCCGCGCTTCTGGCCCAGCTCGTCGTGGGTTTCCCATTCGAGCGCGATCAGCGTGACGTTGTCGCTGTGGCTGCCGCCGTTGCGCAGGGCCATCTCGGCCAGGTCGGGCGCCGAGTCAGACACCGGCTTGCCCGACGACAGGATGTGCACGATGACACCGTCGTCGAGCACGCCCCAGACGCCGTCGGAGCACAGCATGATGCGGTCGCCGCGCTGCAGCGCCAGCGGCGCCGAGACGTCGAAAAGCGGCGTGGTCGGCGAGCCCAGGCAGGTCAGCAGCAGGTTGCGGTTGACCGGCTCGGGGCCGGCGTTGGCACGCGGGCGCTCGGCGTGGGAGTGGTCGCGGGTGCGGGTGAGCAGCTCGCCGTCGCGGATCACGTACAGGCGCGAGTCGCCGCAGTGGATCCAGGTGGCCGTGTTGTCCTGGATGACCGCCGCCACGACCGTGGTGCGGGGCGTGTCGAGCATGCCCTTGTTGCCGGCGTAGCGCATGATCTGCTGGTGCGCGGCCATCACCGCCGAGGTCAGGAAGGCCTTGACGTCCTTGACGACCGGCCGCGCCTCGTGCTGGTAAAGCGCCGCGATGGACTGCAGCGCCAGCTGGGCCGCCACCTCGCCTTCGGGGTGCCCGCCCATGCCATCGGCCAGCACGAAGAGGCCCGACTCCCGCGTGTAGCAGTAGCCCATGCGGTCTTCGTTCTTGAGACGGCCGCCTTTGCGGCTGACCTGGAATACCGAGAATTTCATGCCGGTCGTGTAGTGGGTGCTGCGGCTTTGGGCAGGCCCTTCTTTTCGAAGGAGCGCATGTTGTCGATGGAAAGACGCACCTTCTCGCCGACCGTGAGCTTGGTGTAGCGGCGCTCGCCTTCGCGGCTGAGCTCTTTTTGCAGCGCGAACACCGACTGCGGGCGCGACAGGGGGTCGAGCGACATGCACCACTCGACCACCTCGATCAGGTTGTCGGAGTAGATGCCGCGCAGCCGCGAGAGCGACAGGCCGAGGCGGTCTTTCTCGATGCGCTGGGGGGCATCGTTGGGCGGGTAGCCCTGCATGCAGGCGTAGATGCAGGCGCCGATGGCATAGATGTCGGTCCAGGGACCCATCGACGAGTCGCGCCGGTACATCTCGGGGGCCGCGAAGCCGGGGGTGTACATGGGGCGGATGAAGTTGCCCTCCTTGGACAGCACCTCGCGGGCGGCGCCGAAGTCGATCATCACGGCGCGGTCGTCGTCGGTGACGAAGATGTTGGCGGGCTTGATGTCCAGGTGCAGCATCTTGTGCTGGTGGACGATGCGCAGGCCGCGCAGGATCTCGTCGAAGAGCGAGCGGATGGTCGACTCGCGGAATACTTTCTGCTTCTTCAGGTCGCGCGCAGTAACGATGAAATCCTGCAGGGTGGCGCCCTCCAGGTAGTTCATGACCATGTAGACGGTCTCGTTCTCGCGGAAGAAGTTGAGCACGCTGACCACCGAGGCGTGCGAGATCTGGGCCAGCGAGCGGCCTTCCTCGAAGAAGCTCTTGAGGCCCAGGCGGTAGAGCGAGAGCTTTTCGGGCGGCACCTGGGGGGCGAGCTCGCCGGTGCCGCGGGTGGCCAGCGACGAGGGCAGGTATTCCTTGATGGCGACCTGCTGGCCGCCGGTGTCGACGGCCAGGTAGACGACGCCGAAACCGCCGGCGGAAAGCCGCCGCACGACGCGGTAGCCCCCGATCATGGTGTCGGGAAGCAGGGGCGAAGGTTTGACCTTTGACATAATCCGGGAGTTTCGCCCGAAGGCGATGGTGCAGCAAGCGAACGCCGTGCCGAGCCCTCGGTGAAAAGCAAACAAACCACAGCGAGGCGCGATGCCAGTTTACAGCATGACCGGCTATGCCAGCGGCCAGAACGGCCCCACGGGCAGCCACTCCGACACCGAGGCACGGCCCCAGCCAGCGGGCCGGCTCGGGGTCGAGATCCGTTCGGTCAACAGCCGATTCCTCGACCTGACCTTCAAGCTCCCCGAAGAGCTGCGCCAGCACGAACCGGCGCTGCGCGAGCTGCTCACCGGGCAGTTGAAACGCGGCAAGGTCGAGCTGCGGGTGGCGATCGAGAACACCGCCACCGCCGGTGTCGCCGACCCCTCGCCCAGGCTGCTTCAGCGGCTGAACGGGGTGCAGGACACCATCAAGGCCTGGCTGCCGAGCGCGCGGGACCTGAGCGTGGCCGACGTGCTGCGGCTGGCGGCCGGGGATTCGGCGCCCCGGGGCGACTGGGGGCCGGAGCTGACCGATCTCACCGAGAAGACCGTGAAAGCCCTGATGGCCGCGCGCGAGCGCGAAGGTGCGCGGCTGGCCAAGATGCTGCTGGACCACCTGGGCCAGCTGCGCAAGCTGGCGGCCCAGGCCCTGCCGCTGGTGCCCAAGCTGGTCGAGCAGCAGCGCACCCGTTTTCTCGAACGCTGGACGGAGGCCATGGGCCTGGGCGGCGGCACCACCCCGCCCGAGGCGGCGCAGGACCGGGCGCTGTCGGAAGCCACGGCCTTCGCGATCCGCATCGACGTCGCCGAGGAGCTGACCCGGCTCGACTCGCACCTGGACGAGATCGAGCGGCTGGTGAAGAAGGGCGGCGAGATCGGCAAGCGGCTCGATTTCCTGATCCAGGAACTGCACCGGGAGGCCAACACCCTGGGTTCGAAGTCGGCCACGCTGGAGCTGACGCGGATCGGGGTGGACATGAAGGTGCTGGTGGAGCAGATGCGGGAGCAGGTGCAGAACATCGAGTGAGGGTTTCAGCCGGCCGAGAGAGGGTGCTCGGCCGCTATCCCGACTACCGCATCAAGGATGCCCGGGAGACGGTCAGAACTCGTCGTACTTCTCGCGGCTGCCGCGCGCGCGGTCGACCGGATACTTCACGGCGTCGACCCTGAAGTTTGGCCTGCACCGCCGCGATCGGATCGATGCCCAGCGCGCGTCGAAAACGATCATGCGGACGGCCAACAAGGCTGGCATCGAAATGAGGCGACGATGCGCCGAACCCCTGTCACAACACGAGGACCTGAAACGTCTGAAGTGCACATGACCGACCCCACCGCCACCTTCAACCGCCTCCGCCCGCGCCTGCAGGGCATCGCCTACCGCATGCTCGGCTCGGTGGCCGAGGCCGAGGACGTGGTGCAGGACGCCTGGCTGCGCTGGCATGAAGCCGATCAGGCCAGCATCGACAACGCCGAGGCCTGGCTGGTGACCATCACCACGCGGATCTCGATCGACCGGCTGCGCGCCGCCAAGGTGCAGCGCGAGCACTACGTCGGCTACTGGCTGCCCGAGCCGGTGCTGACCGATGCGCCCTCGACGCCCGAGCAGACCAAGGAGCTGTCGGACGATGTCTCGGTGGCCTTCCTGTTCATGCTCGAACGCCTCGCGCCCGAGGCGCGCGCCGCCTTCCTGCTGCGCGAGGTGTTCGACGCCGACTACGACGAAGTGGCCAAGGCCATCGGCAAGAGCGAGGCGGCCTGCCGCCAGATCGTGCACCGCGCCAAGACGCAGCTGCGCGAGGCGCGGCCGCGCTTCGCGGTCTCGCGCGACACGCACCACCAGCTGATGCGCGGCTTCGCCGAAGCACTGTCGCGCGGCGACTTCGCGGCCATGAACGGCATGCTGGCCGAGAACGCCGAGCTGATCGGCGACGGCGGCGGCATCGTGCCGAGCTTCGGCAAGCCGCTGCTGGGCGGCCAGCGCATCGCGCAGCTCTTCTATGCCACCCACCTTCGCTTCGGCAACGGCGTGCGCGTCGAGCTCGCGATGGTCAACGGCGAATGGGCGCTGCTGCGCTTCATCGACGGGGTGCTCGAATCTGCCCAGTCGTACGAGACCGACGGCGAGCACATCACGCGCATCCACGTGCAGCGCAATCCCGAGAAACTGGCGCGGCTGGCGGCGGCTTTCCAGGGCCATTGAGGCGGGGTCTGTCACAAACCGGCGAGCTGGCGCGTCTTGTGGGTATGGATGAAGAAGATCCGTCCATACCGCGAAGTTTCGCAAGCGGATGCCTCAGCCGTTCTGGGGCGCTCCAGGAAGTGACCATGACCCAACGCATCAACGCCATGCAGCAATCGCCTGCGCTGTTCAAGAAATTCGTCGAGTTCAGCATGCTGCAGAAGGACAGCGCCATCGAGCAGAAGATCCAGGACCTCGTGCACATCCGCGCCTCGCAGATCAACGGCTGCGGCTTCTGCCTCGACATGCACGTGAAGGAAGCCAAGCTGCACGGCGAGCGCGAACTGCGCCTCTACCATCTGCCGATCTGGCGCGAATCGACCCTGTTCAGCCCGCGCGAGCGCGCCGCGCTGGCCTGGACCGAGATCCTGACCCGGCTGCCCGAGCACGGCGTGCCCGACGAGGTCTACGACCGCGTGCGCACCCAGCTGTCGGAAAAGGAGCTGTCGGACCTGAGCTTCGTCGTGATGGCGATCAACGCCTGGAACCGCCTCAGCGTCGGCTTCCGGACCGCGCCGGGCTCGGCCGACAAGGCCTACGGCCTCGACAAGGCGGGACTGGAGTGAACAAAACCATGGAGATCGTCGCTCGATCCCCTGCACCATCGTCCAGTCGACGCACCGAGCGGCAAGAGCCCGTGGCTGGGCTCGGCGGGGTTCACTTCGCATCCCCCAGTCCCCCGACCCGCTCCACCCGCTTGCGCACCGCGCCCTGCATCACCTCGGGTGCCGCCACCAGCGTGAACCAGTGCCGGGCCCGCGTGATGCCGGTGTAGACCAGCTCGCGCGTCAGCACCGGGCTGGCCCGTTCGGGCAGCAGCAGCGCGGCATGCGCGAACTCGGAGCCCTGCGACTTGTGGACCGTCATCGCGAACACGGTCTCGACCGCGCGCAGCCGGCTCGGCAGCACCCAGCGGATGCCGTCCTGGCCGTCGCCGGCGGCGAAGGCCACGCGCAAGGTCCAGCGCGGGCGCTGCTCGCCAGGCACCGAGCTCGGCATCGCCAGCGTGACGCCGACGTCGCCGTTCATCAGGCCCAGGCCGTAGTCGTTGCGGGTGACCAGCACCGGACGGCCGGGGTACCAGCCGCCATGCTCGGCCTCCAGCAGGCCCTCGGCGCGCAGCAGGCCGGCGATGCGCTGGTTCAGTCCCTCGACGCCCTGCGGGCCGCTGCGCAAGGCGCATAACAGCTGGAACCTGCCATAGGCCGCGAGCACCTTGCGCGCCCAGGCGTCGAAGTCGGCCTGCGCGGCATCGATGCCCGGCTTGCCTTCGCGCATCTGCGCCAGGTAGTGGCGGTAGCCGGCCGGCGGCGGCACGGCCTTCCCGCCATCGAGGCGCCCCTGTCCCTGGCCCGCGAAGCCCTCGGGGGCGCCGTCGACCACCAGTCGGCGCAGCGCCGCGTCGTCGAGGCTGCGCTGCTGCGACAGGTCCGCATAGCCGCGCTCGAACACGCGCCGCGCCGCGCCGGCGTCGCCCGCATTGACCGCCTCGGCCAGCTTGCCGATGCCGCTCGCGGCACTGAAGCGATGGCTGATGCGCAGCTTGACCACCGCCTGGTCGAGCGGGCTGCCGTCGACATCGCACAGCTCGGGCTCGAGCAGTTCGCCGGTGACGGCCTGCAGCCATGTGTCGGTGTCGACGCTGTAATGGCCCGCATCGGCGCGCCGGCAGAGGTCGCCCAGCACCGCGCCGGCCTCGACCGAGGCGAGCTGGTCCTTGTCGCCGAGCAGGATCAACGGCGCATGCGGCGGCAGCGCCGCGAAGACGGCCGCCATCATCTCGAGGTCGAGCATCGAGGCTTCGTCGATCACCAGCAGGTCGAGCGCCAGCGGATTGCGAGCGTCATGGCGGAAATGGCGGGTGTCGGGGCGGCTGCCGAGCAGCCGGTGCACCGTCGTGACCTCGGTCGGGATGGCCGCGCGCACCGCCGCCGGATCGGCCAGCCCGTCGAGCGGCAGCCGCTCGACCGCGCCGGCGATCGATTCGTTGAGCCGCGCCGCCGCCTTGCCGGTGGGCGCGGCCAGCCGGATGCGCAGGCGGCGGCCCTCCCCGCCGGCCAGCGCCAGGTGCTGCAGTACCGCCAGCAAGCGCACCACGGTGGTCGTCTTGCCGGTGCCCGGGCCGCCGGTGACGATGCCGAAGCCCTGCCGCGCCGCGAGCGCGCAAGCGATCTTCTGCCAGTCGACGGCGGCGCCGTCGCGATGCGGGAACAGCACGTCGAGCGCCGCGGCCAGGGTGGCCCGGGCCTCGGGCGCGGCCACCGCGGTGGGCGTCGCGACCCGCTCGGCGATGGCCGCGCGCACCGATTGCTCGTACTGCCAGTAGCGGCGCAGATAAAGGCGATGGCCGATGCGCACCAGCGGCGTCGCGCCGGCGCCGCCGCCGACCAGCGCGGGATGCGTCAATGCCTTGGTCCAGCGCGCCAGCGTCACGCCGGCCAGCAAGGTCGAAGGCGCGGTGATCGGCGCGGCGTCCTCGGCCGCCCGCCCAGCGCCTTCGGGCGGCATCGACAAGACCAGGCCCGCATCGGCCAGCGCGGCCTGCAGGTCCAGGCAGGCATGGCCGCGGCCGAGCTGATGGCTGGCGAGCGCGGCGCCGAGGATCAGCAGCGGATCGGCATCGGGCGCCTTCTGCGCCAGGAAGGCCGCGAAGCTGCGGTCGAGCGCGCGCAGCCAGCCTTCGGCGACCCAGCGATCGAGGTCGGCGAGCAGGGGCGCGTGGCGCGCGGGCAGCGGGCCGAGGAAGACGCCGGCGGACACGGACGAGGCTTTCATGCCGACAACTCCGTCGCGGGGATCGCCGCACCGCCGAACAGGGCGTCGAGCGCATCGATCAGCACTTTCGGCGGCCGCTCGCAGTGCAGCCCCTGGCCCGGCGCCGCGTGGCCGCGCAGGAAGAGGTAGACCGCGCCGCCGACATGGCGCTCGTAGTCGTAGTCGGGCAGCCGCGCGCGCAGCAGCCGGTGCAGCGCGAAGACGTAGAGCACGTACTGCAGCTCGTAGCGGTGCTGCAGCACGGCGTCGCGCAGCGCGGCGGGCGTGTAGTCGGCATCGCGCGGGCCCAGCCAGTTGGACTTGTAGTCGGCCACGAAGTAGCGGCCCTGGTGCTCGAAGACGAGGTCGATGTAGCCCTTGAGCATGCCGTTGAGCTGCTGCGGCAGCAGGGCGGCGCGCGGCGCGCCGCCGAGCGTGTGGCGGCAGACCAGCGCGTCGAGCGCGCGCAGGTCGACTTGCTGCACGCCGAACCAGAACTCCATCTCGATCTGCACCCGGCCCAGCGACGCCGGGGCCACGGCGCCGGCATCGGGGCCCAGCGCGGCGAGGTCCAGCGGCGCGGCCAGCCAGCCCAGCAGCCACTGGCGCAGCGGCTCGGTCCAGGCGCTCCAGCCGCTCAGGTTGCAACGCCGGGCGATCAGGTCGGCCAGGTCGGCCTGCGCCGCCACGTCGGACCGCACGCGCCCGAAGCCCTGGCGGCCCACCCATTCGAGCAGGCCGTGCAGGAAGCTGCCCGGGCCGGCGCCGCGCGGGAAGTCGTGCAGGCCGCCGGTGCTGGGCGCGTTGATCTCGACTTCCGGCGCGGCGGCATCGGAGCGGCTGTCGGCGTAGATGTCCTCGGCGGCACTGGTCGGCGTCGGCGGCAGGGCCAGCCGCGTCGCGGGCTCGCCGAGCGCCAGCGCGGCTTCGTCGTCGAGCGTGTCGGCGGCCCGGCTCAGCGCCGAATAGCTGGCGATCCACCAGCGCTCGCGCGGGCCCGGGGGCAGCGCGGGCTCGGGCGCGAGCTGCGGGGCGGCAGCGACCGGGCGATAGCGTTCGTCGCCCGCCGCGGGCGCGGCTTCGACCGCGATCGCCGCAGAAGTCTTTGCCAGTTCGAGCAATGCGTCGGTGAGAGCGGAAGACGGCAGCGACGCGCCGCCGCCCAGCAGGTAGCCGAGCGCGCTGCGCTCCACGCCGGCCAGCGGCGCGACGCCGATCCAGGTCGCATGGCGGGCACGCGTGAGCGCCACGTAGAGCTTGCGCAGGTCTTCGCCGAGGCGCTCGCGGTCGACGCGTTCCAGCGCATCGGCATCGGCCTGCAGCGCGACCACGCGTCGCCCCTGGTCGTCGTGCCACTTGAGCGGCAGGTCGTCGGCCTTGGCGGCTCGGAAGGCGGTGGCGAAGGGCAGGAAGACCAGCGGATACTCGAGCCCCTTGGACTTGTGCACGGTGACGACCTTGACCAGGTCGGCATCGCTTTCGAGGCGCAGCTTGCGCGCCTCGTTCTCGCTCGCGCTGTCTTCGCGCTGCTCGGCCAGCCAGCGGATCAGCGCGTGCTCGCCGTCGAGCTGCGCGCTGGCCTGCTGCAGCAGTTCGGCCAGGTGCAGCAGGTCGGTCAGCGTGCGTTCGTCCCCCGCGGCCAGCAGGCGCTGCGGCACGCCGAAGTCGTTCAGCAGGTGGCGCAGCATCGGCAGCACGCCCTGGCGCCGCCAGGTCTGCTGGTAGCGGCGGAACTGCAGCACCCGCGCTTCCCACTGCAGCTCGTCGTGGTTGAGGCGGTCGAGTTCGGTCCAGCTCAACGCCAGCGCGGCGCTGCCCAGCGCGGCGCGCAGCGGCCGGTCATCGTCGGGCTCGGCGCAGGCGGCCAGCCAGCGCTGCAGCTCGGCCGCCACCGGGCTCTCGAAGACCGAATCCTTGTCCGACAGATAGACGCTGCGCACGCCGCGCTGGGCCAGCGCCTGGCGCACCGCGCCGGCCTCGCGGCCGCTGTTGACCAGCACCGCGATGTCGCCGGGCTGCACCGGACGCAGCGCCTCGCCTTGTTTCGCGAAGCCGGTGCGGCCAGCCAGGCCATCGGCGAGCAGCCGCACGATCTCGGTGGCGCAGGCGGCGGCCATCAGGCGCTGGGCCTCGCCGTTGCCGGGCGGCGGGTCGGCATCGAGCGTCCAGCAGGTGAGCGCGGATGCGTCCTCGCCGGCGACAACCCAGCGCTCGCTGCGGCCCCGCGCCTGCACCGCGAGGAACGGCAGCGGGTTCTCGCCACGCGCGCGGAACAGGAAGGCGCCCTGCCCTTCCTCGCGCTCCTCGGCCTGCCGGAAGACGCGGTTGACCGCCTCGACCATCGCGGGGGTCGAGCGGAAGTTGGTGCCGAGCGTGGCGTGCCGCCCGCCGGTGTCGCGCCGGGCCGCCAGGTAGGTGTGGATGTCGGCGCCGCGGAAGGCGTAGATCGCCTGCTTGGGGTCGCCGATCAGCACCACGGCGCTGTCCTGCGCGTTGGCGGCGATGCCGTAGACGGCGTCGAAGATGCGGTACTGCAGCGGATCGGTGTCCTGGAACTCGTCGATCAGCGCCACCGGGAACTGGCGCCGGATCAGGGCCGCGAGACGCTCGCCGTTGGGGCCCTGCAGCGCGGCGTCGAGCCGGGTCAGCAGTTCGTCGAAACCCATCTGGGCGCGGCGCGCCTGCTCGCCGGCGAAGCGCTCGGCGGTCCAGCGGGCCGCGTGGCGCAGCAGGTCCTGGCGGCCGTCGGGCAGGGTCCTCGCGGCGTCCTGCAGGCCGGCCAGTGCGTGCAGCGCCGGATGGCGCAGCAATGCGGTGTCGCCACTCCAGCCGTCACTCAATCCGCTCGGCGTGAGCCGGTCCCAGGCAGTCTTGGTCAGCGCGGGCAGGAGCGCATCGCCCTCGGCCCAGTCGCGCAGCTTCTGCATCCACTCCTTGCGCTTGGGCAGCTTGCACTGCTTGGCCGCGGCGGCGGCCTCGAGGCCCGCCAGCAGCTCGGCGGCCCAGCCTTCGTCGCCGGCCCACGGTGCCTTGAGGACGGACAGCTCGCGCCCGGTGCGCTCGCGCGCGCGCTGCAGCGCCGCGGCAGGCGGCAGGCCTTCGCCCAGCACCTCGCTCAGGCCGACCAGCTTCTCGACCGCCTTCAGCAAGGCATCGGGCGTGGCCCACCAGCCGTGCACCTGCTTCGCATCGGCCGGCGCCAGCGGCGTGAAGAAGCTGCGCCAGTAGTCGCGCACGACCTCGGCCTGCAGCTCGCGCTGATCGGTCTCCAGCGTCTGCGTGAACAGGCTGCCGCTGTCAAAGGCATGCTCGCGCAGCATGCGGTTGCACCAGCCGTGGATGGTGGACACCGCGGCCTCGTCCATCCACTCGGCCGCGAGCCGCAAGGTGCGGGCGCAGGCCAGCCATTGCGTGGGCGGATAGTCGGCGCGCAGGTCGTGTAGCAGGTCCTCGCCCGGCGCCTTCGGCTGCACCGCCGCGGGATCCGCGAGGAAGGCCTCGGCCGCTTCGGCCAGCCGGGCCCGGATGCGGTCGCGCAGTTCCTTGGTGGCGGCATCGGTGAAGGTGACGACCAGGATCTCGGGCGGCGCCAGCGGCCGCGTGAAGGCGGCCGCGCCGCCGTGCCCCAGCACCAGCCGCAAATACAGCGCGGCGATCGTGAAGGTCTTGCCGGTGCCGGCGCTGGCCTCGATCAGCCGGCTGCCGCGCAACGGGAAGCGGAACGGCTCCAGCAGGGAGGGCAAGGTCATGCGGCCTCCCTGGCCGGCGCCCGGCCGACCGCATCGCTCATCGGCTTCAGCAGCGCCAGGGCCCAGCGGGCGAACTCGCCATCGGCCCACAACGCCTCGAAATCGGGATAGGCGCGGGCCAGGTAGGCATTGCCGTCGCGTTCGCCGAACTTGCCGTACTGCGGGTCGCTGTCCTCGTAGCTGGCGCGTGCGGCTTCGCGCGCCGCGCCGGCCGCCGGATCGGCCGCGGAACCGCCCTTGCCCAGCCACGCCAGGGCGCTGCGCAGCGCCATCGGCAGCGGCCGGGCAAGGCCCTGCTGCCAGGCGTCCAGCAGCACCGACCAACTGGCACGCGCCTGCGCCACGTCGAGCGCATGCAGCGTCACGCTGCCGGCCTTGCTGACGATGCGGCTGGTGAGCGCACCGCCCTCCAGGTGCGCAGCCACGTGCGCGACCCAGAAGGGCACCAGCTTGTCGAGGCGGTAGCGGCCGTCCTTGACCAGGCTGCCGCTGTCGAGCAGCAGGCGGCAGCGCTCGCCGCCGGCATTCGCGCGCAGGCCGCCGAGCCAGTCGGACAGGCGCAGCGGCTCTGCCAGGCCCTCGGGCAGGTAATCCAGCGCTGCATCGGGCAGCGCCTCGGGCCATTCGGCCAGCGCCTTCGTGTACTCGGCGAACATCTTCTCCATCGGCTCGGCCAGGCGCTCCTGGGCGAGGTCGGCGAAGTGGCCGGCCGGCAGTTCGCCGCGCCGCGCCATGCGCGCAAGCTGCGCGGCCATCGCCTCTTCGCGCGAACCGCCGGCCTCCAGCGCCGCGCGCTGCGCCTGGATCAGTTCGTTCTGCAATTGCCAGTTCTCCAGTGCATCGATGGCGAAGGGCTCCTCGTCCTCGCCGACCGGATCGTCGACCTCGAAGTGAATGCCCAGGCGTTGCCTGAAGAAGCTGCGCACCGGGTCCTTGAGGAAGTCGGCCAGCAGGCGCAGCGTGAGCGGGCCGTCGAAGGCCCAGGGCGCCAGTGCCGGTGCACCGGCATCCGCTTCGATCGACGGTGGTGCCTGCAGGCCGGACCGCCATTCGCGCGCATGGCTGAACAGCCGCGCATCGCCGCCGAGCGTGAAGTAGGCCGGGTGAAAGGGCTGGAGCCGGTGCTCGACAGTCAACGCATGCAACAGCCGCTTGGCGGCTTCCTGCTGCGTCAGGTGCTCGTCGCCCGCCAATCGCCAGCCGGCCGCGAGGTGGTCGCGCAGCTGGGCCACCAGCACCGAGGGCGGGCGCTCCGAATGGTCGAGGATGCTGCGCCCGACCCAGCTGATGTGCAGACGCTCGCGCGCCGACAGCAGCGCCTCGAGGAACAGGTAGCGGTCGTCCTCGCGCCGCGAGCGGTCGCCGGGCCGCCAGTCGTGGCCCATCAGGTCGAAGTCCATCGGCACGCGGCTGCGCGGATAGTCGCCGTCGTTCATGCCCAGCAGCGCCACCACGCGGAACGGAATCGCGCGCATCGGCATCAGGGTCGCGAAAGTCACGGCGCCGGCGAAGAAGGGCTGGTTGAGCGTCGGCTGGTCGATCTGCGCCAGCCAGTGCTCGCGCACCACCGACAGGGGAATCTCCTCGGCCAGGCCGGCGCTGGCGCAGGCGTCGAGCCACTGCTGCAGCGAGATTTCGAGCCGCTTCAGCGTGAAGCCGTCGCTGTCCTCGTCGGCGGCGAAGAAGTCGGCCAGCAGCGCGCGCAGCCGCTCGCCCCAGGTCGCGGGCGCGGCCGGCGTGGCCAGCGTGCGCCAATGCGATTCGAGCGCGGCCAGCAACTGCACCAGCGGGCCGAGCAGCGCGGCGTCGAGCCCGCCCACCTCGTCGAGCGGCTCGACCTCTTGCCAGGCCTCGCCGCTGCCCACGGCATAGCCCAGCAGCATGCGCTGCAGGCCGAAGTCCCAGCTGTTCTGCGCCAGCGCCTCGGGCAGGTCGAGCATGCGGCGCTGCTCGGCATGCAGGCCCCAGCGGATGTTGGCCGCCGAGATCCAGCGGTGCAGCAGCGGCAGCTGGTTCTCGTCGATGCCGAAGCGGGCACGCAAGGCCGGCACTTCGAGCCAGTCGAGCAGGTCGCTGACCGCGATGCGCGATTGCGGCAGGGCCAGCAGCTTCTCGAGCGCGCCCAGCAGCGGGTCGTGGTGACGCTGGCCCTGGTCGGCCAAGGTGTAGGGCAGGTGGCGCGGATCGTCGGCGGCCAGCAGGCCGAACACGGCCTGGATGTGCGGCGCGTAGGCGGCGACGTCGGGCACCATCACGATCACGTCGCGCGGACGCAGCGTGTCATCGGCCGCAAAGGCCGACAGCAGCTGGTCGTGCAGCACTTCGACCTCGCGCTGCGGGCCGTGCGTGACGTGGAAGCGGATCGAGCGATCGGCCTGCGCGTCGACGGCCGGCCAAGTCTTGCGGGTCTCGGCCAGCGGGCGCAGGTCGCGGATGTCGTCCTGCAGCTGGCGCAGCAGCGTGTCCCGCGGGTTGGCGTCGAAGCAGTCGATGCGCTGGCCGATGGCATCGAAGTGCTGCGCGTAGGCCTCCTGCGCATCGTGGGCGTCGAGCAGGCGGATGAAGTCGCGGCCCTGCTTGCCCCAGGCGGCCAGCAGCGGCTGCGCGTGCAGGTGCAGGCTCTCCTCGGCGATGACGCCTTCGCCGCCCGGGCGCCGGCGCTGCCGCAGCCGCTCGGCGCGCAGCAGGTCCTTGTCGGCCACGATGTGCGACCAGTCGTGCTCGCACGGGTTGTGCACGCACATCAGCACCTGCATCCAGCGCGCCAGCGCACCGAGCACCTCGAGCGACTGCTGCGGCAGCGACGAGATGCCGAACACCACCAGCCGCCGCGGCAGTCCGGCCGGCCGCTCGCCCTGCCAGCCGGCGGCCGCGGCCATGAAGCGCTGGTGCACGGCGGCGCGACTGTGGGTGGCGCCGGCCGGGCCGACGTCGCCCTGCAGCGCGCGCCACAGGCGCGGCTGCCAGCGCAGCTCGTCGGGCACCGGCTGGGCACCGGTGCGGCTGGCGACGATCCGGTCATGGCCTTCGGCCCAGCCGGCCAGCCAGTCGGCCCGGTAGACCTGGTACTGGTCGAACAGGTCGGCCAAGCGCTCGGCCAGCTGGTGGCGCTTGCGCAGGTCGGCGTCGTCGGCCAGGAAGCGGCGCAGCGGCGCGAACACCGCCTCGCCCTGCAGCGCGGGCAGCAGGCGCATCAGCCGCCATACCAGCAAGGGCTTGTCGAAGGGCGAGGCCGCGGGCACGGCCTGGACGCCCAGCACCGTGCGGTAGGCCTGCCAGATGAAGGCGGCCGGCAGCTCGGTCTGCAATGCGGCGGCGATGCCGATGCCGCCCTGCCCGGCATCGCGCGCCAGCGACAGCTTGAGCCACTGCGCCACGCCGTTGCTCTGCACCAGCACCCATTCGTCCTCCAGCGGCGCCAGCGGATGGCGCGCCATCCAGGCCAGCATCAGGTCGCGCAGCGCTTCCGGATGGTTGCTGTGCACGGCCATGAAGCCGGGGAGGAGGACAGGGTCGGTCATTGCTTGGGGGATGGGGGATCGTGTCAGGCCAGCGGCCGCACGGCCACGCCCATGTCCTGCCAATTCTGCGGGTGGCAGGTGAACAGCAGCACCTGGTGGCGCTGCGCGGCATCGAAGAGCACGCGCTTCATCCGGGCCAGGCGCGGCGCATCGCTGTGCACCAGCGCATCGTCGAGGATCAGCAGCGTCGGCCGGCCGGCCTGCTGCAGCAGGTCGGCGTAGGCGAAGCGGCTGATCAGTCCGAGCTGCTCGCGGGCGCCGAAGCTCAGGTCCTGCACCTGGCCCGATTCGATCGCGCCGCCGTCCTGCGTGCGGATCAGCGTGCCGGGCGCGAGGCCGGCGTCGATCTGCACCGTGGCGCCGGGCAGCAGCAGCGGCAGGTAGTGCTGCAGCCGCTCCTGCAGCGGCGCCTGCAGGCGGGCCAGCGTGGCCTGGCGCTTGGCGTCGAGCATGCTGCACAGCAGGTCGAGCGCCTCAGCGCGGCGCTGCAGTTCGGCATGGCGGCGGCGGGCCTGGGCAAGGCGGCCGGCCAGCGCGTCGCGCTGCTCCTCCAGCCCCTGCGCGCCGGCCTGCTGCAGCGTGTTCTCGAGCAGCAGGACGTCCTCGCGGCGCTGCTGGTGGCTGCGCGTCATCTGCTCGATGCTGCGCTGCAGGCGGTCGATGTCCTGGGCCACGATGTCGGGCCGGGCCTCGCGCACTTGGGCGCCGGCCTCCTCGATCCGCGCCGCCAGCGCAGCATGCTCGGCGCCGGTGGCCAGCAGCTGCAGCTGCGCCTCGGCCTGGCGCCGGGTGCGCGCCGGATCGGCCAGCGCGGCCTGGGCCGCGCGCTGCTCGTGCCGGGCCGTGTCGTGCAGGCTCTGCGCCGCGGCTTGGCGGCGCTGCGCCTGGACCAGCGCGGCGGCGGTGCGCTCCTCGGTGGCCGCGGCGGCGTCCTGCTCGGCCTCGGCCTGGTCCTGCGGCCGCACGGCCTCGGCCGGGGCCGCCGGCAGGCGGGCCAGGGCTTCCTGCGCCGTGCGGATGCGCGACTGCGCCTCGGCCTGGGCGCTGCGCAGCGGCTCCAGCCCCTTCGGCGCGACGATCGCGAAAGCCTGCTCGGCCAGCCGCATCTGCGCTTCGCGATCGGCGACCGCGCCGAGCCGCGCCTGCGCTTCGGCAAGGTCGGCCACGCCCAGCGCCAGCAGCCCGGCCTGCAGCCCCTGCTGCGCCTGCGCATGGCTGCGGGCCAGCTGCGCCAGGTCATCGCCGCCCGGCGTGATGATCAGCTCGCCGCCGCCGGGCAGCTGGAGCGTGGTCGGCGCATCGAGCAGCCGCTCGCCGCGGGCTTGCAGGTCGAGGCTCTGGCCCTGGGTGCGCAGGCCGAGCCTCTGGCCCTCGGGCAGGTTGAACTGCAGCCGCGTGGCCACCGCCTGGCGCCGCAGCGCGGCATCGCGTTCGGCGCGGTCGAGTTCGAGCAGCCGCTGCACCTGGGCCTTGCCGATGGTGGGCGCCGCGGCGGCAACGGCGCGCAGCGCGGCCAGGCGCTGCTGGGCTTCTTCGGCGCGCTGCAGCGCTTCCGCGCTGCGAACGCGCTCGGTCTCGGCCTGCCGCACCTGCTGCCGCAGGCTGTCGCGCTGGCCTTCCTGCCGGGCGATGCGCGAGGCCTCGCGGGCTGCGTGGGCACGCGCGCGGGCCGCTTCGGCATGCTGGCGCGCCGTGGCCACAGCCGCATCGGCAGCCTGCAATTGCTCGGCGGCCTGGGCCTGGGCCTGGCCGCGGGCGGCGGCGTCGGACTGCTGCCGCGCCAGCGCTTCGAGTTCCTTGGCGAGCAGGCCGCGGGTGCCTTCGAGTTGAAGCAGGCGGGCCCGGTCGCCGTGCAGCTGCGCCTGGCTCGCCTGCAGCGCCTGCTGCCGCTGGCGGGCGGCGGCCAGTTCCTGGCGCAGCGCCTCCCAGGGCTGGGCCACCTCGTCGGTCCGATGCTCCAGGCGCAGCGCGGCCAGCTGGTCGACCTGCTGGCGGTAGCTGGCGATCTGGGTGTCGAGCGCATCGGCCTGCGATTGCAGGGTGGCGATCGCCTCGGCCGCCTCGAGGTAGGCGGCGCGCGGCTTGCCGGTGCTGGTCAGCAGTTCATTGCGCTGAGCCCGGAACTGCTCCAGCAGCTCATCGCCGCCGGTGGCCGCCAGCGCGCCCGCAGCGGCGCCGACCTGCCCCTGCAGTGCATCGTGCAGATGGTCGCGCGCCGGGTCCACGTCCAGCTCCTGGCCGGTGCCCTGCTCGACCCACAGCAGGCCCGGAATGCCCCAGTGCTCGGGCTTGCTGGCCCCCTTGCTGGCGAAGGCGAAGCCGAGGCTCTGGGCCAGGTGGTCTTCGGCCTCGGTGCCGTCCAGCGTGCGCACGCCGATGCGCAAGGTGCAGCGCTTCTTGCCGAGGAAGCTCTTGACCAGCTGGTGCGGCTGGCCGTCGAGCACGAAGTCGAGCTCGACTTGCGGCGCCGCGCTGCTGCCCTCGCCCCAGGGCCGCAGGTCGTCGACCACGGTGGAGCGGTGGCGCTCGAAGAAGGCGGCGCGGATGGCGCGCACCAGCGTGCTCTTGCCGGCCTCGTTGGGGGCCGCGAGGATGTTGAGCCCGGGTTCGAAGCCGCGCAGCTCCAGCGGCTGGCGGAAACGACGCAGCTGCTCGACGCGCAGCCGGGTGATCTGAAGGCTCATGCCGCCGCCGCCTCCAGCGGGACGATGGCCGCCGCCGGCGCGCGCTGCACCAGCGCGGTGGCCAGCAGGGCGAGCGCGTCCTGCGCGACCTGCGCCTGCGGGTCGGTGCCGCCCTGGGCTTCGCGCAGCGCGGCGATCACCTCGCCCAGGTAGCCGTCGGCCTGCAGGCCGGCGATGTCCTCGTCGGTCGGCACCAGCTGCAGCGCCGACAGGTCGGCCTGCAGGTGGCGCGCCCGCGCCTCGGCGCTGCCGACCGCGGCTTGCAGCCGCTGCCGCCCTGCCAGGTCGATGCGGCCCTGCACGCGCAGGTCGACCACCTCCTGGGCGCCGAGCTCCGCGAGTTGCGCCAGCAAGCCATCGAGATCGCTCGCGACATGCAAATGGGCGCCCAGCAGGTGCCAGCGGAACTGGCCGACGGCCAGCGGCGTCACCTGCGGCTCGGCGCCCGGCGCCGTGATCTCCACCAGCAGCGCCTGGCCGGCGTCGTTGGCCTTGAAGCGGTCGGGCTCGGGCGTGCCGGCGTACCAGGTGCGGGCGTCGATGCGCTTGCAGCCGTGCCAGTCGCCCAGGGCCAGGTAGTCGAGCCGCGCGCTGGCGGCGCGATCGGGCGCCAGCGGGTTCGCCGAATCGATGCCTTCGGCCAGGATGCCCTGCACGCTGCCGTGCCCGAGGCCGATGCGCAGCAGGCCGGCCGGCGTCTCGGCGCCGTCGAACCAGGCCGTCAGGTCGTTGTAGGTGTGGCGCTGCGTCAACGGGGCCGGCAGCGCCGCGAAGCCCTGCGCCTCGAAAAGCCGGAGCTCGGGCGCCAGCAACAGATGGACGTTGGGCGGCACGGCGCCCAGGCGCTGGGCGCGGGTCCAGACGCTTTCGGCCAGGGCGGCGTCATGGTTGCCGGGAATCATCAGCCAGGGGCCGGCGTAGCCCGCCAGCGCATTGAACAGGCGGCGCACGGTGCGCTCCGACACCGTCTGGGCGTCGAACACGTCGCCGGCGACCAGCACCGCGTCGACCCGGTGCTCGGCCGCCAGCGCGGCCAGGCGCTCGACCGCGGCGATGCGCGCCTGCGCGAGGATCGGCGCATGTTCGGGGTCGAAAGAAGCGAACTGGCGCCCGATCTGCCAATCTGCGGTGTGAATGAAGCGGGGCATGGATCTCCAGAAAACCGGGGACGAGGTGGTGAGCGGGTCGAGTGTTGCATTTTCTGCGGTCGACCCCGGGGCCGGCGGGCACTGGAGCCCGGCTGATAAAATGCCGAGGATCGCACCGCCGCTGGTTCGCTCGCCTGCCTTGATCGCATGCCGTCGCCCGACAGCGCAGCCAACCGTAATCGAACACAGAACACCAGCGAATGGACTACCCCGGCAACATCTTCGTGGTCGCTGCACCCAGCGGCGCCGGCAAATCGAGCCTGGTCAAGGCCCTGATGGAGCTCGACTCGGCCGTGCAGCCCTCGGTCTCGCACACCACGCGCCCGCCCCGCGGCCAGGAAAAGCACGGCCGCGAGTACTTCTTCGCCTCGCACCCCGAGTTCGACGCCATGGTCGAGGCCGAGGCCTTCGTCGAATGGGCCCACGTGCACGGCCAGCGCTACGGCACCTCCAAGAAGGCGATCGAGGAGCGCATCGCCCAGGGCGCCGACGTGATCCTCGAGATCGACTTCCAGGGCGCGCTGCAGATCCGCAAGACCTTCTCGAACGCGGTGATGATCTTCATCCTGCCGCCGAGCTGGGAAGAACTGCGCTCGCGGCTCGAGCGGCGCGGCGAGGACAGCGCCTCGATCATCGAACTGCGCCTCCAGAACGCTGCCGAAGAGATGGCGCGCGCAGGGGAATTCGACTTCGTTATAATCAACGAGGTATTTGAGCGCGCACTTTTCGACCTGAAAGCGATCGTCCACGCTCAGCGGCTGCGCTATTCCGCACAGCGCCGCGCACGCGCCGACACCTTCGCCGCGCTGAACATTCCCTGAAACGACCCCTCGTCCGCCCACCGAAAGATCCTCATGGCCCGCATCACCGTCGAAGATTGCCTCGTTCACATCCCGAACCGCTTCCAGCTCGTGCTGGCCGCCACCTACCGCGCGCGCATGCTGAGCCAGGGCCACGCCCCGAAGATCGAAAGCAAGAACAAGCCGGCCGTGACCGCGCTGCGCGAAATCGCCGAAGGCAAGATCGGCCTCGAGATGCTCAAGAAGGTCCCCGGTTGAGAAGTTGATGCTCACATGCAACAAGGAAGCACCGTACGCGGTGCTTTTTTTGTGCCTGAATGCGACGATTCGGCGGCCAAGCTAAAGTGGTACCCATGAGCGCGGTCGTCAAGCCCCAGACCGGGGCACCTCCTGCCCTGCGGCCGAGTCCCGCAGCGCTGAACGCGGCCGCCGCCAGTTTCGCGGCCCTGACCGACCGGCTCGACTACCTGGGCCCCGAGGACATCGATCAGGTTCGTCGCGCCTACCGTTTCGCCGACGAGGCCCATCTGGGGCAGTTGCGCAACAGCGGCGAGCCCTACATCACCCACCCGATCGCGGTGGCGGCGCAATGCGCCGAATGGAAACTCGACGCCCAGGCGCTGATGGCGGCCCTGCTGCACGACGCGATCGAGGACTGCGGCGTCACCAAGTCCGAGCTGATCGAGCGCTTCGGCGCCCCGGTGGCCGAACTGGTCGACGGCCTCACCAAGCTGGACAAGCTGCGCTTCAACACCCGCGAGGAGAACCAGGCCGAGTCCTTCCGCAAGATGCTGCTGGCGATGGCGCGCGATGTCCGGGTGATCCTGGTCAAGCTGGCCGACCGCACCCACAACATGCGCACGCTGGACGACGCGCCGCGCGAGAAATGGGCCCGCATCTCCAGCGAGACGCTCGACATCTACGCCCCGATCGCGCACCGGCTGGGCCTCAACCAGACCTACCGCGAGCTGCAGGACCTGTCGTTCCGGCACCTGCGGCCCTGGCGCTATTCGGTGCTGTCGAAAGCGGTCGCCAAGGCGCGCGGCCGGCGCCGCGACCTGATCCAGAAGGTGCAGCAGGAGGTCGAGACTTCCTTCGCCGCCGCCGGCATGAACGTGCGCATCGCCGGCCGCGAAAAAACGCTCTACTCCATCTACCGCAAGATGGACGAGAAGCACCTGAGCTTCGCCCAGGTGACCGACATCTACGGCTTCCGGCTGATCGTTCCGACCGTGATCTCCTGCTACACCGGGCTCGGCATCCTGCACCAGATGTACAAGCCGCTGCCGGGCAAGTTCAAGGACCACATCGCGATCGCCAAGCTCAACGGCTACCAGTCGCTGCACACCACGCTGGTGGGCCCTTCGGGCGTCAACGTCGAGTTCCAGCTGCGAACGGAGGCCATGCACGTGGTGGCCGAGTCGGGCGTCGCGGCCCACTGGCTCTACAAGGCGGCCGAGCCCACGACGGCGACCAGCGAGCGGCTGGGCGCCAAGTGGCTTCAGTCGCTGCTCGACATCCAGGACGAGACCCGCGACGCCGCCGAGTTCTGGGACCACGTCAAGGTCGACCTGTTCCCCGACGCGGTCTACGTCTTCACGCCCAAGAGCCAGATCATGGCGCTGCCGCGCGGCGCGACCGTGGTCGACTTCGCCTACGCGATCCACAGCAACATCGGCGACCACACCTCGGCGGCGCGCATCAACGGCGACCAGGTGCCGCTGCGCACCGAGCTGAAGAACGGCGACGTGGTCGAGATCATCACGGCGCCGGTGTCGACGCCCAACCCGGCCTGGCTCGGCTTCGTGCGCACCGGCCGCGCCCGCTCCAAGATCCGCCACTACCTCAAGACCCTGGCGCATGCCGAATCCGAAGGCCTGGGCGAGAAATTGCTGGCGCAGGCGCTGCGCGCCGAAGGCCTGGGCAAGCTGCCCGAGGACGACGCCGAGCACCAACCGCTATGGGAAAAGCTGCTGCGCTTCACCGGCAACCGGAACCGCTCCGAGCTGCTGACCGACATCGGCCTGGGCAAGCGCATCGCCAGCATCGTGGCCAAGCGGCTGATGGCGCTGCTGGCCGAGCGCGGCGAGAAGCCCGACGCGCTGATGCTGAGCCGCGAGCGCTTCACCGCGCACGAGGGGGTGTCGCAGGGCGCGGTCACGCTGGACGGCAGCGAGAACTCCTCGGTGCGCTTTGCGCTCTGCTGCCGGCCGATTCCGGGCGACGGCATCGTCGGCTACCTCGGCCACGGCGAGGGGCTGGTGGTCCACACCGAGGAATGCGGCGTCGGCCAGCGCTTGCGCTACAAGGACAGCGAGCGCTTCTTCGCGGTCGAATGGGCCGACGAACCGGTGCGCACCTTCGAAACCGGCGTGGTCATCACGGTGCGCAACGACAAGGGCGTGCTGGCGCGCGTAGCGGCGACGCTCGCCGATGCCGAAGCCGACATCACGCACGTCGAGATGGCCGACGAGACGCCGCAGGATTCGACCGACCTGCGCTTCGTGATCGCGGTGCGCGACCGCACGCACCTCGATGCGGTGCTGCGGGCGGTGCGGCGGACGTCGTCGGTGCTGGCCGCGGCGCGGACGGTTCCGGCGCCCTGAATATTCAGGTCAGGCCGACGCCGGGCCGCCAGCGCGGCGAAGTCCGCGCTTCGCGCAGACGGGCGGCCTGCTGACTCCCCCTCGGGGGGCAGCGACCCACACGAAGTGGGGGAGCGTGGGGGCCCTAGCTCTCGGGGTAGCTGACCGACAGCACCTCGATCTCGTGCACGCCACCGGGCGTCGCGAGCTTGACCACATCGCCTTCCCTGGCCTTCAGCAGCGCCCGCGCGATCGGCGAGATCCAGCTGACCTGCGCCTGGGCGCTGTTCGCCTCGTCGATGCCGAGGATGGTGACTTCGCGCTCCTCGCCTTCCTCGTCGGCGTAGCGCACGGTGGCGCCGAAGAACACCTGGTCGCGGCCGTGGTGCACCGTCGGGTCGGTCACCTCCGCCACCTCGAGCCGCTTGGTCAGGAAGCGGATCCGGCGGTCGATCTCGCGCAGCCGCTTCTTGCCGTAGAGGTAGTCGCCGTTCTCGGAGCGGTCGCCGTTCTTGGCCGCCCAATGCACCGCCTCGACCACCTTCGGCCGCTCGTTGTCCATCAGGTCGAGCAGTTCGGCGCGCAGCCGCGCATAGCCGGCCGGCGTCATGTAGTTCTTGCCGCCAGCGGGCAGCGGCGGCAGGGCGGCGCCTTCGCCGTCATCGTCGCCGCTGTCGCTTTCCTTCGTGAATGCCTTGCTCATGCTCCGAAGCTTGTATCACAGCCAAAAGCCAGGGCCTGTTCACCCTATTTCCGGGGATCGCGTTGCCACGCGAAGGGGCTGGATGCAAGGCGCCTGCGCGCAGCAAGGCTTCCGCCTTGCAAGCGCGGGCAACGCCGCAGACGGCCCCTTCGCGCGGCAACCCGAAGGGAAGGCATGCCAGGACGAGCCACTCGGCGTTGCGCTCCTCGCATGTGCCAACGCACATGCCGCGTCGCGCGCCTTGATTGGCCCGTCCTGGCATGCCTTCGCGACCCCGGAAATAGGGTGAACAGGCCCTAGTCGGTGGTGCTCAGCACCTCGCCGAAGACCTGCCATTGCGAGCCCGTGAAGCGCGCCAGCTGGCCCTGCTTGACCAGGAAGAAATCGGTCGGCGTGGTGTTCAGCGACATGCCCGTCAAGAGCAGCGGCAGCCTCAGGTTCTTGATGTTGGCGGCCTGCTTCATCACGTTCTCGCGCGTGAGATCGTTGCCGCACTGCTTGAGGATCTGCACCATGGTCTGCGCCGCCAGGTAGGCGTAGAGGTTGGCGGCGTCCTTCGGGTCGCCCTCCTTGTAGTAGCGGCCCATGAAGGCACGCCACTCGAGCATCGCCGGGTCGTCCTTCCACTGCGGGTCGTTCGGGTCCTTGTAGTACAGCAGCGTGAGCAGTCCGGTCGACTTGTCGAGCCCGGCCGGTGCCAGCACCGAGCCCACCGAGGCGGCGACGTTGTTGACGATGTGCAGCGGCTTCCAGCCCGAATCGAAGGCCTTGCGGATCGCCTGGGCCGCGAACTTCGGCGTCGTGATGTCGATGAAGGTGTCGGCGCCGGAGTTCTGCAAGGTGAGGATCTGCGAGTCGACCGTCGGGTCGGTCACTTCGTAGCTGGCTTCGGAGACGACCATCCTGGCGCCCTTCGCGCCCAGGCCGTCCTTCACGCCCTTGAGCAGGTCCTTGCCGTAGTCGTCGTTCTGATAAAGGATCGCGATCTTCGCGTTGGGCTTCTCCTTCATCAAGTACTTGGCGTAGATCAGGCCTTCGGCCTGGTAGCTCAGGTTGAAGCCGAGCGTCCACGGAAAGTTCTGGGGGTCGGCCCACTTGGTCGCGCCGGTGGCCAGCAGCAGGTGCGGCACCTTCTTCGCGTTCACGTACTTGTGGATCGCCGAGTTGCTCGGCGTGCCCAGCGTCTGGAACAGCGCCAGCACCTCGTCCTGCTCGACCAGCCGGCGCACCTGCTCCACCGCTTTCGGCGGACTGTAGCCGTCGTCGAGGCTGATCAGGTTGATCTTCCGGCCGTTGATGCCGCCGTTGTCGTTGATCATCTTGAAATAGGCCTGCTCGAGCTTGCCGATGGTGCCGTAGGCCGAGGCCGGTCCGCTGTAGGGCATGGTCTGGCCGAGCTTGATCTCGGTGTCGGTGACGCCGGGGCCGTATTTCTTCTGCGCCAGCGCCGGTGCCGCGATGACGGCGAGGGCCGCGGCGAGCAAGGTGGCGCGACGGTAGGGACTGAATTTCATGATGTCTCCTTCTGTGTCAACGATGAACTCTCTTGTCGCTCGCGCCGCTGCCGGAAGCGGCCGGCGAGGATGCGAACCAGCCCGGCCACGCCGGTGGGCATCACGTACATGAAGACGATCAGGAAGATGCCGTAGATCGCCCACGGTGCGGCCTTGGAGATCTGGTCGGCGACGTTCGGTATGAACTGGATGAACAGCGCCCCGTAGATCGCGCCCTGGATCGATGCCAGGCCGCCGATCACCACACCCACCACCAGCGTGATCGACAGGAAGATGGTGAACGAGTCCGGCGCGACGAACTGGACCACGATCGCCCCCAGTGCCCCCGCAACGCCGGTGTACATCGCCGAGACGCCGAAAGTCAACGACTTCACCATCGCGGTGTCGACCCCCATCGCCTGGGCCGCGATCGGCTGGTCGCGGATCGCCACCATCGCGCGTCCGATGCGCCCGCGCAGCAGGTTCCAGGCGAGGACGAACATCACGACCAGCACCCCCAGCACCACGAAGTAGAGCCACTGGTCCTGCGAGAGGCCGGTCCATTCGGGCGCCTCGGGCTTGACGATCACGATGCCCTGCGCGCCGCCGGTCCAGTGCTCGAAGTGCTTGTACTTGAGGATCTGCGGCATCGCCACGCCGAGCGCGAAGGTGGCCAGCGCGAGGTAGAGCCCTTCGAGCCGCAGTGCCGGCAGGCCGAACAGGAAACCGGCCAGCAGGCAGACCGCGCCGGCGGCCGGCAGCGTGAGCCAGTAGGGCACGCCGAACTGGTCCATGAGGATCGCCGCCACATAGGCGCCGATGGCGTAGAAGGCGCCGTGGCCGAGCGAGATCTGGCCGTTGTAGCCGGTCAGCATGTTGAGCCCGAGCAGGGCGATGGCGTAGACCAGCGCCAGCGTGAACTGGAACACCCGGTAGTTGCTGACCACGAAGGGCAGCGCGCAGGCCAGCGCGACCAGCAGCAGCAGGCCTGCCAGTTGGGCCCTGCTCGGCGCCGTGCGGGTCGGGGTGGGTGGCCGCTTCATGGCTCAGACCCGCGTGACGCTGACCTTCCCGAACAGGCCCGAGGGCCGGATCACCAGCACGCCGACGATCAGCACCAGCGCGACTGTGAGCTTGAGTTCGGTGCCCAGCACCGCGCCGACCAGGTTCTCGAGCACGCCGACGATGAAGCCGCCGAGCACCGCGCCGCCCGGGCTGTCGATGCCGCCGAGCAGGGCGGCGGCGAAGGCATACAGCAGGATGCCGGCCATCATGTTGGGCTCGAGGAACACGGCGGGCGCGACCATGATGCCGGCGATGGCGCCGATCGCCGCCGCCAGGCCCCAGCCGAGGGCCAGCATCCAGCCGACCCGGATGCCCACCAGTCGGCTCGAGACCGGGTTCTGCGCCGCCGCGCGCATCGCCAGGCCCAGCGGCGTGTAGCGGAAGAACACGAACACCAGCGCCAGCACCGCCAGCGTGATGCCGATCGAGCCCAGCTCGTGCGAGGACATGAAGCGATTGCCGAACAGCGGCTCGGCCGGGAACGGGCTCGGGAAGGGCTTGATCGTGTAGCTGAAGATCCAGCCCGCGAGGCTGTTGAGGATGACGAGCAGGCCGATGAAGACGATGACCACCGAGAGGATCGGCGCGTTCTCGACCGGCCGCACGACGATGCGCTCGATCAGCACGCCGAGGGCGAAGGCGATCGCCACCGTGACGAAGAACGCGGCCCAGTAGGGCAGTCCGGCCTGCATCAGGCTCCAGGCGATGTAGGTGGAGAACATCGCGAGCTCGCCCTGCGCGAAGTTCACCAGGTGCGTGGCCTGGTAGATCATCACCAGCGCCAGCGCCACGCTGGCATAGATCCCGCCGGTGGCGAGGCCGGAGAGCACCTGGTGCAGGAGGAGGTTCATGGCGCCGCGCTCAGTAGCCGAGGTAGGAACGCCGCACCGCTTCGTCGTTGCGAACGGTCTCGGCGCGGCCGGAGATCACCACGCGGCCGGTTTCGAGCAGATAGGCGTGGTCGGCCAGCCGCAGCGCCAGTGCCGCGTTCTGCTCCACCAACAGCATGCTCACGCGCTCCCTGGCATTGATCTCGCGCAGGATCTCGAACAGCTCATGCACGATGCGCGGCGCCAGGCCGAAGGAGGGCTCGTCGAGCAGCAGCAGCCGCGGCCGCAGCATCAGGGCGCGCGACACCGCCAGCATCTGCTGCTCGCCGCCCGACAGCGTGCCGGCCTGCTGGTAGCGGCGCTCGCGCAGCCGCGGGAAGTGGTTGTAGACGCGCTCGAAATCGGCCGCCACCTCGGCCTTGTCGCGGCGGGTGTAGGCGCCCAGGCGCAGGTTCTCCTCGACGCTCAGCGCGGCGAAGGTGCCGCGCCCGTCCGGCACGTGGGCGACGCCGAGCCGGACGATGGACTCGGTCGCGCGGCCCTCGATGCGCTGGCCCGCGAAGGCGATCTCGCCCTCGGTCCTGACCATGCCGCAGACCGCCCGCAGGGTGGTCGTCTTGCCGGCGCCGTTGGCACCGAGGATGGTCGTGATGCCGCCCTCCTCGACGCCGAAGTCGATGCCGTGCAGCACCCTGCTCGCGCCGTACTGCGCGCGCAGGCCGCGGACGTCGAGCAGGCGGGCCATCAGTCCGGGTCTCCCAGGTAGGCGCGGATCACTTCGGCGTTGGCCTGCACCTCGGCCGGCGAGCCGTCGGCGATGACGCGGCCGAAGTCCAGCGCCACCACCTGGTCGGAGACCCGCATCACGAGGTTCATGTGGTGCTCGACCAGCAGCATCGTGAGCCGGAGCCGCTCGCGCACCTGGCGCAGCAGGTCCATCAGCTTGCCGACTTCCTCATGGTTCAGGCCGCCGGCCGGCTCGTCGAGCAGCAGCAGCTTCGGCCGGCTCGCCAGCGCCCGCGCCAGCTCGACGCGCTTCTGGGTGCCGAAGGGAAGGTCCATCACGCGGGTGGCGGCCACGGCGCCGAGGTCGAGCAGGTCGACCAGCTGGTCGGCGTGCGCTTCGAGCACCTGCTCTTCGCGCCGCACTCCCGGCAGCCGCAGGGCATTGGCGAGGAAGCCGCTGCGGGTGCGGCAATGGCCGCCAAGCAGGATGTTCTGCCGCACGGTCATGGTCCGGAACAGCGCCAGGTTCTGGAAGGTGCGGCCGATGCCCATCGCCGCGACGCCGTGCGCCGGCGTCTCGACCAGCGAGCGGCCCTCGAACGAGATGCGGCCCTCGCTGAAGGCATAGAGCCGCGACAGGCAGTTGAAGAGCGTGGTCTTGCCGGCACCGTTCGGACCGATCAGGCCGACGATGAAACCCTCGGGCACCGCGAACGACACCTTGTCGAGCGCCGTGATTCCCCCAAAGCGCACCGTGACGCCTTCGACGCGCAGCAGATCGGCACGGGGGGCAGGCGAGGCGATTTCCGACTCCTTGCACAGTGGAACCCAACCCGAGCGGGACACTCGGATGCCACTGGATACAAAAGATACCGGTGTTCGGACGAATGGAAAGCCGGCTTTACCCTTGATTGCCCGGCGCGGCAGCCCACGGCTGCGCCGGCGCGCGGACCGCGAAGGCCTGCTGCCGGATCGGAACTGGGAGAGCCTGGGTCAGGCGCGGCGCTCAGCCGACCTGCACTTGCGCGTCGGACGGCAAGGGGCCGGATGCACCGAAGGTCTGCTGCTGGACTTGCACGGGCTCCGTCGCGAGGGCCGACGCCTTCTTGGGCACGACGCCCCGGACGAGGTGCCTCGGCACGTGGTGCTTCTTCTTCAGCAGGGCCAGGGCCTCGCTGCGCGCGGGCTCGGAGGCCGGCAGGAACATGTGCAAAAAGCTCATCGTGGTCGCCCCAATGAACGCCAGGATTCGACAGGGGCCCCTGGCTTGGCCGGATGGCGATTATGGGCGGCGGGCGGTCCGCCGTCACTGGCGGCCCCGCCGGCGGTAGTGTTGATGGGGCCGCCGGTTACACGTGCGACCGACCCGCCCTGCCCGACGATGGTCATCACGGAGCCCGGCGGGCGGCCGTGGATCTCATGGCCCAGCGCGCTGTACCGCGAGACCTGGCGGACTCTCGCGCCCTCGGCGACGCCGCATGGGCTCACGAACCGCCCGGGATGTTGGCGACGATGCGCTTGCCCATGCTGACGCGCGGCTCAACCACGTAGCCAAGCGCTTCGTAGAAGGCCGCCACCGACTCGCTGCCGGGCGCAATCTGCAGGTTGATCTTCATGCAACCCCGATCCGCCAGGGCGCGCTCCGCGTGCGCGACCAAGGCCGTGCCGATGCCCCGCGACCGATGCCCCGGATCCACGGCGACCGAGTACAGCCAGCCCCGGTGTCCGTCGTAGCCCGCCAGCACGGTGCCGACCACCGAGCCCTGCGCCAGAGCGACGAAGAAAAGACCATCGGCGACCGCCAGCTTCTTGTCGATGCCGAGGGCGGGAGCGTTGTGCGCCGTGCCGTAGCGGAATGCGGTCTCCCAGAGACGGATCACCTGCGCTCGGTGGACATCATCGAGGTACGGGGCGACCAGGGTCATGCAGTCCCTCTCGGGGTCCGGGGCATGGCAGGCGACGCAGAACTTGTTGCCGTCGGGATCCCGGAAGTAGGCGCCGTAGTAGTGCGGGTGGTACTGGGCCCTCAAGCCGGGTGCGCCTTCGCAACTGCCGCCCTGGGCGAGCGCGACGCGGTGCACCGTGCGCACCATGGCCCGGTCGGCCGCGGCGAAGGCCACCATCTGGCCGTTGCCGGGCGCATGCGGCAGGCCGTTGTGCGGCTTGCAGATCACGAAGAAGGGCCGCGTGCGGCCGGTGCCGTGCCAGCCGGCCCAGGGCTTGTCTCGCTCGCAGAAACGAAGCTCGAGGCCCAGGCCCTGCATCACCGGCCGATAGAAAAGCAGTGCGCGCTCGAAGTCGCCCACGCTCACGAAGACATGCGAAAACATCTCGGCTCCCCGGAGCGCTTGCCCCTGACGAGCCGAAGATAACGGAAAGCGCTCAGTTCTTCGCCGGCACCGGCACCTCGGTGGGGCGAGAACGGCAACAAACCGGACGTCCTGCGCACGCTCCAGCTACCAGAACCGCCACCAAGGCCGCGCAGGCCTGCCTTCGGGCTCCAGCGGGGTGCGATCGGACGGCGTGGAACCCAGGCGCCTGCGCAGCTCCGCCTCCATGCGTTGCGCCTGCTTCAAGGCATCCGGGTCGCCAAGCGCGGCCCGCTTTCGCAGCACATACGCGGCCGCGGCGAGTTCTTCGTCTCCCATCGTCTCCATTCATGAAATTCTGGCTGCGGCCGTCGAGGCGGCCAATAAGCCATCCGGCCGGTGCAACTCGGCCGCGCGACATGCGCCCGCCCCAAGTCTTGGTGGTGGATTTCGAAGACGCGGCCACGCCGGTGGCCAGGAAGACCCAGGCAATCAGGCTGACGAGCGTGCCGCCCCAGCCGAACCCGGTCCTGCAGTCGACCTTGAAGAATTCCGCGACCAGCGGAAAGCTGTCGACGATGACCATGCCCCATCCGGTGGTCCTTGCGGCTCGAGCAGGCGGAGGGAAGGACCGACTCCCCTGAAAGGCCCCCCAAAAGAAAATGGCCTAGAGGAGAAAAATCCTCTAGGCCATTCGAGAGAGTGGTGCGGCTGGCAGGAATTGAACCCACGACCCCTTGGTTCGTAGCCAAGTACTCTATCCAACTGAGCTACAGCCGCACAGCTTGCGATTATAGCATCCATTTCAGCCATCTGTCCACGCTTCGATTCTTGACTTGCAAAAGAAGCTTCGCGCAAGCAGACCCGAGTCTCCGGCGGATGCTTTTGGTAGGCCGTGCTGGGCTTGAACCAGCGACCAACGGATTATGAGTCCGCTGCTCTAACCAACTGAGCTAACGGCCCACGTGGCACCGATTCTAGTAGGGCGCGGCGCCCTTCCCTACTTGCGGTGGCTCAGCGCGTTGGTGACCAGCTTCGACGTGATGTCGACGATCTGGATCATGCGTTCGTAGGGCATGCGGGTCGGGCCGATGACGCCCAGTGTGCCGACAACCTTGCCGTCGACCTCGTAGTTCGCGCTGACGATCGACAGGTCGTCGAAGGGCACCACCTGGCTCTCGCCGCCGATGAAGATGCGCACGCCCTCGGCCTGGCTCGAGACGTCGAGCAGGCGCATCAGCTGCGTCTTGTGCTCGAACAACTCGAAGGCGCGCCGCAGGTGCCCCATGTCGCTGGAAAAGTCGGTGACCGCGAGCAGGTTGCGCTCGCCCGCGATCACGACCTCGTCCTGGGCCTCGGTCATGACCTCGGAGCTGACCTGCACGGCAGCCTGCATCAGCGCCGCGATCTCGCCGCGCAGCTGCTCGACCTCGGACTGCAGCCGGTCGCGCACCTGCTCGATCGAGAGGCCGGCGAAATGGGTGTTGATGTAGTTGGAGGCCTCGACCAGCTGCGACTGCGTGTAGTCGACCTCGGGGAAGATCACGCGGTTCTGCACGTCGCCGTCGGGCGCGACGATGATCACCAGCAACCGACGGTCGGACAGCCGCAGGAACTCGATCTGCCGGAACACCGAGGCGCGCCGCGGCGCCATCACCACGCCCACAAACTGCGACAGGTTCGACAGCAGGTTGGCGGCGTTCGCGATCACCTTCTGCGGCTGGTCGGCCGCCAGGCTCGGCGCCGACGCGAACTGCTCGCGCTGCGCGGTCAGCATGGTGTCGACGAAGAGGCGGTAGCCCCGTGCGGTCGGAATGCGACCTGCGGACGTGTGGGGGCTTGCGATCAGCCCGAGCACCTCGAGGTCGGACATCACGTTGCGGATGGTCGCGGGGGACAGGTCCAGCCCCGGCGCGCGGGAAAGCGTGCGCGACCCCACGGGCTGCCCGTCGGCGATGTAGCGCTCGACGAGAGTCTTCAGCAGCAACTTGGCACGGTCGTCCAGCATCGAATGATTTTAATGTTGTAATTTGTGAATGAGCTCCCGCTTTCGGCATGTCGCACTGATCGGTAAATACCAGGCCTCCGGCGCCCGGGCGCAATGCGGCGCGCATGACGACGTCATGGAGGGGATCGGCGCCTTCCTCGAATCGCAGGGCTGCAAGGTCTTCGTCGAGAAGTCGCAGTCGGACTCGGTCGAATCCGGCCCCTATCCCGCACTGACGGTGGAGGAAATCGGCCAGCAGTGCGATCTCGGCCTGGTGGTCGGCGGCGACGGCACCATGCTCGGCATCGGCCGCCAGCTGGCGCCGCACGACGTGCCGCTGATCGGCATCAACCGCGGCCGGCTCGGCTTCATCACCGACATCTCGCTCGACAACTACCAGGCGACGCTGATCCCGATGCTGGCCGGCGACTACGAGGAAGACCTGCGCACGCTGATGAAGGCGCGGGTGGTGCGCGACGGCGAGTCGGTGTTCGACACCCTGGCAATGAACGACGTGGTGGTCAACCGCGGCGCCACTTCGGGCATGGTCGAGCTGCGGGTCACGGTGGGCCACCATTTCGTGGCCAACCAGCGCGCCGACGGCATGATCATCTCCACGCCCACGGGCTCGACCGCCTACGCGCTGTCGGCCGGGGGGCCGCTGCTGCATCCCGCGGTGCGCGGCTGGGTGCTGGTGCCGATCGCGCCGCACACGCTGTCGAATCGGCCGCTGCTGCTGCCCGACGCCGACGAGGTCACGATGGAACTGGTCGGCGGGCGCGATGCCAGCGCCAATTTCGACATGCAATCGCTGGCCACGCTGGCCATCGGCGACAAGGTGATGGTGCGCCGCTCGGACTATCGGGTGCGCTTCCTGCATCCGCGAGGCTGGAGCTATTTCGACACCTTGCGCAAGAAACTGCATTGGAACGAAGGGGGATCTTGAGATGGCGTTGAGGCGCATTGCGCTGCGGGATTTCGTGATCGTGCGGTCGCTCGAGCTCGATTTCTCCGCCGGCTTCACGGTGCTCACCGGCGAGACCGGCGCCGGCAAGTCGATCCTGATCGACGCACTGCAGCTGGCACTGGGCAACCGGGCCGATGCCGGCGCGGTGCGCGAAGGCGCCGAGCGGCTGGACGTCAGCGCCGAGTTCGATGCCGACCCGGGCCTGGCCGGCCGGCTCGACGAGGGCGGCTTCGAAGGCGGCGATGCTCTGCTGCTGCGCCGCACGGTCGACCTCCAGGGCCGCAGCCGCGGCTGGATCAACGGCAGCCCGGCCACCGCCACCCAGTTGCGCGAGCTCGGCGACCACCTGCTGGACATCCATGGCCAGCACGCCTGGCAGAGCCTGACCCGGCCCGAGGCCGTGCGCGGCCTGCTCGATGCCTATGCCGGCATCGACACCGGCGCGCTCGAAAGCGCCTGGCAGCTCTGGCGGCAGGCGATCGGGGCACTCGAAACCGCCCGCTCGGCCCAGGATTCCCTGCAGCGCGAACGCGAACGCCTCCAATGGCAGGTCGCCGAGGTCGCCAAGCTGGCACCGGGCGAGGACGAGTGGGAAGAGCTGTCGGCGAGCCACAGCCGCATTTCCAACGCCCAGGCGCTGATCGATGCCGCCGAGGGCGCCAGCAACGCGCTCGAGGATGACGACAGCGGCGCCCTGGCGGCGCTAGCCCGCGCCCTCACGCTGCTGCAGAACTGCGAGCACATCGAGCCGGAATTCAAGGCGCTGGGCGAGGTGCTGGCCTCCAGCGTGGCCCAGGCCTCGGACGCCGCGCATTCGCTGCACAGCTACCTGCGCCAGGCCGACCCCGACCCCGAGCGGCTGGCCGAACTGGACGAGCGCATGGGCAGCTGGATGTCGCTCGCGCGCCGCTACCGGCGTCCGCCGGCCGAGTTGCCCGCCTTGCTCGCCGGCTGGCAGGCCGAGTTGAAGGCCCTCGACGCGCAGAGCGACCTCGACGCGCTCGAGCGCACCGAGCAGTCGGCGCAGCAGGCCTACCTGAAAGAGGCCAAGGCCGTGGCCAGGGCCCGCAAGCAGGCGGCGCCCAAGCTCTCGCAGGCGGTCACGCAGGCGATGCAGGAACTCGGCATGAAGGGCGGCCGCTTCGAGGTCGCACTGCAGCCGCTGGCGCAACCCGGCCGGGCCGGCCTCGAAGAGATCTCCTTCCTGGTCAGCGGCCATGCGGGCAGCACGCCGCGTTCGATCGGCAAGGTGGCCTCCGGCGGCGAGCTCTCCCGCATCGCGCTGGCCATCGCGGTCACGACCAGCGAGCTCGGCGCCGCCCAGACACTGATCTTCGACGAGGTCGATGCCGGTGTCGGCGGTGCCGTGGCCGAGACCGTCGGCCGGCTCATGAAGCAGCTCGGCCGCGACCGCCAGGTGCTGGCGGTGACCCACCTGCCGCAGGTGGCGGCCTGCGCGGACCACCACCTGGTGGTCGCCAAGCGCCAGACCGCCGCCAAGGGCCAGGACACCGCCCGCACCGAAAGCAGTGTCGCCGTGCTCGACGGCGAAGGCCGCGCCCAGGAGGTTGCCCGGATGCTGGGCGGCGAGCGCGTCTCCCGAACCTCGCTGGCGCATGCGCGCGAGATGCTGGGCCAGAAGGCACAGGTGGCCGAGACATGAGCCTCGAACTCGTGCTCATCACCGGCATGTCCGGTTCCGGCAAGTCCGTCGCCCTGCACGCGCTCGAGGACGCGGGCTATTACTGCGTCGACAACCTGCCGCCCGAGCTGCTTTCGCCCTTCATCGCGCTGCAACAGCAGCAGCATGTCGCCAAGGTGGCGATCGCGATGGACGTGCGCAGCGGTGTCTCGCTGCCCCTGGTGCCGCAGCAGCTCGAGGGCCTGCGGCAGCAGGGCATTTCGCTGCGCTCGCTGTTCCTCGACGCCACCACCGATGCCCTGGTGCGCCGTTATTCCGAAACCCGGCGCCGCCATCCGCTGTCGCGCCAGGAAGGCCGCACCGACGCGCCCGAACAGCAGCGCGTGCTGGTGCAGGCGATCGAGCTCGAGCGGGAATTGCTCGCCGACCTGCGCGATGGCGCCGACGTGATCGACACCAGCATCATCCGCCCGGCGCAGCTCCAGAGCTACGTCAAGGCGCTGATCTCGGCACCCGACAGTGCGCTGACCCTGGTGTTCGAGTCCTTCGCCTTCAAGCGCGGCGTGCCGCTCGACGCCGACTTCGTGTTCGACGTGCGCATGCTGCCCAATCCGCACTACGTGCCGGCGCTGCGCGCACTGACCGGACGCGATGCGCCCGTGATCGAGTGGCTGCGCGAGCACGAGGATGTCGCCCGCATGTACGGCGACATCGAGCAGTTCCTGCAGCGCTGGCTCGACGCCCTGGCGCGCGACCATCGCAGCTATGTCACGGTGGCCATCGGCTGCACCGGCGGCCAGCATCGCTCGGTGTTCCTGGTCGAGCAGCTGGCGCGCGGCTTCGGCGCCCGCTGGGCCGCGCTCAAGCGGCACCGCGAGCTCGACAGCGCCTAGGGCCTGTTCACACTATTTTCGGGGATCGCGTTGCCGGGCAAAGGGGCTGGATGCAAGGCGCCTGCGCGCAGCAAGGCTTTCGCCTTGCAAGCGCGGGCAACGCCGCAGACGGCCCCTTCGCCCAGCAACCCGAAGGGAAGGCCTGCCAGGACGAGCCACTCGGCGTTGCACTCCTTGCATGTGCCAACGCACATGCCGCGTCGCGCGCCTTGATTGGCCCGTCCTGGCAGGCCTTCGCGACCCCGGAAATAGGGTGAACAGGCCCTAGCTGCTGCTCACAAGCCGTTTTCGCACGGGTGCCGGCAAGCCCAGCGCGGTCCACTGATCGGCGGCAAACCAGCCCCCCGTCCCGGCCAGTGGCTGCGTGCTGCGGCGTTCGACCGCCACCGGATGCAGGTGCAGATCCTTGTGCGTGAGCACATGCAGGAAGGCGGCTTCGTCGTGGACGCTGGCGAGGTCCCTGGCAGTGAGCGTTGCCGCCAGCGCCTCGCGACTCTCGTAGATCGGCACACAGTAGAGCCCGGCCCAGATGCCGCGCGACGGCCGCTTCTCCAACCACACGCGCCCCCCCGGGTCGCGAGCCAGCAGCATCCAGAGCGACTGCGACGTCCGCCGCAGCTTGCGGGTCTTGACCGGATAGTTCTCCGGCGCCCCCTGGCGGCGGCCCGCGCACAGGTCGCTCACCGGGCAGATCATGCAGCTGGGCTTGCGCGCCAGGCACACCGTGGCACCCAGGTCCATCAAGCCCTGGGTGTAGCCGGCGATGGCGCCTCGATCCTCGGCCGGCGGCAGCAGTTCGGTCGCCTCGTTCCACAGCAGCCGCTCCTGGGCAGCCGACGACAGGTCGCCGTCGAAGGCCAGCAACCGTGACAGCACCCGCTTGACGTTGCCGTCCAGGATCGCCACCCGTTCGCCGAAGCAGAAGGCCGCGATCGCCGCCGCGGTCGAGCGGCCGATCCCGGGCAGTGTCTGCAGTTCGGCCGCCGTGCGCGGGAATTCGCCGCCGAAGCGCGCCACCACGTCCTGTGCGCAGCGATGCATGTTGCGCGCGCGACTGTAGTAGCCGAGTCCGCTCCAGAGCCCGAACACCTCGTCCTCGGTGCCGGCCGCCAGGTCGGCCACCGACGGGAAGCGTGCCAGGAAGCGCGCGAAGTAGCCGAGCACGGTGCTCACCTGGGTCTGCTGCAGCATCACCTCGGACAACCAGACGCGATAGGGGTCCCGGGTGTTTTGCCACGGCAGCTCGCTGCGGCCGTGGCTGCGCTGCCAGGCCACGATGCGCTCGGCGAAGCCCGGTGCGCGCCCCTGCGGACTTTCAGGCAACAAGTTCGGTCCGTGCCACCGGAGCGTTCGGCGCTTCGTTGCTGGTCAGCAAGGTGGTGAGCTCGGCCAGCCGCCGGTGCAGCTCGCCCAGATGGCCCTCCTGGGCGGCCAGCTCGGCCAGGCGCTCGTCGAGGCTGCCAGCCGCGCCCTGGATGCGTTCGACGGCCTCGATGCGCTTGGTGAAATTGCGGCGCCGCTCCCTGAGCTGCGCATCGAGCTGGGCGCCTGCACCCTTGCTCCAGCGCTCGACCTCGGTCATCGCTGCCTCGTTGACCACCCGCAGCCGACTGGCCAGCGCGCGCACCAGCTTGTCGCAGAAATCGGGCTGTGCCAGCTTGAGCATGTTGCCCACGCCCAGGTAGTGGACATGGCTGCGTTCGATCTGGTCGAGCTGCTGCTCGAAGCCCGACAGGTCGGGCTCGGGCGGCGCCTGCAGCGTGAAGCCGTGTTCGGCATTGAGCTGGCGAAAGGTCGCATGCAGCATCGACTGGATCTCGGCGCTGGTCGCCTGCACCTCGCGCAGGTTGTTGCGCAGCGATTCGAAGGTCTCGCCGTAGACCTTGCGCACGCTGAACTTGATGCCTCGCCGCTTGAGCGCCGCCGACAGGCGGCCCATGTCGGCCTTGAGCGCGGTGCCGCCGAGCACCGCATAGACCTCGCGCAGCAGCTTGCCCTGCACCGAGCGCAGCGCCAGGATGCGGGCGTTGCTGCCCTCGAACTCGGTCTGCTCGGCCTCGATGCGGGTGCGCATGTGGCGGATCACCGATCCGTTCTTGCCGCGCAGGCCCTGCAGTTCGAGCGCCTGCTCGGACAGGTCGCGCTGGCGCACGTTGAGGATGCGCGCGGCCTCGGTCCTGAGGGCGACGATGCCGGCATCGACGGCGAGCCTGAGCATTGTCTCGCGCTTGCCAAGCAGGCCCTCGCCGAGCACCGCCTCGAGCGCCGGCAGCCGGCTCGCCTGGAGCAGCGGCACATCGCGGCGGATCTTGGCCTGCAGCCCCTTCTGCGCCGAGACCGGCAGGACCTGCGGCAGCGGGACGCCGAGCAGTTCGGCGGCACCCTTGCGCTGGCGCTGGATCTGGGCATCGATCTGGGCCGGCGTGCTGAGGATGTCCCACATCGTGTCGATCTTGTTGAGCACCACGATCCGGGTTTCGCTCAGGTCGCCCTCGGTGACCAGGTGCTCGCGCCAGATGGAAAGGTCGGAACGGGTCACCCCGGTGTCGGCGCCGAGAATGAAGACCACCGCGTGGGCCTGCGGAATCAGGCTCACCGTGAGTTCGGGTTCGGCGCCGATCGCGTTGAGGCCGGGCGTGTCGAGGATCACCAGCCCCTGCTCCAGCAGCGGATGCGGCATGTTCAGCACCGCATGGCGCCAGCGCGGGATCTCGACCCGGCCATCCGAATCGGGCACCGGGTTGTCGTCCGGGACATCGTCGCTCCAGAAGCCGAGTGCGCGCGCTTCCTCGAGCGGCACCCAGCGCACCTCGGCGACCTTGCTCATCGCCTGCGACAGTTCCTCGGCGTTCTCGACATTGATCGCGATCTCGATCCAGCGCTCGGGCTCGTCGCGCCAATGGGCCAGCGAATGCGCCTCGAGGCGGGTTTCGATCGGCAGCAGACGCAGGCTGGGCGGCAGCGTGTGGTCATAGCCGAGCTCGGTCGGGCACATCGTGGTGCGGCCCGCGCTGGCCGGCATGATCCGGCGCCCGTAGCCGGCGAAGAAGATCGCGTTGATCAGCTCGGATTTGCCGCGCGAGAACTCGGCCACGAAGGCGACCATGACCTTGCTGGTGCGCAGCTGGGATTCCAGGTCGCGCAGCCGCTCGGCCACGCTCTGGTTCAGTAGTTCGTTTTCATTCAGCCAGCGGGACAACCACTTGAGGCGGTGCGCGAAATTGCGCCGCCAAGCGCCATGCTTGTCGAATTGCTGATTGAAGGAATCGGTCAAAGCAGGATTTGTAAGGGCGACTTACAAAATATAGCATCGGCACGCGCTTCGGGGCGCCATTCACTGGTGAGATTCAATGCTTTTGGCACACCGGACAGAAATAGGTTGCGCGCTGGCCCTGGCGAATCATGCGCACCGGTGTCGCGCAGACCCGACACGGCTCGCCCTCGCGCCCGTAGACCGTGGCCTCCAGCTGGAAATAGCCGCTCTGGCCGTCCACGTTCGAGAAATCCCGCAAGGTGCTGCCGCCGCGCTCGACCGCCCGCGCAAGAATGTCCCGCACCGCGGCATGCAGGCGCAGCGCACGCGGCCGGCTGATGCGCGCGGCCGACAGGGTCGGGCGGATGCCGGCAAGAAAGAGCGCCTCGGACGCATAGATGTTGCCCACGCCGACCACCACGTCGCCCGCCAGCAGCACCTGCTTGATCGGCGCGCGGCGCCGGCGCAGGCCGGCGTGGAAGGCCTCGAAGTCGAAGGCATCGCCGAGCGGCTCCATGCCCAGCCCGCCGAGCAGCTTGAGCGCCAGCGGCGAGCGCTCGTCCTCGACATGGACCACGGCACCGAAGCGGCGCGGATCGTTGAGCCGCAGCGTGCCGCGGCTGGTGACGAGATCGAAGTGATCGTGCGCCCCAGGGGCGGGCAGCGCGGTGTCGAAACGCAGGCTGCCCGACATGCCCAGGTGCATCAGCAGCAATCCGGCATCGAGGTCGACCAGCAGGTACTTGCCGCGCCGGCGGACGGCGCGCACGGTGCGCCCCACCAGTTCGACGGGATCCACCGTCAACGCCCAGCGCAACGGCTTGCCGACCCGCACCGCCTCGATGCGGGCGCCCGCGATGCGATCCGCGAATCCGCGGCGGGTGACTTCGACTTCGGGGAGTTCAGGCATGGGAGCGGGCTGACTTGAAAAAAGGTCGGCGTTGAAACCCCACGCGACAAGACGCAAAAGGCTTGGATTATTATGGCTTCGATGACCTTTACGCCTCGCCGATCCCGCCTTGCGGCGGCCGCTTTCCTGGCCCTGATCGCGCTCGCGGCGCAAGGCCAGACCGAAGCGCCCGCACCCTCCGGCCCCGCATCCATCGTCGACCCCGCGCGGCCCGCAGGATCGCCCGAGACACCGGAGCCCCCCAAGGCGAGCGCGCAGGCCCAGCCGTCGGCAATGACCGCCGAGCTGTTCTACGAAGTGCTGCTGGGCGAGCTCAACGCGCGCTCCGACCCTGGCACGGCCTACGGACTGGTGCTCGACGCCGCCCGTCGTGCGCGCGACGGCAAGCTGTTCCAGCGCGCGGTCGAGATCGCACTGCAGTCGCGCTCCGGCGATTCCGCCCTGGCGGCGGCCCGGGCCTGGAAGGAAACGCTGCCCGATTCGCGCGATGCACGCCGCTTCGAGCTCCAGATCCTGATCGCCCTGAACCGCATCGCCGAGACGGTCGAGCCGCTGCGCGCCGAGATGGCCGCCACGCCCCAGGTCGAACGCCCGTTCCTGATGGCCGTGATCGCCCGCAACTATTCCAGGGCCACGGACAAGAAGCTCGCGGCATCCGTGGTCGAACAGGCGCTGGCCGACGAACTCGCAAGCCCCGCCACCGGGGGGGCCGCCTGGGCCACCGTGGGCCGCCTGCGGCTGGCCGCCGGCGACATCCCCGGTGCACTCGACGCCGCCATCAAGGGCCAGCAACTGGATCCGTCGGCCGAGGGACCCGCGCTGCTGGCGCTCGAGATCATGGACCCCAGCCAGCCGCTGGCCGAGCCGATCGTCAAGCGCTACCTCGCCGGACCGAAGGCCCAGCCCGAAATGCGCGTCGGCTACGCACGGGCGCTGGTCGAGGGACGGCGCTACGCCGAGGCCTCGGCCGAGCTCACGACGCTCACCGCGGCCCGGCCCGAACTGCCCGAACCCTGGCTGCTGCTCGGCAGCCTCCAGATTCAGGCGCGCCAGGACAAGGCGGCCGAGGCCTCGCTCAACCGCTTCATCTCGCTCGCGCCCACGCTGCGCGACCCCGAGAGCCGCGAGCGCGGCTTGACGCAGGCCTACCTGCTGATGGCGCAGCTGTCCGAGCGGCGCAAGGATTTCACCGGCGCCGAGGGCTGGCTGGCCCGCATCGACAGCACCGACGACCTGGTCGGCGCACAGGCGCGCCGCGCCGCGCTGCTGGCCCGCCAGGGCAAGCTGGCGCAAGCGCGCGAGCTGGTCCGCAGCCTGCCCGAACGCACCGCGGACGAGAAGAAGCAGAAGTTCCTGACCGAAGTGCAGCTGCTGCGCGATGCCAAGCAGTACCAGGCCGCCTTCGACATGCTGGCCCAGGCCAGCGCCGCGGCGCCGACCGACACCGACCTGATCTACGACCAGGCGATGGTGGCCGAGAAGCTCAACCGCCTCGACGAGATGGAACGCCTTCTGCGCCGCATGATCGAGATCAAGCCGGACAACCAGAACGCCTACAACGCGCTGGGCTACTCGCTGGCCGATCGCAAGGTGCGGCTCGAAGAGGCGCGCACGCTGATCCAGAAGGCGGTGCAGCTGGCGCCCGACGATCCGTTCATCGCCGACAGCCTGGGCTGGGTCGAGTACCGGCTGGGCAACATGGCCGAGGCCACGCGCATCCTCGAAGACGCCTACAAGCGCCGGCCCGACCCCGAGATCGGCGCCCACCTGGGCGAAGTGCTGTGGGCCGCCGGCCAGCGCGATCGCGCGGTGAGCATCTGGAAGGAAGCGTCGCTCGCGGATGCGGACAACGAGACGCTGCAGGAAACGCTCAAGCGCCTGCACGTGAAGCTTTGAACCGGCGCCGGGCGCTGCTGGCCGGCGCGGCCGGCCTCCTGCTGCTGGCCGGTTGCGCAAGCCCCGGGGGACCACCCGGCGCGGCCCGCCCCGAGGCCTGGAGCGGCCGCCTTTCGCTGCGCATCGACGGCGAGACCACGCAAAGCTTCTCGGCCCTGTTCGAACTGCGCGGTGCGCCGCAGGCCGGCGAACTGATCCTCACGAGCCCGATCGGCAGCACCCTGGCCCAGCTTCACTGGGCCCCCGGCGAAGCCCTGCTCAGGAACGGCAGCGAGACCCGCCGCTACGACTCGGTCGATGCCCTGATCGAGGCCGCGACCGGGGCGGCGATCCCGGTCGCCGCCCTGTTCGCCTGGCTGGCCGGCCGCGAGGAGCGGGTGCCCGGCTGGCGGCCCGACCTGTCGCAGGTCGCTGCCGGCCGCCTGCAGGCCACGCGCGAGTCGCCGACGCCCCGGGCCGACCTGCGCATCGTCTTCGAGCGCGCATGAAGGCCCTCTACGACCTCCCGGCGCCGGCCAAGCTCAACCTCTTCCTGCACATCACGGGCCGGCGGGCCGACGGCTACCACCTGCTGCAGTCGGTCTTCATGCTGATCGACTGGTGCGACACGCTGCACATCGAAAAGCGCGCCGACGGCGCGATCACGCGCGAGGACCTCACGACGCCGCTGCCGGCCGACGACCTGGTCGTGCGCGCAGCCAAGGCGCTGCAAGCCGCCGCCAAGACACCTCTGGGGGCCCACATCGGCGTCGCCAAGCAGGTGCCGGCGCAGGCGGGCATGGGCGGCGGATCTTCCGACGCGGCCACCTGCCTGCTGGCGCTGAACCGGCTCTGGGGCCTCGACCTGCCGCTCGCAACGCTGGAACGGATCGGCCTCGGCCTGGGCGCCGACGTGCCCTTCTTCCTGCGCGGGCACAATGCCTGGGTCGAAGGAATCGGCGAGATCATCACGCCGATCGCGTTGCCGCCAGGATGGTTCGCGGTCGCGAAACCACCCGAAGGACTCGATACCCGTCAGATTTTTGCAGCAGAGGATCTGCAACGCTCAACTCCTGCTGCTATAATCTCGGGCTTTGCTGCACATAGCGAATCGCGCCAGGGTCAAATCGAAAAACGATTTGGCTTTGGTCGGAACGATCTGCAGCCGGTTGCCCAGCGCCTTTGTCCCGCGGTCACCGAAGCCATCGAATGGCTCGGTCGCCAAGGACTCGAGGCCCGGATGACCGGTTCGGGAAGTTCGGTGTTTGCAGCAATGCCGCACGACGCGGAACTCGCCGAAGCCCCCATGGGCTGGCAGGTTCGCAAGTGCAGCAACCTGGCCGTTCACCCCCTCGTGGGTTGGGCGGCCTGAGAAGATAATCAGGCCGCTCACGCGATCTGACGTGGTAGATATCAGGCCGCTCACGCGATCTGAATTGATAGTTATCAGGCCGCTCACGCGTCCTGGTGCGACATATATCGGTTGGCGACCTTGGTCGTCGACCCGTGTAGGGGAGTCGCCAAGCTGGTTAAGGCACTGGATTTTGATTCCAGCATGCAAAGGTTCGAATCCTTTCTCCCCTGCCAAATTCATTCAAGAGATTTTTGGCGGCTCCTCAAAGAGCCACTTCGCATTGCCGGGACGCACTCATGCAGGTTCAACACCCTGACTTCATGGTTTTCACCGGCAACGCCAATCCGGGCCTTGCCGCCGAGATCTCGCAGCACCTGGGCACCTCGCTCGGCGCCGCGCGCGTCGGTCGCTTCTCCGACGGTGAAGTCACCGTCGAGATCAACCAGAACGTCCGCGCCCGCGATGTCTTCGTGGTGCAGTCGACCTGCGCGCCGACCAACGAGAACCTGATGGAACTGCTCATCATGGTCGACGCGCTCAAGCGCGCTTCGGCCGAGCGCATCAGTGCCGTGATCCCCTACTTCGGCTATGCGCGCCAGGACCGCCGTCCGCGCTCGAGCCGGGTGCCGATCTCGGCCAAGGTGGTGGCCAACCTGCTCGAAACAGTGGGCGTGGCCCGCGTGCTGACCATGGACCTGCACGCCGACCAGATCCAGGGCTTCTTCGACATCCCGGTCGACAACATCTATGCGTCGCCGGTGCTTTTGGGCGACCTGCGCCAGAAGAACTACGAAGACCTGATCGTGGTCTCGCCCGACGTCGGCGGCGTGGTCCGCGCCCGGGCGCTGGCCAAGCAATTGAATTGCGACCTCGCGATCATCGACAAGCGCCGTCCGCGCGCCAACGTGAGCGAGGTCATGCACGTGATCGGCGAGATCGACGGCCGCAACTGCGTGATCATGGACGACATGATCGACACCGCCGGCACGCTGGTGAAGGCGGCCGAGGTCCTGAAGGAACGCGGCGCGAAGAAGGTGTATGCCTACTGCACGCACCCGATCTTCTCGGGCCCCGCGATCGAGCGCATCGCCCAGGGCAGCGCGCTCGACGAAGTGGTCGTGACCAACACGATCCCGTTGAGCGACAGCGCCACCGGCTGCACCAAGATCCGCCAGCTGTCCGTGGCGCCGCTGATCGCCGAGACGATCCAGCGCATCGCCAAGGGCGAGTCGGTGATGAGTTTGTTCTCGGACCAGGAAAATCTCTTCTGAGATTTCCATAAAGCCTGTTCCGAGAGAAGAGCCGGGCTTTCCGCAGCGGAAGCCCATTTTGAAACCGGAGTCGCACTGGTCGCGGTCGACTTCCACAGGAGTTATCCATGAAATTCGTCGCTTATGAGCGCGCCAAGCAGGGCACGGGTGCGAGCCGCCGTCTCCGCATCACGGGCAAGACGCCCGGTATCGTCTACGGTGGCGAAGGCCAGCCGCAACTGATCGAGCTCGATCACAACGCGCTGTGGTACGCCCTCAAGAAGGAAGCCTTCCACTCGTCGATCCTCGAGATGGAACTTGCCGGCGCCACCACCAAGGTGCTGCTGCGCGACGTGCAATACCACCCGTTCCGCCAGCTCGTGCAGCACGTCGACTTCCAGCGCGTCGACGCCCGCACCCGCATGACGGTCAAGGTGCCGCTGCACTTCAAGGGCGAGGAAGAGTCGACCGCCGTCAAGCTCGACCACAACCTCGTGAACCACGTGATGACCGAACTCGAAGTCAGCTGCCTGCCGGCCGACCTGCCCGAGTTCATCGAGGTCGACCTGTCGGGCCTGACCAAGAACGCCACCGTGCACGTCAACGACATCAAGCTGCCCAAGGGCGTGAAGTTCGTGAGCCACGGCAAGGTCAACCCGGTGCTGGTCTCGGCCGTGCCGCCGCTGGTCGCCGAAGAGCCGGCCGCCGGCACCGAAGGCGCCCCGGCCGAAGGTGCTGCGGCACCGGCCGCCAAGGCCGAGGCCAAGGCGCCCGCGAAGAAGAAGTAATCCTTCGGACAGCAGCGTTCATCGCTTCGACGGCCCGCCCAGTGCGGGCCGTTTTCATTTGTCGGGCGCAAGTCACAATCCATTCCCATGATCAAGCTGTTTGTCGGCCTCGGAAATCCGGGCCCTGAATACGAAGCCACGCGCCACAACGCCGGCTTCTGGTGGATCGACGCGCTGGCCCGCGACCTGAAGCTCACGCTCACGCCCGAACGCAGCTACCACGGGCTGGTGGCGCGCACGCAGATCGGCGGCAAGCCGATCTGGCTGCTCGAGCCACAGACTTTCATGAACCTGTCGGGCAAGTCGACGGCCGCGCTGGCGCGCTTCTTCAAGATCGAGCCGAACGAGATCCTGGTCGCGCACGACGAACTCGATGTGGTGCCCGGGCAGGCCAAGCTGAAATTCGGCGGCAGCCACGCCGGCCACAACGGCCTGCGCGACATCCATGCCCAGCTCGGCACCGGCGACTACTGGCGGCTGCGGCTCGGCATCGGCCACCCGGGCGTGAAATCCGAGGTCGTGAACTGGGTGCTGAAGAAGCCGCTGAAGGAACAACGCGAAGCGATCGAGGATGCGATCGTGCGCACGCTGCACGCCTTTCCGGCCCTGGTGGCTGGCGAGATGGACAAGGCGACCCTGCTCATTCACACGAGCAAGCCGCCGCGCCCCAAACCTCCGCGGCGCGAGCCCGGCGACGGGGGTGCACCCGCCGCGGGGTAGCGGAAGCAAGAGAGAGAAGGAACAGGGAGACAACAAGAATGAGACTGTCACACGCACGAATCGCAAGCCGGGGCAGCCTGCTGCTGGCGGGCGCCTGCATTCATTGGGCCGCGCAGGCGCAAGGCGTCAGCGGCGTCTGGCGCTGCGGCGATACCTACACCGACCAGCCCTGCAATGCCGGCCGGGCCCTGCCGCTCGATGAAGCCCCCAGCACGGCACGCAAACGCGAAGCCGACCGGGCGACGCGGGAAGCCCGCGCCGAGGCGCAGCGCATGGAACGCGATCGGCTACGGCTCGAAGCTGCGCAGGGGCCCGGGCAAGCGGCGCTGATCGACAACGCGCCCCGGGCGCGAGAGGCCGCGCCGGAGCCTCGGGACACCGCAATGAAAAAGGGCAAGGCAAGAAAGGATCCGCAGTACCTGAGCCCGCAGGATCCGTCGGCGCCGGGCAAGAAGAGGCGCCCCAAGGCGGGCGCCGCGAACGACCCGAAAAGCTAGGGCGCCGGGGCGGCGGCCGGGTCCGCCTGCGCCGCCGCCTTGGCGGCCTTGGCTGCCGCGAGCCGCTCGAACTTCTGCCACAGGGTCTCGCGGGTTTCGACGTAGCCCGGGTGGGTCGGGATGCAGGCGACCGGACACACCTGCACGCACTGCGGTTCGTCGAAGTGGCCCACGCATTCGGTGCACTTGTGCGGGTCGATCTCGTAGATCTCTGCGCCCATGTAGATCGCGTCGTTGGGACACTCCGGCTCGCAGACGTCGCAGTTGATGCATTCGTCGGTGATCATGAGAGCCATGGGGTCGATTATCGATCGACTCGGGCATGGACGTTGCGTGTCGGGTTATGCTGCGGCCCGCCCTATGAGTCTGTTTCTCTTCAAGCGTTTCCTGACCCTGATCGCGACCCTGGTCGGCGCATCCGTCATCGTTTTCCTGGTGCTCGAGATCCTGCCGGGCAATGCCGCGCAGATGCTCATGGGCCCGGACGCCGCACCCGAGGCGGTGGCCGCGCTGGCCGCCAAGCTCGGCCTCGACCAGCCGGCCTGGACCCGCTACTGGCACTGGATCGCCGGGCTGCTGACGGGCGAGCTCGGCGACAGCTACGCCTACAGCTCGCCGGTGCTCGACCTGATCCTCGAACGCCTCGCGCTGACCGTGCCGCTGGCCCTGCTGGCGATGGCCTTCACCACCGTGCTGGCGCTGGCGGTCGGCGTGACCGCCGCGGCCCGCCACAACAAGCTCGGCGACGTCGGGCTGATGGGGCTGACGCAGGTCGGCATCGCGATCCCCAACTTCTGGTTCGCGATCCTGCTGATCCTGGTCTTCTCGGTGCAGCTGCAGTGGTTCTCTGCCGGCGGCTTCGAGGGCTGGGGCGAAGGCATCCTGCCGGGGCTCAAGGCACTGCTGCTGCCGGCCCTGTCGCTGGCGGTGGTGCAGGCCGCGATCCTGGCGCGGATCACGCGCTCGGCGGTGCTCGAGGTGATGCGCGAGGACTTCGTGCGCACCGCGCGCGCCAAGGGCGTGTCGCAGCGCGCCGTGCTGTGGAGCCACGTGCTGCGCAACGCGATGATTCCGGTGGTCACGGTGATGGGCATGCAGTTCTCCGAACTGCTGGCCGGCACCATCGTGGTCGAGAACGTCTTCTACCTGCCGGGCCTCGGCCGGCTGATCTTCCAGGCCATCAGCAACCGCGACCTGATCGTGGTGCGCAACTGCGTGATGCTGCTGGCCGCGATGGTCGTCATCGTCAACTTCGTGGTCGACGTGCTGTACGCCGTGATCGACCCGCGCATCAAGGCTTCCGACATATGAGCGCAGCGACATGAGCGCCCTTCCCACCGCCGTGCCGAGCGCGGCCGCCTTCAAGGTGCCGGGCTTCTGGCGCCGCGCCCTGCGGCACCGCAGCTTCACGATCGGCGCCGTGCTGAGCCTGTTGCTGATCCTGGCGGCGGCGGTCTCGCTGGTCTGGACGCCCTGGTCGCCCTACGAGATGGACCTGGCGAGCAAGCTGCAGAAGCCGAGCTGGACCCATTGGCTGGGCACCGACACCTTCGGCCGCGACGTCGCCACGCTGCTGCTGGTCGGCGCCCGCGCCTCGATCCTGGTCGGCGTCATCGCGGTCGGCATCGGCCTCACGGTCGGCACCGCGCTCGGGCTTCTGGCCGCGGCGAAGCGCGGCTGGGTCGAGGAGGCGATCATGCGGCTGACCGACTTCACGATGGCCTTCCCGGCGATCCTGTCGGCGATCATGATGACCGCGGTGTTCGGCGCCGGCATCGTCAACGCGATCATCGCCATCGGCATCTACAACATCCCGACCTTCGCGCGCATCACGCGCGCCTCCGCCAACGCGATCTGGTCGCGCGAGTACGTGGCGGCGGCGCGGGCCTGCGGCAAGGGCGCCTTCTCGATCACGATGCAGCATGTGCTGCCGAACATCTCGGCAGTGCTGATCGTGCAGATCACGATCCGCTTCGCGGTCGCGATCCTGGCCGAAGCGGCGCTCTCCTACCTCGGCCTCGGCACGCAGCCACCGCAGCCTTCGTGGGGCCGCATGCTGAGCGAAGCCCAGACCATGATGTTCCAGGCCCCCCTGCTGGCGGTGTTCCCCGGCATGGCGATCGCGCTGGCGGTGCTGGGCCTCAACCTGCTCGGCGACGGCCTGCGCGATCTGCTGGACCCCCGCCTTGCCCGCGCCCGCTGAATCCCCCATGCCCCTTCTCGAAGTCAACGACCTCCATGTCCAATTGCAGACGCAGCGCGGCCCGGCCGAAGCGGTGCGCGGCATCGGCTTCACGCTGGAGCGCGGCGAAACGCTGGGCATCGTCGGCGAGTCCGGCTGCGGCAAGTCGATCACGGTGCAATCGCTGATGGGCTTGTTGCCATCCAGCGCCAAGGTCAGCGGCAGCATCCGCTTCGACGGCACCGAGCTGGTCGGCCTGCCGGAGCGCGAGATGTGCCGGCTCCGCGGCGACCGCATCGGCATGATCTTCCAGGAGCCGATGACCGCGCTGAACCCGGTCCACACGATCGCGCGCCAGGTCGGCGAACCGCTGCGGCTGCACCGCGGGCTGTCGGCCACCGAGGCGCGCAAGGAAGCGCTGGCGCTGCTCGAGCGGGTCGGCATTCCCGATGCCGCATCGCGCCTGGACGCCTATCCGCACCAGTTCTCCGGCGGCCAGCGGCAACGCATCGGCATCGCGATGGCGCTGGCCTGCGGGCCCGACCTGCTGATCGCCGACGAACCGACCACCGCGCTCGACGTCACGATCCAGAAGCAGATCCTCGAGCTGATCCGCGGCCTGGTGGCCGAGCGCGGCATGGCGCTGATCCTGATCTCGCACGACCTCGGCGTGATCGCCGAGAGCGTCTCGAAGATGCTCGTGATGTACGGCGGCAGCGTGGTCGAGAGCGGTCCGACCGCCGCGGTCTTCGCCGAGCGCGCCCATCCCTACACGCAGGGCCTGTTCGCGGCCCGCCCGGCGCTGGGCGCGCCGCGCGGCGTCAAGCTCGCGACCATCCGCGGCAGCGTGCCCGAGCTGGTCGACCTGCCGCCGGGCTGCCCCTTCGCGGGCCGCTGCCGCTTCACCGTCGATGCCTGCCAGGCCACGCGACCGCCACCGGTGCCGCTGCCGCATGACCACCGCGTGCGCTGCATCCGGCTCGACGAGATCGCCGCCGAGGAAGGAGCTGCAGCGTGACCGAACATCGCTTCGACCCCGACCCGAAGTCCGCCCCGCTGCTCGAAGTCACGGACCTCGTGCGCCACTACACGCTGCCGCGCGAGCGCCTCTTCGGGCCGCCTCCGCTGGTCCAGGCGCTCAACGGCGTGAGCTTCAGCGTCCGGCCCGGACAGAGCCTGGGCATCGTCGGCGAATCGGGCTCGGGCAAGTCGACCATCGCACGGCTGGTGATGGCGCTGGACCGGCCGACCTCGGGCAGCGTCAGGCTGCTCGGTCGCAACCTGCACGCACTGCCGAAGAACGAACTGCGGGCCGCGCGGCGCGATGTGCAGATGGTGTTCCAGGATCCCTACGGTTCGCTCGACCCGCGCCAGACCGTGGCGCGGATCGTCGCCGAGCCGTTGGAAGCATTGGCCGAATTGCCGCGCAAGGCGCAGCGCGAGCGCGCGGCCGAGTCGCTCGCCGCCGTCGGCCTGCGCAGCACCGACATGGACAAGTACCCGCACGAGTTCTCGGGCGGCCAGCGCCAGCGCATCGCGATCGCGCGCGCCCTGATCACCCGGCCGAAGCTGATCGTCGCTGATGAGCCGGTCAGCGCGCTCGACGTCTCGGTGCAGGCCCAGGTGCTCAACCTGATGCAGGACCTGCAGCAGCAGTTCGGCATCAGCTACCTGCTGATCAGCCACGACCTGGCCGTGGTGAACCACCTGTGCGACGAAGTCTGCGTGCTGCACCGCGGCATCGTGGTCGAGCGCGGGGCGCCGCAGCGGCTCTTCGCGCACGCGAAGCATCCGTACACCCAGGCGCTGCTGGCGGCCGTGCCGCGGCCCGAACCGCTGACTTCTGCATGAGCAAATGCTTGCCCTGCGGACGCCCGTTGGCGATGATGTAACGTTGTATTTCCCTACCTGCTTTTCCCTGGAGCCCTGAACCATGCTGAATCGCCGTACCCTCCTGACCACCGCCGCACTCGCCACCGTGCCGCTCGCGCTGCCGCAAGCCGCGCTGGCGCAGGGCCGCAAGGACTCGATGGTGATCGGCATGACGCTCGAACCGCCGGGCCTGGACCCGACCGCCGGCGCCGCCGCCGCGATCGCCGAGATCGTCCAGTACAACATCCTCGAGACCCTGACCAAGATCAATGCCGACGGCAGCGTCTCGCCGCTGCTGGCCGAGAGCTGGGAGGTCTCGCCCGACCTGCGCACCTACACCTTCAAGCTGCGCCGCGGCGTCAAGTTCCAGAACGGCGAGCCCTTCAACGCGCAGGCGGTCAAGTTCTCCTTCGACCGCGCCGGCGGCGAAAAAAGCACCAACAAGGACAAGCGCACCTTCGCCAACATCAGCACCCAGGTGGTCGACGACTACACGGTGGTGCTCATCAACAAGGAGATCGACCCCGACCTGCCCTTCGTGCTGGGCCAGGCGACGGCCGTCATCGTCGAGCCCAAGAGCGCCGACACCAACGCCACCAAGCCGGTGGGCACCGGACCCTACAAGCTCGACAGCTGGAACAAGGGCAGCTCGCTGGTGCTGAGCAAGTGGGACGGCTTCCGCAATCCGGGTGCGGCGAAGCTCAGCAAGGTCACCTTCCGCTTCATCTCCGACCCGGCGGCCCAGGCCGCCTCGCTGCTGGCCGGGGACGTCGATGCCTTCCCGCGCATCGCCACGCGCGTGGTGCCGCAGTTCAAGAACAACCCGCAGTTCCAGGTGATCCTGGGGGGCTCGCGGGCCAAGACCATCCTGGCGATCAACAACAAGCGCAAGCCGCTCGACGATGTGCGCGTGCGGCGCGCGATCTCGATGGCGATCGATCGCAAGGCGGTGATCGAGGGTGCGGCCGACGGTTTCGGCGTACCCATCGGCAGCCACTACGTGCCGGGCGCGGCGGGCTATGTCGACACCACGGGCGTGAATCCCTTCAACATCGAGAAGGCCAAGCAGTTGCTGGCCGAGGCCGGCGTGAAGACGCCGCTTGAACTCACGATGACGCTGCCGCCGCCGCCGTATGCGCGCCAGGGGGGCGAGGTGATCGTTGCCCAGCTGGCCAAGATCGGCATCAACGTGAAGATCCAGAACGTCGAATGGGCCCAATGGTTGAGCGGCACCTACGGCAACAAGGACTACGACCTCAGCATCGTCTCGCACGTCGAGCCCTTCGACCTCGGCAACTACGCCAAGTCGGACTACTACTGGGGCTATCAGTCGAAGGAATTCAACGCGCTGTTCGACAAGATCAAGGCGACCGGCAACACGGCCGAGCGCAACAAGCTGCTGGGCGATGCGCAGCGCCTGCTGGCCAACGACGCGGCCAACGCCTTCCTGTTCCAGCCGCAGTTCCCGGTCATCGCGAAGAAGGGCGTCAAGGGCCTCTGGAAGGAGATGCCGATCTTCGCCAACGACCTGGCGGCGCTGTCCTGGTCGTGACCGGCGCGCTGTACCAGCTGTCGGCGCAGGAACTGATCGCCGGCTACCGCGAGAAGCGTCTTTCGCCGGTCGAAGTCACGCAGTCGGTGCTCGCGCACATCGAGCGCTGGGAGCCGCACCTTCAGGCCACCTGGCTGCTGCGTCCCGAGTCTGCGCTCGAACAGGCCCGCGCGGCCGAGGCGCGCTGGGCCCGAGGCGAGCCACTGGGCCCGCTCGACGGCGTGCCCACCACGATCAAGGAAAACATCGCAACCCGGGGCGATCCGATGCCGGCCGGCACCGCGGCGACCGAGCTGCGACCGGCCGCGGCCGACGCGCCCCCCGCGGCGCGGCTGAAGGAAGCCGGCGCGGTGATCCTGGCCAAGACCACCATGCCCGACTACGGCATGCTGTCCTCGGGACTGTCGAGCTTCCATGCGCCGGCGCGCAATCCCTGGGACCTCTCGCGCACGCCCGGCGGATCGAGCGCCGGGGCCGGCGCCGCGGCGGCCGCGGGCTACGGGCCGCTGCACATCGGCACCGACATCGGCGGCTCGCTGCGGCTGCCGGCGGCCTGGTGCGGCATCTTCACGCTCAAGCCCAGCCTGGGCCGGATCCCGATCGACCCACCTTACATGGGGCGCGCCGCGGGCCCCATGACGCGCACAGTGGCCGATGCGGCGCTGATGATGGCGCCGCTGACGCTCGCCGATGCGCGCGACAGCATGAGCCTGCCGCCACAGGACATCGATTGGTCCGGCTTCGACGTGGGCGCCGATCATCTGCGTGGCCTGCGCATCGGCTTGCTGCTCGACGCCGGCTGCGGCCTCGCGGTCGCGCCCGAGATCCGCGCCGCGGTCGAACATGCGGCCCGCCTCTTCGAGCGCGCGGGCGCGATCGTCGAGCCGATGCCGCCTTTCATGATGCAGTCCATGCTCGAGGGCATGGACCACCTGTGGCGCATGCGATCGCTGGTCGACATGAAGGCGCTGCGGCCCGAACAGCGCGCCAAGGTGCTGCCCTACATCCGCCAGTGGGCCGAGAGCGCCGAGGGCTTCGGCGGCGAGCATGTGTTCCGCGCCTTCAGCCAGTTCCATGCGACGCGCGTGGCCAGCGTGGCGGCCTGCGCCCGCTACGACTACGTGATCTCGCCGACCGCGCCGAACCTGCCGGCCGCGGCCGAGGCGCCCTCGCCCACCAACGACCCGCTGCACCCGCTGGAGCACATCGGCTTCACGGTGCCCTTCAACATGTCGGAGCAGCCGGCGGCCTCGATCAACTGCGGCTACAGCGCCGGCGGCCTGCCGATCGGCCTGCAGATCGCGGGGCAGCGCTTCGATGACCTGGGCGTGCTCCGGGTCTCGCGCGCCTTCGAGCTGATCCGCGATCCGCAGCGGCCCTGGCCCGAACCGCCGGGCGGCTGATCGGCAGGACGAAACGCACAACGCCATGCGCTTCACCGACAGCCTGGGCAATCCGGTCACGGTCGACGACGCCGCGAGCCTGCCGGCGATCGATGCCTTCGTCGAGGGCTTCATCTCCTGCGAGGCCCGCGCGGTCGACGCGCTGGCCGCCGCCGAAGATGCCAGCCCGCTCGTGCAGGCCTACTGCGCCACCTTGCACCTGTTCGCCGAATCGAAGGATGCGGCGGCCAACGCCCGCCCCTTCCTCCAGCGCGCACAGGCCGGCGCGTTGCGCGCCACGCCGCGCGAGCAGCGCTACATCGAGGCCATCGCGGCCTGGGCCGCCGGCGACATCGCGCGCGCGATCGCGCTGCACCGGGAGCAGGCCAACGAGCATCCGCGCGACCTGGCCTCGCTCAAGCTCGGCCAGTACCACTGCTTCAATACCGGCGACTGCCCCGGCATGCTGCGGCTCGCACTGGCGGCGCTGCCCGCCGCCGGCGACGTGCCCTACCTGCACGGCATGGCGGCCTTCGGCTACGAGCAGTGCCACCTGATGCGCGAGGCCGAGGCCAGCGCGCGACGGGCCATCATGATGCGCCGCAAGGAGCCCTGGGCCCACCATGCGCTGGCCCACGTGATGCTGACCGAAGGGCGACTCGCCGAGGGGCTGGCCGTCATGCGCGCCCTCAGCGACACCTGGGTCGGACTCAACTCCTTCATGGTCACCCACAACTGGTGGCACGTGGCGCTGTTCCTGATCGACCTCGGCCGCGATGACGAGGCGCTGGCCCTCTACGACCGCGAGGTCTGGGGCGTGGTCAAGGACTACTCGCAGGACCAGATCGGTGCGGTCTCGCTGCTGGCGCGCTTCGAGCTCGCAGGCATCGACGTCGGCGAGCGCTGGCACGACCTGGCCCTGCACCTGGCGCAGCGGCTCGACGACCATGTGCTGCCCTTCCTGGACTTGCAATACCTCTACGGGCTGGCCCGCGCCGGGCGCAGCGAGGCCGACGTGCTGCTGCACAACATCGAGGCCTTCGCACCGAACGCGCCGCCTTCCACGCGCGACGCCTGGCAGCGCGTCTGCGTGCCGGCAGCGCACGGGCTGCGCGCCCACGCCCGCGGCGACTTCGCGGCGGCGATCGATGGATTGGGCCTGGCCCTGCCCCGGCTGGTCGAGATCGGCGGCAGCCATGCACAGCGCGACCTGTTCGAGCAGGTGTACCTCGATGCGATGCTGCGCCTCGGCACCGAGTCTTCGCTGGCCGGCGCGCAAGGCATCCTGCAGCAGCAGCTCAACGGCCAGCCCGAGTCGCTGCGGCTGCGCCGGCAGGCCGCCGCGGTCTACATGCGGCTCGGCCTGCCCGCCTTCGGCTGATCAGCCCTTCGCCACTTCGTGGGCAGCCATCTGCTCGAGCGCCTTGACCAGCGCCGAGTGATCGAGCTGGTCCCAGCCGTGGGCGGCACAGGACTGCATCAGCTGGGCCGCGGACGCGGTCTGCGGCAGCGCCACGTCCATTTCCTTCGCGCCCGCGAGCGCCAGGTTCAGGTCCTTCTGGTGCAGCGCGATGCGGAAGCCCGGGTTGAAGGTGCGCTTGATCATCCGCTCGCCATGCACCTCGAGGATGCGGCTGGCCGCGAAGCCGCCCATCAGCGCCTGCCGCACCTTGGCCGGATCGGCGCCGGCCTTGCTCGCGAACAGCAGCGCCTCGCCGACCGCCGCAATGTTGAGCGCCACGATGATCTGGTTCGCCACCTTGGTGGTCTGGCCGTCGCCATTGCCGCCGACCAGGGTGATGTTCTTGCCCATGGCCTCGAACAGCGGCCTGGCGCGCTCGAACACCGCGGCGTCGCCGCCCACCATGATCGTCAGGCTCGCGGCCTTGGCGCCGACCTCGCCGCCCGAGACCGGCGCATCGAGGTAGTCGCAGCCGAGCGCGTTGATCTTCTTCGCGAAGCGCTTGGTCTCCATCGGCGCGATCGAACTCATGTCGATCACGGTCTTGCCCTGGGTCAGGCCCGTGGCCACGCCGTCCTCGCCGAACAGCACCTGCTCGACGTCGGGCGTGTCGGGCAGCATCAGGATCACGACCTCGGCCGCGCGCGCGACCTCGGCGTTGGTCTTGCAGACGGTGGCGCCCTGCAGGGCGTCAGGCACCTTGCTGCGCGTGCGCACGACCATCTCGTGGCCGGCCTGCATCAGGTTCTGCGCCATCGGCGCGCCCATGATGCCGAGGCCGATGAATCCGATCTTCATGTTCTGTTTCCTTTCAGTAGGTGGAGGAGCCGGGCGCGGCCGGTGCGGCGCGCATCCTGGAAAGCAGCTGCTGCGAGCCGGCCGCGATCATTCGCGCATCGGAGCTCACGGTGACGAATTGGAAGCCCTTGGCGATGCGCGCCAGCGCGCCCTCGGCCGTGCCGTTGTGGATGCCGGCCACCAGGCCGTGCGCCTTGGCGCGCTCGAGGATGTGGTCGATGGCCTGCGCCGCCGGCGGGTCGACATCGTCGAACACCGGCCGGCAGCCGAGCGCCAGCGAAAGGTCCGACGGCCCGATGTAGACCGCGTCCAGCCCCTCGACCGACATGATCGCATCGAGGTTCTCGAGCGCCTGGGCGGTCTCGATCATCGCGAAGGTGACGATGGTGTCGTTGGCATGCTGCGCATAGTCGGCGCCGCCGTAGAGCGAAGCCCGGATCGGCCCGAAGCTGCGCGTCCCGCGCGGCGCGTAGTGGGTATAGGCCACCAGCTTCGCGGCCTCGTCGGGCGTGCTGATCATCGGGCAGATGACGCCGTAGGCACCGGCATCGAGCGCCTTCATGAGCGCGCTCGGGTCGAGCCAGGGCACGCGCACCACGGGCACCGTGTCGGTGGTCGAGATCGCCTGCAGCATCGGAATCATCGCCTGGTAGTCGACCACGCCGTGCTGCAGGTCGATGGTCAGCGAGTCCCAGCCCTGGTGGGCCATGGTCTCGGCCGAGAAGCCGTTGGGGATCGCGAGCCAGCCGTTGACCGCGGCGCCCCCCGATTTCCACAGCGTGCGCAGGCGGTTTTCTCTCATGGGTGGCTCCTTGGGGGGGTCAACGGTCGAAGGCCGGCCGCTTGGGATCGAATGTCCAGCCGGGAATGAGCGCCTGCATCGCCATGGCGTCGTCGCGCGAGCCCAGGCCGTGCTGCTTGTACAGCTGGTGGGCCTTCTCGACCTCGGCCATGTCGAGCTCGACGCCCAGGCCCGGCTTCTTCGGCACCTGCACGTGGCCGCCGACGATCTGCAGCGGGTCCTTGGTGAGGCGCTGGCCGTCCTGCCAGATCCAGTGGGTGTCGATCGCGGTCACGCGGCCCGGGGCGGCGGCGCCGACCTGAGTGAACATCGCCAGCGAGACGTCGAAGTGGTTGTTCGAATGCGAGCCCCAGGTCAGCCCCCAGTCGCGGCAGGTCTGGGCCACGCGCACCGAGCCGGCCATCGTCCAGAAATGCGGATCGGCCAGCGGGATGTCGACCGACTGCAGCGCCAGCGCATGGCTCATCTGGCGCCAGTCGGTGGCGATCATGTTGGTGGCGGTCGGCAGGCCGGTGGCGCGGCGGAACTCGGCCATCACCTCGCGGCCCGAGAAGCCCTCCTCGGCGCCGCAGGGATCCTCGGCATAGGCCACCACGCCGCGCATGTCGCGCATCAGGCGGATCGCATCCTTCAGCAGCCAGCCACCGTTGGGGTCGAGCGTGACGCGCGCCTCGGGGAAGCGCTCGTGCAGGGCGACGATGGCCTGCACCTCTTCCTCGCCGCGCAGCACGCCGCCCTTGAGCTTGAAGTCGTTGAAGCCGTACTTGTCGCGCGCCGCCTCGGCCAGGCGGACGATGGCCCCGGGGGTCATCGCCTGCTCGTGGCGCAGGCGGAACCAGTCGTTGTCGGCCTCGGGCTCACGGGCGTAGGGCAGATCGCTCTGGTCGCGGTCGCCGACATAAAAAAGATAGCCGAGCATCTCGACCGCATCGCGCTGCTGGCCTTCGCCGAGCAGCGCCGCGACCGGCACGCCCAGGTGCTGGCCCAGCAGGTCGAGCAGCGCCGATTCGATCGCGGTCACGGCGTGGATGGTGGTGCGCAGGTCGAAGGTCTGGAGGCCGCGGCCGCCGGCGTCGCGGTCGGCGAACTGCTTGTGCACCCGCTGCATCACGCGCTGGCAGTGGCCGATCGACTGGCCGACCACCAGATCGCAGGCGTCTTCGAGGGTCTGGCGGATCTTCTCGCCGCCGGGCACCTCGCCGACCCCGGTGCGGCCGGCGTTGTCCGTGAGGACCAGGATGTTGCGGGTGAAGAAGGGACCGTGGGCGCCGCTCAGGTTGAGCAGCATGCTGTCGCGGCCGGCGACCGGGATCACGCGCAGGTCTGTGACGAGGGGGGTTTCATTCGGCATGGCGAGATTCAAAAAAGTTCAGCAAGCGAGGACCAATCCATACCCCAGGCCAGGAACACCGCGCAACCGGCTGCGCCGGGCCGCTGGTGTTGCCCCCGGTCGGGGGTGGGCGCCCGGACACGAAGTGCCGGGCAACCTGGGGGCGAGCTCAATCCACCGTGATCTTGCCCGTCTCGATCACCTTCTTCCAGCGGGCGAACTCCTGCTGCTGGAACTTCGCGAATTGCTCGGGCGTGTTGGCGACCACCTCGAGGCCGATGGTGGTGAACTGCTGCTTCACGGCGGGGTCGTTCAGCGCGGCGGCCATCGCATCATGCGCCTTGCCGCGCACCGTGGGCGGCAGCCCCTTGGGGGCGACGATGGCCTGCCACGAATAGACCACGAGGTTCCTGATGCCGGCCTCGGCCGCAGTGGGCACCTCGGGCAGCACCGGCGATCGCTTGTCGCCGGTGACCGCGAGCGCTCGCAGCTTGCCGGCGTTGATGTTCTGCACCACCGCGTTGACGTTCTGGAACGAAGCGTCGACCTGCCCGCCGAGCAGGTCGGTGATCGCCGGCGCGCCGCCCTTGTAGGGCACGTGCAGGCCGCTGGTGCCGGTCTGCTGCCAGAACAATTCGGCCGTGAGGTGGTCGCTCGAGCCATTGCCCGAGGAGGCGAAGGTCATCTTTCCCGGGTTCGCCTTGAGGTTCGCCACGACGTCGGCCACCGTCTTGTGCGGCGACTTGGCCGGCACCACGAGCACGTTGGGCGCCTGGACCGCCACCGTGATCAGGTCGAAGTCCTTCAGCGCGTCGTATTGCATGCCCTTGATCAGGTGCGGCGCGATCACCAGCGGTCCCAGCGAGCTCACCAGGAATGTGGCGCCATCGGGGGCCGAACGCTTGACCTGGGTGGCGCCGATGGTGCCCGTGGCGCCGGCCTTGTTGTCGACCAGGAAGGTCTGGCCCAGCTTCTCGCCGAGCTTCGGCGCGATGGCGCGCGCCACCATGTCGGTCGATCCGCCGGGCGGGAACGGAACCACCAGGGTCACCGGTTTCTGGGGCCAGTCCTGGGCCTGGGCGCCGAGCGCCGCGAGGCCGAGGGCGAAGCTGCCGAACAATCTCTTCATGTCTGTCTTCTGGGAGTGATTTGAAATGGTAGCGCTACCTTAGATAAACCAATGATAGCGCTACCGTTCCGGGAAGAAATCAGAATCAACTAGGGGTTTGTACGGATCAGGCGCTCTCGCGCTCGACGATCGAGAAGCCGATGTCCACCACCCGTGGCCCGACTTGCCGACCCTCCGCCCGGTCGACGATGAACTGGGCGGCCTGGCGGCCGATGGCCGTGCCGTCGATGCGCACCGTCGTCAGTGCGGGATGCAGGTCGGCGGCGAATTCGAGGTCGCCGAAACCGACCACCGCGACCTGGCCGGGCACGGCCACGCCGCGCGCCTGTGCCTCGGTCATGACGCCGAGCGCCAGCAGGTCCGAACTGCAGAACACGGCATCGATGCCGGGCGCTTCGCGCAGCAGTTGCGCCAGCGCCGTACGGCCGCTCTTCAGCGTCGTCGGCGCCGGCACCCGAACCACCGCCACCTCGGGCAGCCCGGTGCTGCGTGCGGCTTCCTGGAAGGCCTGCAGCCGCCGGAAGGCGCGCTCGTCGTCGCCCGCGACGACCGCCAGCCGGCGCCGGCCCCGGGCATGGAGGAATTCGACCACCGCGCGGCCGACGGCGGGGTGCGAGAAGCCCACCAGCATGTCGAGCGGCGTCGGCGTCAGGTCCCAGGTCTCGACCACCGGGATGCCGGCAGCCAGCAGCCGCTTGCGCCCCTCGGGTGAATGCATGATGCCGGTCAGGACGATGCCGTCGGGGCGGCGGCCGATGATGGCTTCGAGCAGCGCGTCCTCGCGCGAATCGACGTAGCCGCTCTGGCCCAGCATCAGCTGGTAGCCGCGTTCGGCCAGCGCCTGGGTCAGCGATTGCACGGTCTGCAGGAACACCGGGCCGGCGATCGTCGGCACCACCGCCGCGACCAGCCGGCTGCGGGTGGACGCCAACCCGCCGGCCAGCACGTTGCGCACGTAGCCGGTGCGCTCGACCGCGGCCGTGACTTTCTTCAGCACCTCGGCCGACACCTGCCGGGGCGAGCTCAGCGCCCGCGAGGCGGTGATCGGCGCCACGCCCGCGAGCCTGGCGACATCGTGCAGCGTGACCGCACCGCTGCCGCGGCGGGCACGTCGGGCGGGGGGCTGCTCGCTGCTCATGCTGCAGATTCTAGGCGCTTGGTAGCGCTACCGAAGGGCCGCACGCCTCAGGCATCGTAGTCGCGTGGCACCACGAATCCGCCGAGCGCGCGCTCCACGGCCTCGGCGAAGGCGATCGTCGTGCGATCTTCCAGGTAGGGGCCGATGATCTGCATGCCGACCGGCAGCCCCTCGTCGCTCCGCCCGATCGGCATGACGGTCGCGGGCAGGCCGGTCAGCGTCGCGAGACTGGACCAGGGGGACTGGTCCTTGTAGGCGATCTCGCGTTCGTCGACGCGCAGCCGCCGCGCCTCCATCTCGCCCTGGTCATGGGCGAAGGCCGGTGTCGGCGCGACCGGGCACAAGACCACATCCCACTGCGCGAAGAACGCGCGCCACCGGTGCGCGATGCTGGCGCGCACGCGGTCCGCGTGGATCCAGTCGCGGTGGCTGATGCCGGCTTCGACGCCCGGCATGTCGGCACCCAGCTGCGCCCACAGCAGCTGGCCCCACAAGGATGCAATCCGCGCCAGGTCCGGCAGCAGCGGGCTGCCACGGCCGACCCGGCAGCCGGCTCGCTCGAGCGCTTCGCCGAGGCGCTGCAGGGCCGAACGTACCGCCTTCGAGGTCGGCACCAGCGGATGCGCGTCGAGCAGCAGCACGCGGAAATCGGCGAGCGCGGCGTGGCGCGCGGGCGGCAGCGCCAGCCGGTAGGCGATCGCTTGCGCATCGTCGGGACCGGCGACCACATCGAGCGCCAGCGCGAGGTCGGCGGCGCTGCGCGCCATCGGGCCGACCACGGCGAGGTCGACCGCCGGATCCGCCGACAGCGCCGGCGTGCCCGGCGGCGCGCTGCCGCGCATCGGCACCAGGCCGTGCGTGGGCTTGTGCGCGAAAACGCCGCAGAAATGGGCCGGCACGCGCAGCGAACCGACCAGGTCGGAGCCGAACTCGAGCGAGACATAGCCCGCCGCCAACGCGGCCGCGCCGCCGCCGGACGAGCCTCCCGGCGTGCGCGCCAGGTCCCACGGATTGTTCGTGGTGCCGTAGACCGGATTGCTGGACTGCCAGTCGGCCAGTTGCATCGCGACGTTGGTCTTGCCGAGAACGACGGCACCGGCCGCCTTCAGGCGTCGGACCAGCACCGCGTCTTCGGCCGCGGACGGCTGCCCCGTACCCGGAATGCCCCAGGTGGTCGGCAGGCCCTCGACGTTGAAGGCTTCCTTGACCGTGACGGGAACGCCCAGCAGCGGGCGGCGTTCACCGCGCGCCAGCGCCGCATCGGCGGCCCGGGCCGCCTCGCGGGCACGCTCGAAATCGCGCACCACCACGGCATTGAGCGCGGGGTCGAGTCGCTCGATGCGCGCGACCGATCGCTCCAGCAGGGCGACGGCCGAGGTCGTTCCGGCTTGCAGCGCCGCGACGAGTTCCCGGGCGGTCGCGTAGTCCATGGGCATCGGTCCGGCGGGTTTCACACGGCTACTTCTTCAGGTGCCGGCTCTGGTCGTAGGTCGGCTGTGCCGGCAGGTCCGCCAGGTGCCGCGTGTCGGCCCAGTCGACGATCTCGATCTGCTCGGGCTGCGCGGCATCGGCGATGCGGATCCGGTTGAAGCCGGCATTGGGGATGTCGCTCTGACGCGGTCCGTTGAGCCCCAGTCCGCGCGCGGTCCGCCAGACCATGTCGAGCACGCCGCCATGCGTGACCACCAGCAGCTTCTGCCCGGTGTGTGCAGTCGCGATGCGGCCCAGCGCCGCGATGATGCGGGCATGGAACTGGCGCGGCGATTCGCCCTCGGGCATCGCATGGTCCTCGCGGAACTGCAGCCAGTCCTCCCAGGCCCGCGGGTGCAGGGTCTGGATCTCGTCGGCGCGCATGCCTTCGACGATGCCGAAGTGCTGCTCGCGCAGCGAGACTGTGGTGAGGATCTCGAGCTCGAGCTGGCGCGCCGCCGGCGTCGCGGTCTGCTGCGCCCGCATCAGGTCGCTGCTGATGAGCTGCTGCACCGGCTCGCCGGCCAGGCGCAGTCCGAGCCGGCGCGCCTGCTCGTGGCCCATGTCGTTGAGGGGAACGTCGATGTGGCCCTGGAAGCGCAACTCGCGGTTCCAGTCGGTCTCGCCGTGGCGGATCAGGATGAGTTCGGTGGTGTTGGGCATAGGCTGGGCTCCATTCTCCCCCGCAGCGCGTGCCGGGCATACGGCGGCGCCCGCTTCGCCGAGAATCCGGACATGCCAAGTCTCGTATTGCTGCCCGGCCTCGCCTGCGACGAACGCCTCTGGGAGGCCCAGCGGCCCGTCCTGCCCCCCGTCCTCGATGTGCGCGTGACCGACGCCCACATGCGCCACGACCGCATCGAAACCATGGCCGCCGCCGTGCTGGCCGAGAACCCCGGGCCCCTGATCCTCTGCGGCGCATCGATGGGCGGCATGGTCGCGATGGAGGTCGCGCGGCAGGCGCCAGGCCGCATCGCCGGCCTGGCGCTGCTCGGCACCAATGCCCGCGCCGAGACGCCCGAGATGTATGAATTGCGGCTTTCGGCCATCGAACTCTTCGAGAACGGCGAGGCCCGCGACGTCATCGAGTTCAACGCCGGCTTCGCCTTCCATCGTTCGCGCGCCGGCGACGCGGCACTGCTGCGGCGCTACGTCGACCTGGTGCTCGACGCCGGCGCGCCGCAGCTGGTGCGGCAGAACCGGGCGCTGATGGCGCGTCCCGACGCCCGCTCCCACCTGCCCGGCTTGCGCTGCCCGGTGCTCGTGATGTGCGGCGACGACGACCGGCTGACGCCGCCCGAATGCTCGCGCGAAATCGCCGCGCTGATCCCGCAGGCCGAGCTGGTCTGGGTCGCGCAGTGCGGCCACATGCTCACGATGGAGCGGCCCGAGTTCGTCAATGCGACGCTCGGCCCCTGGCTGCAGCGCTGGGTCGAGAAACCTTGACCGCCCGGGGGTCAGTGCAACTGGCCGCCGGTTTCGCGTACATCGTCGCGAACCACGAGCGCCGTGGCGATCGCGATGCGCAGCCCGGCGACCACGGTGGCCAGCGCCATGCTCGGAAGCCCCGGCCGCTGCGCCACCTGCTCGGGCAGATAGGGAATGTGGATGAAGCCGCCGCGCATTCCTGCCACCGGCCGGGTCGCGATCCGATGCATCAGGCCGAAGAACAGGTGGTTGCAGACGAAGGTGCCGGCGGTATTCGACACCGCGGCCGGAATGCCCGCGGCGCGCAGGTCGCGCACCATGGCCTTGATCGGCAGGGTCGAGAAATAGGCCGCAGGCGCGCCGGCCACCACCGGGGTGTCGATCGGCTGGCAGCCGGCGTTGTCGCAAATGCGGCCGTCGTCGACATTGATCGCCACCCGCTCGGGCGTCAGCTCGCTGCGGCCGCCGGCCTGGCCGACGGCCAGCACCAGCTGCGGCTGCAGTTCGTCGATCGCGGCGTCGAGTTCGCGCAGCGCGCTACCGAACACGCACGAGATGCGGCGCACATGCACCACGGCGCCCTCGGGGCGCCAGCCATCGAGCGCGCGCACCGCTTCCCAGGACGGATTGACCGCCTCCTGCTCGAAGGGCTCGAAGCCTGTCAACAGGACGTTCACGTCGCCGCCACCGCAATGCCTTCGGCCGCCAGCCGCTCGCGGATGCGGCGCGCGAAGGCCAGTGCGTGCGGGCCGTCGCCGTGCAGGCAGACGGTTTGCGCGTTCACCGCCACCAGGCTGCCGTCGATCGCACGCACCCGGTGGTCGCGCACCAGCGACAAGGTCTGCGCCAGCGAGGCCTCTTCGTCGTCGATCAGGGCGCCCGGCTGGCTGCGCGGCACCAGGCTGCCGTCGGGCATGTAGCCGCGGTCGGCGAAGACCTCTTCCACCGGCACCAGGCCGGCGCGCTCGGCGGCGCCGATCATGCCGCTGCCCGCCAGCCCGAAATAGCGCAGCGAGGGATCGAAGCGGCGCACCGCTTCGCAGATCGCCTCGGCCAGCGCCGGCTCCCTGACCGCCTGGTTGTAGAGAGCGCCATGCGGCTTGACGTGGGCCAGCTTGCCACCCTCGGCCTTGACGATCGCCGCCAGTGCGCCGATCTGGTAGAGCACGCCGGCCACGATCTCGTCGGGCGGCAGGTTCATGGTGCTGCGGCCGAAGTTCTCGCGGTCCGGGAAGCTCGGATGGGCACCGATCGCGACGCCGTTGGCGATCGCCCAGCGCACGCACTGCTGCATGGTGCGGGCGTCGCCGGCGTGCCAGCCGCAGGCGATGTTGGCCGAACTCACCAGGCCCAGCAAGGCCTCGTCGTTGGCGCATCCTTCGCCGAGGTCGGCGTTGAGGTCAATCTGCATGGCTTTCTCCTTGGGCCGGATTCTGCGCCGGCACGGCCCAGCCTGCGGACGCCAGGCCTTGCGCCACCTGCGCCAGGTAGCGCCGGCGCTCGTCCCAGGCAGCAAGGGCTTCGGCCGAATCCACCTGCTGCAGGCGCAGGCGGCCATTGAGCGGGGCCTGGGCCAGCTTCCAGAGGTCGGCGCGGATCACCACGCCGATGCGCGGATAGCCGCCCGTCGTCTGGGCATCGCCCATCAGGATGATCGGCTGACCCGAGGGCGGCACCTGGATCGTGCCCGGGATCACCCCCGAGGACAGCATGTCGACCGCGCGCCGGCGCTTGAGCTCGAAGCCCTCGAGCCGGCTGCCCATGCGGTTGCTCTGCGGCGTGATTCGCCAGGAGCCGCCCCACATCGCCTCGCGCGAGGCGATCGTGAACTGCCCGAACTCGGGGCCCGGCATGACGCGCAGCAAGGTCACACGATCGCCATCCAGGCGCGGCGCAGGGCCGCGGACACCGAAGGGGCTGCGCGCCAGCTGCTGCGCATCGAGTGCCGAGGCGCCGAACATCAGCTTGTCGCCCTTCTTCAGCGCCCGCCCCTGGAGGCCGCCGAACCCGGCCTTGAGGTCGGTGCTGCGCGAACCGAGGATCACCGGCACGTCGATGCCACCCGCCACCGCCAGCCAGGTCCTCAGCCCCGTCTTGAGCGGTGATCGGTTGGCTCCGGCCAGCGCGAGCACCTGCCCGGCAGCCACCGGCAGGCTCCAGTTCGGCCACAGCGCCACGCCGTCGAGCGTGGCGCCGAAATCGTCGCCGGTGATCGCGATCCGCGTGGCGGTCTCGAAGCGAATTGCGCAGCCGCCCATCGTGAACTCGATTCCGGCGGCGCCATCGGGGTTGCCGACCAGGCGATTGGCCAGCGTCATCGCCAGGGTGTCGAGCGCTCCGCCCGGGCAGATGCCGAGGTGGCGATGGCCCGGGCGGCCGAGGTCCTGCACCGAGGCCAGCATGCCCGGTCGCAGGACCGTGAGTCCGGTGCCGGCCGCCATCAAAGCGTCACGCTTTCGACCACGAAGCGCACCTGGTCGCCGGGCCGCAGCCGGGTCGGCTCGGCCGCGCCCGGATCGAACATCTCCAGCGGCGTGCGGCCGATCAGTTGCCAGCCGCCCGGCGAGACCAGCGGATAGATGCCGGTCTGCTCGCCACCGATGCCCACCGAGCGCGCCGGCACCGCCAGCCGCGGCTCCCTGCGGCGCGGCGTCGCCAGCTCCGGCGGCAGCCCGCCCATGAAGGCGAATCCCGGCAGGAAGCCGAGCAGGTACACCACATAGTCGCCCGCACTGTGGCGCTTCACGACCTCGGCCGGAGACAAGCCCGTGTGGCGGGCGACCTCGGCCAGATCGGGACCGGACTCGCCGCCGTAGGCGACCGGAATCTCGATGCGGCGCCCCTGGATGCCGGCCGCGGCCAACTGCGGCCAGGCCGACAGCACCTGCATCTCGAGCTCGACCACGTCGATCTGGGCCGGATCGAACAGCAGGCTCAGGTTGTTCATGCCCGGCAGCGCCTCCTGCACCCCGCGCCACCGCAGCGCTTCGGCGGCCAGTGCCCAGATCCGCTGCTGCTGCGCCAGCGTGGCGGGCGCCGGCAGCTCGCACACCAGGGCCGCCTCGCCCAGCGAATGCAGCCTGAGCGGCGCCTCGCTCACGCGGCGCTCATTCACGACCGAGGCTGCGGACCTTGGCGAGCAGGCTGTCCTGGACGTTGGGCGAGACGAACTTGTCGACCTCGCCGCCCAGCATCGCGATCTCGCGGACGAAGGTGCTCGAAATGAACTGGTACTTGTCGCTGGGCGTCAGGAACACGGTCTCGACCTCGGGCATCAGCGAGCGGTTCATGCCGGCCAATTGGAATTCGTAGTCGAAGTCGGTCACGGCGCGCAGGCCGCGCACCATCGCCTTGCCGCCGCGCGCCACCACGAAGTCGCGCAGGAGGCCCGAGAAGCTCTCGACCGTGACCTGGTCGCTGTAGGGCTTGACCGCGTCGCGCGCCATGTCGATGCGCTCCTGCAGCGTGAACAAAGCCTTCTTGTGGTGTCCCGCCGCCACCGCGACGATGACCCGGGAGAACAGTTGGGTCGCCCTGCGCACCACATCCTCGTGGCCTAGCGTCATGGGGTCGAAGGTGCCGGGATACACCGCGATCACGTTGCTGGACATGCTTTGCTTCCTCCTGATTCGGCCCTGGTGGCACGGTTCGGCGGATTATGCAGCGGCGTTCGCCGCCGGCTGGAGAAGATGGGCATGCACCGCGCCGGCTTTCAGGTAGCGGTAGGCCGCGAGGCCGCGCTCGGCGAGTTCGTCGTCGCTCCAGCGCCGAGCCGCCTCCAGGTAGATCACTCCCTCGGGCCGCAGGGCCCGCAGGGCCGCGCGCAAGGCCGGCTCGTACAGGACCGCGTTCTCGAACGGCGGGTCCAGGAACACCGCATGCAGACTGCCGGCCGGCACGCGCTCGAGCGCCGTGACGCCGTTGCCGCGCTCGATGCGCACCGCGTCGGCATCGAGCTTGGTCTTCAGCGCCTGCAATTGGGCGACCAGCGCCGGGTCCTGCTCGCACAGCAGCACCGAGGCGGCGCCGCGCGAGGCGGCTTCGAGGCCGATCGCGCCGGTGCCGGCGAAGGCATCGACGCACTGCCAGCCCGGCAGCTCGCCGCCGCCGGCGCCGGCCAGGCTGGCGAGCCAGTTGAAGAGGGTTTCGCGCACCCGGTCGGGGGTCGGCCGGAGGCCGGGCTTGTCGGCGACCGCGAGGCGGGTTCGCTTCCACCGGCCGCCGATGATGCGGACGAAATGGGGCGCCTTGGCGAGCTTGCTCGGCTTCGCGGGCGCCGCGGGCGCGGGGGTTCGGGGCTTCGTTTTCACACCCGGAGCTTAACGGCAGCCACCCGCCCGGGCCCGCGGCCGCCGCCGGGCCGCTCCCAAGGCGGCCGGCGCCCCCTCGGGGGGCAGCGAACCACACGAAGTGGGAGAGCGTGGGGGCCCGCGGCCGCCGCCGGGCCGCTCCCAAGGCGGCCGGCGCCCCCTCGGGGGGCAGCGAACCACACGAAGTGGGAGAGCGTGGGGGCCCTATCCCCTCACGGTGCGCCGCCCACCACCACCGTCACCATCTTCTCGGGCTGCAGCTTGCGGGCGAACGCGGCCTTGACGTCGGCCACGGTGATCGCGTTGACGCGCGCGGTCCAGGTGTCGAGGTAGTCGAGCGGCAGATCGTTCCAGGCGATGTTCGCGACATTGCCGAGCAGCTTGCGGTTGCTGTCCAGCAGCAGCGGAAAGCCGCCGACCAGGTTGTCCTTGGCGGCCTTGAGTTCGGCCGCGGTCGGGCCGTCGGCAACGAACTTCGCCAGCACCTCGTTCGACACCTTCACCGCTTCGGCGGCCTGGTCGGGCCGGGTCTGGAAGCCGATGCGGAAGGCGCCTGCGTGCAGCCCCGGCGAAAAGCCGCTGTAGACGCTGTAGGCCAGGCCACGCTTCTCGCGCACCTGTTCGGTCAGGCGAGAGACGAAGCCGCCGCCCCCGAGCACGTAGTTGCCGAGCGTCAGCGCGAAATGATCGGGGTCGGCACGGCGGTAGCCGGGCTGGCCGATCAGCACATGGGCCTGCGCCGAGTCGAAGGGAATGCGCTCGTCCCCGGGTGCCGCCAGCGGCTGCACCTCGGGCACGACCGGCAGCTCGGCGCAGGCGCCACCGGCCGGCAGCCTCGACAGCAGCGTGGTGGCGATGCCTTCGGCCTGCGCGCGCGTGACCGCGCCGACGATGCTGACCTTGGCGCGGCAGGGGACGATCAGGCGCTCGTAGTGCGCGCGCATCGCCGCCACGTCGATCCTGGCCAGCGTGGCCTCGGTCGTTTCGAGGCCGTAGGGATGGGCGCCGTAGACGGCATGCGCGAAGCTCCGCTCGACCCGGGTCGCGGGCTTGGTGTTGGCCTCGCGGATCGAGGCGCCGAGGCGCTCGCGCTCGCGCTTCCACACATCTTCCGGGAAGGCCGGCTCACCGATCTCGCGCGCCGCGAGCCGCACCGCCTTGTCGAGCAGCGCCGGGTCGGACAGCGTGCGCAGCGTGAAGCTGGCGCGGTCAGTGCCGGCGCTGGCGTCGAAATTCGCGCCGAGGTCGGCCCAGGCCTCGCCGAGCGCATTCTGGTCGAGCGCCGGTTCATAGCCCCCCACGCTCGGCACTGACGTGTCCTCGCTGCCCCCCGAGGGGGCTGTCCCGCCTTGGGGCGGCCCGGCGGCGGGACGGCCATTTGCGCGAACGCCCTTCTCGACCATGCCCGCGGTCACCGAGGCGAGGCCGGCCTGAGCCGGCGGATCGCGCCGCCCGCCGGCATCGAAGTCGACCTCGACATCGACGATCGGCAGTGCCTGGGTGGCGGCCAGGTAGACCTTGGCACCGTTCGGCAGGCTCCAGTGCTGGATCGGAATGGCGGCCTGGGCGGCAACGGCCAGAGAAAGCGCCGCGCCGGCGAGGAGGCCGCGCAGCTTGAAACGTCGTGAATCGATCATCGGGATGCAGCCTTGGTTCAGCGCAGCTCGCCCGCGGGCGCTGCAAAGCCGCGCGGGCGGCGGTTGGGTTCGGGCGGCAGCGGCCGCAGGGTGGCGGCCGTCATCTGGTCGTCGCCGAAGTACCTGGCGGCCACCGCCTGCACCTGCTCGGCCGTCACCGCCCGCAGTTTCGCGATGATCCGTTCGCTGGCGTCCAGCGGCAGGCCCTGCACCCAGTTGCTGCCGAGCTCGCGCGCCTGCGCCATCACCGAGTCGCGCTTGTAGGTCTCGCTGGCCACCCACTGCGTCTTGACGCGGGCCAGTTCGGCCGCGCCGACGCCTTCGCGCGCGACCTTCGCAACCTCGGCGCGCAGCGCGGCCTCGAGCGCCTCGGGGGTCTTGCCCGCGGCCGGCACCCCTTCGAGCACGAAGAGCTGCGGCCCACGACCGACGAAACCCGCATAGGCGCCGGCCGAATCGGCCACGCGGTCAGGCCCCTGGGTCAGCGCGCGGTCGAGCCGGGAGCCGGCATAGCCGTCGAGCAGGGCCGAAAGCACCGCCAGCGCATAGGCGTCGTTCTTGGCGGCAGCGTCGAACTGGTCGCCCGTCGCGATCTGCGGCGCGCGGAAAGCCAGCGACACGTAGGCCTGCTCGGCCGGTGCCTTGAACTCGACGCGGCGCACGCCGCGCTGCGCGGGCTCGGTGCGCGGCTTGCGCGGGGGCACCGCACGCGCCGGGATCGAGCCGTAGTACTTCTCGGCCAGGGCCCGCACCTTGTCGACATCGACGTCGCCGGCCACCACGATCGCCGCGTTGGACGGAACGTACCAGGCCTGGAAGAAGGCGCGGGCATCGGCCGGCGTCATCGACTCCAGGTCGCTCATCCAGCCGACCACCGGGCGGTGGTAGGGCGAGGCGGTGAAGATGGCCGCGTTCTGCTGCTCGCCGAGCAGCGCGCGCGGCTGGTCGTCAGTGCGCATCCGGCGCTCCTCCTTGACGACCTCGATCTCGCGCTTGAATTCGTCGTCGGGCCACTGGTTGCTGGCGAAACGATCGGACTCCAGCTTCATGACCTGCTCCAGCTGATCGACCGGAATCTGCTGGTAGTAGCCGGTGTAGTCGCGTGTGGTGAAGGCGTTCTCGCGGCCGCCGAGACCGGCTACGCGACGCGAGAACTCGCCTGGCTTGAGGTTCTTGCTGCCCTTGAACATCATGTGCTCGAGCACGTGCGCGACGCCCGAGGTGCCGTCGACTTCGTCCATCGACCCGACCCGGACCCAGAGCATCTGGACCGCGGTCGGGGCCCGCCGGTCGGGCTTGACAATCAGGGTCATGCCGTTGGAAAGCGTGAATTGCCGGGCCGGAATCGCCGCCGTGGCGGCGCTCGACGAAGCGGCGGGGGGAGGGGCGTCCTGGGCCAGGGCAGGCAGGCTCGACAGCGCGATCAGCACCGAAGCCAGCACCGCACCCGACGCAGCGCGGCGTGGCAAGGGGTGTTTCATAGAATGGCTCGGATTGTAAAAAGCGCCCAATGTTCAGTTTCTTCAAGAAAAAACCTGCGCTCGAGAGCTCGGCGCCGGCTCCCGAGCCCGCGGCCCCGCCAGCCGAAACGCCGGCGGCTGCGCCGAAATCGGTCTTTTCGCCTTCCAGCTGGTTCGGCGGCAAGGCTGCGCCGGCGGAGCCACCGGTTCCGCCTCCGCCACCGCCTCCCGTGGCCGCGCCGACTCCGACGCCAGTTCCCGCGCCCTCTCCGGTCGCGCCGGTCGCCGCGCCGGTCGCCGCGCCGGCCGAGCCGGTGC
>NZ_JBFUHO010000025.1:0-103592 GCF_056402355.1 Variovorax sp. P4_B11
ACTTGAATCCATAGAAGCGCTCGTTGAGGTGGCGCGTGACGGCAACGATGTCCTCTTCGCTCCAGTTCAGCGCGCCCGCGGCCTGCCAGCGTGCCACCTGCGCCTGCAGGCTGTTCCAGTCGGTCGCCAACCTGCGGTCACGCCAATGCACCTGCGTCGTGTGGCAGGCGATGCAGTGCGTCGTGTACAGAAGTTCGCCGCGTGTCTGGGCACCGGCCACGGGGCCGAACACGCTTGCCGCGACCAGCAAGCAGGCGGCCGGGAACCGGGCCGGGTGGGCCCCCTGCCGGCGCACGGGATCGGGATGCAGGTCGTTCATTGGGTCCCTTTCGACGATGGAATTCCATCATCCTGAAACTTGGCACGGAGCGCTTGATGCAGCGCAATCGGCGATCCGGACGCTAGGTGAATCGCGAACCGCCGACGGCCGGGTTGCGCGCGATCAAGATCCGGGCGGCGCGGTCGATCTAGCGTGACGGCAGGCCAACCAGGAAACGACCATGAGAATCACCATTCACACCGACGCGGCAGCACCGTGCGAACTTCAGGTGGGCACCGCCCACCACGCCTACCCCGGGGCGCTTCCCGAGGTCGGCCAGACCCTCGTGATTCCCGATGACGCCAAGGTCGACGAATCCGCCAAGGGGCGGGCCAAGGTCACCAAGATCATCTGGCACTACAACGCGGCGATGAGTTCGCTCTGGCCCGAGATCGTCTGCAGGCGCTAGCCGCATCGGCCTTGCCTTGATCCAGCGCAAGCCGGTCGAGAGATCGGCGCCTAGAGTGATTGTGAAGCCCGCGAAAGCAGCGCTTGTCCACGATGAAAGGAATTCGCATGAAATCCGATACACAACTCCGGGACGACGTCCTGGCCGAACTGAAGTGGGATCCGATCGTCAACCCCACCGATGTCGGCGTGATCGTCAAGGATGGCGTGGTCACGTTGACCGGGCACCTCGCCAGCCACGCCGAGAAATACGCGGCGGAGCGAGCCGCCCAGCGTGTCGGCGGGGTCAAGGCCCTGGCCGTCGAACTGAGTGTCAAGCTGCCTGCGCTGGATGAACGATCGGACGCCGACATCGCCACGGCGGCCGAGCGCGCGATCGAGTGGAACTCGCTGATCCCCAAGGACAAGATACACATCCTGGTGGAGCAGGGATGGGTCACCCTGAACGGCGAGACGGAGTGGGACTACCAGCGACGCTCCGCCGAAGCTTCGGTGCGCTACCTGCTCGGCGTCACCGGTGTCACGAATCTCGTGACCATCAAGCCGAAGGTCAGCGCTGCGGGCATCGAGAAGAAGATCAATGAAGCACTGGCGCGCCGCGCCGAGCGTGAAGCCAGGCACATCGACATCTCGGTCGCCGGCTCCCAGGTCACGCTGGAGGGCTCGGTCCACTCGTGGGCCGAACGCAAGGCCGCACAGTGGGCCGCCTGGTCGGCACCCGGCGTCTCCACGGTGGTCAACCGCCTGCGCGTCAGCCCCTGAGAGGGGTGCTGCGGGCCGAGATGAGCGGCGGCACGCCGTCGACGGCCCTTTCCCTTGCGCATGCCTGCCATGGGAACCGCGGGCTGGAGTTCCGTGCTCACGCCCTATTGATCCGCATGCGCCGAGTGACGACTCCGCACGGCGCTGACGCTAGGACCGACCTGAAACGACAACGGATGAACAGACCCAATATCCGCGGACTGCTCCTCGCAGCAATCGCGTCACTCGCTTTCTCGGGCTGCATCGCAGCGACGCGTCCAGCGCCACAACCCACGTTGGCGCCGGGTTCGTACCTCAGCGGCGGCATCGGCGAACAAGACCGGCAGGACATCCGCGTGACGAGTGATCTCTACAACCTGCGCCTGACGTTCGCGGAGAACGGTACGGGCGCCTATGTCGCGGGCGTGACCGTCGTCATCGAACCCATTGGCCAAGGCGCGCATTACGACCCTTTCGTGGACTGCGGGCCTCTCTTCAATGTCGTCGTGCAACCTGGCGCCTATCGTGTCGCTGCCACCTATGCAGGAGTCACACTGACCAAGATCTTCCGAGTTAGCAAGGGGGCGACGCTTGGCACCTTCTACTGGCCAGGCCAGGCCAACCCCAATCAAGGCTACCGGGGCGGACCATGAATTGATCGGGGGATAACCATTCTTGAACTCCCACTTTCAACGCTCGACAACTAGCGAGTTTGGCAGGGAAACTTGGCATCTGCGAACGCTGTAGCAGTTCCCTTGGCGTCGTGGTTCGGGCAATTGGGTGGGCGGCCGCCGGCATCGGGGAAGCCGCTCGTAAAGAGCGGTGCCTTGGCGTCCCCTACCAGCGCCGGAGACCGCCCTGACTTCATCCTAGGCATCGATATGCCAGAGTGCTTGACCTGCATCAAGGCAGCGATGGAACGGCAGAAGGCCACTACCCGGCAAGGCAAGGGCCCATCGCGTTGATTCACATCAAGCCTCGCCGCGCAAGCGCACCTACAGTGAATCCTCCGCAGGGCCAGTCCAACCCGATCGAGGACACAGATGAAAATCACGATTTTGGCCACCTCAGGGATCTCACGCCGAGCGTGCGAGCGTCCATGCGCTTCGTGGCACTCGAGACGGTCGACGACGCCATAGCGGCAGCACTCGACCAAGAACCGTCGCACAGCCCAGTCGCGCGTCATGCACACGTCCATGGACCCTCCCCAGGCCAGCATGTCACCGCTGAGGTCCGGAGGATGGTCGCTGGCTGGCAACTGGACTGTGCGCGGACTGGGCGACATGCCAAGAGCGCTCGACGCGCATGCCTGCGGCCCGGGGCCGGTCGTTCTGGACGGTGCCTCGCTCGCCGCCATCGACAGCGCTGGCGTGTGGGTGCTGCAACGCTGGCTGCGCCGCCACGGCGCAGCGGCCGCCTTGCGCGACTGGCCGCCGCGCATGCAGATGCTGATGACGCTGGTCGGCGAGCAGCCCGACCAGCCCTTGCCGCAGCCGCCCGGCTCCTCGCCCCTGGAGCGGGTGGGGCGCCAGGCCGATGCTTCGGCACAGCAGGCGCTCGGCCTGCTGCGCTTCATAGGACAGGCCGCCGTGGCCGCGCTGGGATTGCTCGCCAGCCCGCGTCGCATCCGCTGGCGCACCGTGTTGCGCAACATCCAGGTCGACGGATTCGACGCGCTGCCCATCATCGGGCTCACGTCGTTCCTGCTCGGAGTCGTCGTCGCCTACCAGGGCGCGGACCAGTTGAGGCACTATGGCGCCAACGTGTTCGTGGTCGATCTGGTCGGCTACGCGATGCTGCGCGAGTTCGCGCCGCTGATCAGTGCGATCATCATCGCTGGACGTTCGGGCTCCGCCTATGCGGCGCAGATCGGCACCATGGTCGTGACCGAGGAGGTCGACGCGATGCGGACCATCGCGATCGATCCGATCGAACTGCTCGTGTTGCCTAAGGTGCTCGCACTGGCCATCGCCCTGCCGCTTCTGACCGTCTTCGCGGATGTGACCGGCGTGCTGGGTGGCATGGTGATGGCACGCGTTCAGCTGGACATCGGCTTTCCGGAGTTCATCGACCGCTTTGGGCGAGAGATGCACGGCCCCACGCTGCTGGTGGGAGTCGGCAAGTCGGTGGTGTTCGCGCTGGTGATCGCACTGATCGGCTGCTTCCAGGGCTTTCGCACGCGCGGCAGCGCCGACAGCGTGGGGCGACAGACAACGAAGAGCGTGGTGCAGTCGATCTTCCTCGTGATCGTCGCGGACGCCTTGTTCTCCGTGGCGTTCAACATGCTGGACCTCTAGCATGGCGCCGGCAGACACCGTGATCGCGATGCAAAAGGTCTGCACCCGCTTCGGCAGCCACGCAGTGCACACCGATCTCGACCTGGAGATCCGGCGCGGCGAGATCCTCGCGATCGCGGGCGGCAGTGGCTCGGGCAAGTCGGTGCTCATGCGCGAAATGATCCTGCTGCAACGGCCGACTTCCGGGTCGATCCACCTGTTCGGCCACGACATCGAGACGCTCACCGTGCCGCAGGCGCATGCGCTTCGACTGCGATGGGGCGTCATGTTCCAGCACGGCGGGCTGTTCAGCGCGCTCAACGTGCGCGAAAACATCGGGCTTCCGCTGCGCGAGCACAGCAGGCTCGACCGCGCGCTGATCGACCGCATCGCCGAATGGAAGCTGTCCCTTACCGGCCTGCCGCCGGACGCCGGACTCAAGCAGCCGGACGAGTTCAGCGGCGGCATGCTTAAGCGGGCCTCGCTGGCGCGCGCCATCGCCCTCGATCCCGAGCTCCTGTTCCTCGACGAACCCACCTCCGGGCTGGACCCCGACAGCGCAGCGGGCGTGAGCGAACTGATCCTTCGCACCCACGCGCTGTATGGATTGACGATCGTGATCATCACGCACGACCTTGACCTGCTGTGGCAGGCCTGCGACCGCGTGGCGGTGCTGGGCGAAGGTCGGGTGCTGGCCAGCGGCTCCATGGAGGAGCTCTCGCACCACGCTCACCCCGTCGTGCGCGGGTACTTCGAAGGCCCGCGCCAGCAACGGGCCGCCTCATCGGCGACGCAAGTGCGTCGTGACAAGGGAGCACCATGGACGACAAGGTGAACTACGCGGTGGTCGGCGCGTTCGTGCTCCTGCTCGGCGCGGCGCTGGTGGCCGGCGTGCTGTGGCTCGCGGCCGGCGCCCACGGCGGCAAGCGCTACAGCCCCTACCAGTCGATCATGCGCGAGTCGGTGGCCGGGCTGAACGTAGACGCGCCGGTGAAGTACCTCGGCGTCGATGTCGGCAAGGTCAGGGAGATCGCGATCGATCCCGCGAATTCGAGCCAGGTGCGCCTGCGCTTCCTCATCGAACAGGGTACGCCGATCAAGATGGACACCGAAGCGGTTCTCAAGACGCAAGGGCTCACGGGCATCGCCTACGTCGAACTCAGTGGAGGAACCGCCGCTTCGCCGCCGCTGCGCGCCGCGGAGGCCGGGGAGATTCCGACCATCCGTTCCATGCCGTCGCTGAGCACGCGGCTCGAAAGCGTGCTCACCACGGTGCTCGCCAGCTTGGACCGCATGTCGACCAACCTGAACGCCACCTTCGACGCCGACACTCGCGCCGCCGTGAAGCAGATGCTGGCGGACACCGCGACCCTGACCCACACGCTCGCCGCCCAGCAGGCCGCGCTCGCCGGCGGCATCGCCGACGCGGCGCGCACGGCCCGCAACACGGCGCGCGCCAGCGAGCATTTCGCCTCGGCGATCGACCGGGTTGCGACCGCCGCCGATTCGGTCGACAGGATGGCAAAGTCCGTCGCCGCGGCCGGCGATCGTGCGGGTCGCAGCGTGGAAGCGGCCGCCGGCGGCTTCCAGGAGATCCGCAGCGACGCCGAGCCCGCGCTGGCCCAGTTGCTCAGTGAGCTGAACCAGCTTGCCGTCTCGTTGCAGCGTCTGAGCGAACAGACCGAACGCAACCCGAACAGCCTGCTGATGGGCGCCCCGCAGAGGAAGCCGGGACCCGGCGAAAGGGCCCCCCCATGAGTCACCGTTCCCGTCGTTCCGCTTGCGGCACGCTGATTGCCGCGATGCTCACGGGCCTTCTGGTCGGTTGTGCGTCGTCCCTCCTGCCGAAGCCTGCCGCCCCGCCCGCGCTGTTCACGCTCTCCGCCGAAAGCGAGGCATTCGCCGCGCCTGCCCCGGGCGCGCCCACGCCCACGCCCACGCTGATCGTCAACCTCCCGCGCGCTGCCCCGGGCTTCGACACCTCGCAGATCGTCTATGTGCGGCGACCGTACGAGATCGCGTATTTCGCGCACAACCGGTGGGTCGACACGCCTTCGACCATGCTCGCGCCGATGATGGTGGGCGCGATCGAACGCTCGGGCGCATTCCACGCGGTTCTGGGCGCGCCCACTTCGGCCACCGGACAACTTCGTCTGGAGACCGAACTCGTCCGCCTGCAGCAGGATTTCTCCACGACGCCGAGCCATGTCCGCCTCACCCTGCGCGCCACGCTGGTGGACGCCACGACCCGCCGCGTCATCGCGGGCCGCGAATTCGATGTGCGCGTGAATGCACCAAGCGACGATCCCTATGGCGGCGTGATGGCGGCCCAGCGTGCGGCGAGCCAAGTTCTGCCCGGGCTGGCGGCTTTCTGCGCCGAATCCGTCGCCCGCTGAGTACCATAGCTGCGGTTCATGCCCTATTCGCCAGGCATCGGCAGATCGCGAAAAAAGGCACCTTGACGAGACTGTCTACAACGACTCGCCCCCCTTCATCCCCATCATTGTGGGGAGGCCACCTTCGGCCGGCAGCCACCACAATCCCTCTATGCCCGTTGACGAACTCGCCTCGAGCGCGAACCAATGGAAGAAGTTGGCTTCCGATGCCAAGCCCGTGGGCCGCAGCGCTCGCACTCTCAGATCCTGACCTTCGAAGGGAATAAGAACGTGAGTCCAGCCATGCAAACCCCGGATCTTGAGACAGTCGCAATGGTCAGAGTCGCGCTACAGGAGGTGATCTCGGCGCGCGAGCATGGCGTCCGAGCTGTTCCGTACTTCGCTCCCACCAACTTTGGCGTGCTTTCTCCCGATGAGAAGGAGAAAGAGTCGAACGTGAAAGAAGAGACTGACTACGGGAATCGCGTGCGCGCCGGCATCCACCTGACACTGTCTGCGGCAGTTGCAGCGCTTGAAGTTGCAGAAGCGCTCATGAAGGATTTTGCGACCTTGGACCCAAAGGATCGGAAGCGCCAATTGATTCGATGCTCGCTGGATGCTCGCGTTGCCAGGGACGCTGCAGCTGAAGCCGCTGCAGTCTTGTCGGGGCAACAGGCCCCCAATTCGGACGCGATGGTGGAGATCAAGCGCCTGAAGACGGCACTCTTTGAACGATTCGGGATGAGCGAGTAGCGAGCGTCACCCCTGCTGGAACAACACGGCAGCCAGCAGGCACTGGTGATCGAGCCACCAGAAGAGCACCGCGCGAACCTCTTCACCTAGCATGTTTCGCCTTTCCTTGCCGATGGTCGGCATTCGCTATCTGTCACTGTTCTCCGCGAAAATCGCAGCTCGACCATTGAAGGAAGGCCTATGTCGCAGGGGAAGAAATCACCTACCGAGCGCATCGAGGTCACGGACCAAGTTGGCAAGCGCCACGTTGTCATTCGATACGTCGAGGACGTTGACGCGAGCCCGGAGGACGTCGACATGCTCGACGAAACCGAAAATGCCATCGAGTACCGCCTCGAGACGGGCATGAGCGTAGAGAAGACCGGGCCCGACACGTTCAAGACAGCTGATGGGCGTTTGAATCTGACGGCGTTGTAGAGGCGCGCTTGCTGCCCCTCCAGGCAATGCTCGGGCAACCATAAGCTTCAAAGCATTCTCCCGACAGGGATGCATTCGCTGCGCGCTTCGCGTCGTGGCGCGCTGCGACCTCGCCGCGGATCTTGTCGGCGAAATGGCCCACCACCGGAGGGCGATGCCCATGGCGCCGCCGCACTCGCGGCTTTCCGCGGGCCGAACGCGTTCAGCGGGCGGTCGGCGCGCCAAGGCACGGCCGCGGCGCTTTACGCCAGCATCTCGGCATCACATCGGCAAGCCGCCAGAAGCAGATCCTGTCGCGTCCCGGCGCAATGCTGAGGGCGGAACGCCGAACCAGCGGCGGCAAGATCGCGTCATCGCCGATTGTTCGGAGAAGCCGAGGAGGTCCGCGAGTTGGCCCAGCGGAACCTTGGTCTCGCGCAGATAGTGCAACGCGGCGTCCTTGCGAATTTCTTCGCGGATTGCCTCGAACGTGGTGCGTTCGGCTGCAAGGTGGCGCTGCAGCGTGCGCGGATGGATGGCAAGCAGGGCTGCGACATCGGTCTTGCTGCCCTTCGGGGTGCCGAGGGTGTGGCGCAATGCCAGGCGAACACGGGCCGAAACGCTTTCGCCCGGGACTCGAAAGTGCCTTGCCAAATAGTCTTCCGTGATCTTCCGCAATGCAGGGTTAGCTCCCCGCAGGTCGGCGCGCAGCGTTTCGCGGCTGACGTGCAGGGCGGCATGCGGCTGCTCGATGAAGATGGGCGCCCCAAAGAACCGCTCGTAGACGGAAAGCGGCGCAACGGGCGTATGCGGCAGCGCGACCGCGCGTAGCAGGTACTGCTGGCCAGCGAGCAGACGTGTGATGTGATGCATGTCGCCGAGGCACAGATCGATCGCCTGCCGCTGCGCCGGAAGCCGTGCGAGATGGATCTCGGCCGACATCTCCGCAGCACCTTCGATCATCGAGCTGTCGTCATGAACGCCCAGCACAAGGCCAGGGCTGTGCACGAACAAGTGGCGAGACGCGTAGTCCCAGGCCTCCCTGACGGTGGGCGCGTTCTGTAGAACGATGCCAAGGGGGCCGAGCACGCCGATGTCCTGAACGTGCGACAGGCGCAGTCCGAAATCCGCGCAGCCCGTCTCGATGGCGCTGACCTCCAGCAGATGGACACAAGATCGCAGCGACAGCAGCGCATCTTCGTCAGTCAGCGAACCCGAGGGAATCCGGTGGCGCCGAAGCAAGGGGGCCGGGTCGGCGCCCAAGCTCCGCATGAGGGTCGCGTAGCCCCGCAATGCACTCGATCGAACCATGGCGGTCATGTCTCGAAATGTCAAACAACTGTCTTGAGATGTCAAGCGACATGGCGTGCGGCCCGGGATACTCCAAGCACTGCATCAACCCCCTAGAGGTTTCGACATGGAGACAAACTACGATGTGCTGGTCATTGGGGCCGGCCTGTCCGGCATCAGCATGGCCTGCCATCTTCAGATGGAGTGCCCCAGCAAGCGAGTGGGCATTCTGGAGCGCCGCAAGGCGATCGGCGGCACCTGGGACTTGTTCCGCTACCCGGGCATCCGCTCCGACTCGGACATGTTCACCTTCGGCTACCGGTTTCGTCCGTGGCATGACCTGAAGGTGCTCGCGGACGGCCCATCGATCCGGCGCTACGTCACCGACACGGCGCGCGAATACGGCATCGACAAGAAGATCCGATTCGGCATCAGGACGACAGAGGCATCCTGGTCGAGCGAGCACAAGCGCTGGACGATCAGCGCGGTCGATGAAGAGAGCGGCGAGCCACGCACCTTCACCTGCAACTACCTCGTCAGCTGCACCGGCTACTACAACCACGACGAGGGCTACCTGCCCACCTTTCCCGGCGTGGAGCGATTCAAGGGGCAGTGCATCCATCCCCAGAAGTGGCCCGAGGGATTGGACTACCGCGGCAAGCGCGTGATCGTGATCGGCAGCGGCGCCACCGCCGTGACGCTGGTGCCGACCATGGCCGGGGAGACCGCGCACATCACGATGCTGCAGCGCTCGCCGAGCTACGTGTTCTCCGTGCCGGCCTACGACGCGATCTCGGCTGCATTGAAGCGCGTGCTCCCGGACCGCTGGGTCTATGCGATGGCACGTCGGCGCAACCTGTTCCTGCAGCGGGCGATCTACAAGCTGTCGCGCCGCTGGCCCGACCAGATGCGAGCGTGGCTCTTGTCCAGCGTGAAGAAGCATGTGGGCAATGACTTCGACATGTCCCACTTCTCGCCCCGCTACAAGCCGTGGGACGAGCGGCTGTGCGCAGTTCCCGATGCCGACCTCTTCAAGGTGATCCGGGAGGGCAAGGCCTCTATCGTCACCGATCACATCGAGACCTTCACCGAAACCGGCATCCGGCTCCAGTCCGGCAAGGAGCTGCAAGCCGACATCATCATCACCGCAACCGGTCTGCAGTTGCAGTCCTTCGGCGGCATGGATTTGCGCGTGGACGGCCGCAAGCGCGCCGTGAACGAATTGATGACCTACAAGGGCGTGATGCTGCAGGATGTACCGAACATGGCATGGCTCTTCGGCTACATCAACGCACCCTGGACGCTCAAGGTGGACATGGCGTCGAGCTACTTCTGCCGCCTGCTCAACCACATGGACCGCAACGGGGCCGACGTCGTGACAGCGCGCGCGCCCGAGGGGGAGATGCTGGGCGAGACCATCGTGGCATCGCTCCAGTCGGGCTACGCGCGGCGCGGCGAGGCGATGGTGCCGCGCCAGGGGCGCGCGCTGCCGTGGCGGGTGCTGCACAACCCGGAGAAAGACCACGTGATGCTGATGAAGGACCCTGTGGAGGATTCGGCACTCGAGTTTCGCGGCGGATCGCCGAGCGGCACGCTGCGCCCTGCAGCAGCCTGAAGCAGACGCACATGAAATCCATCGAGTCCTCGTTCGCGAGCCAGGGCCTGCGCTGCGCAGGCACGCTGCTGATGCCCAGCCATGGCGAGCGTCCGCCCGTCATCGTGATGGCGCATGGATTTGCCGGCGTCCGCGCGATGCTGCTTCCGCACGCCGAACGTTTCGTGGAGGCTGGCTACGCCGTCTTCCTCTTCGACTACCGCAATTTCGGCGACAGCGAGGGGCAGCCGCGCCACTGGGTGGATCCCGGCCGGCACCTGAAGGACTGGGACGCCGCCATCCGGCATGTCAGGGCGCTCGAGGCCGTCGACGCCCAGCGCATGGTGCTGTGGGGCACTTCGCTGTCCGGCGGCCACGTGGTCTGCATGGCCGCGCGCGGGCATCGCGTTGCAGCAGTCATCGCAGGCCATCCGCTGATGAGCGGTTGGGCTGCGATCACTTCGCTCAGCCCGTCGGCCGTCCTGCGGCTGACCTTCGCGGGCCTGCGCGACGTCATCGGCAGCTTGTTCGGCAGGCCGCACTACGTACCGGTCGTTGGCCGGCACGGCGACCTGGCTGCGCTGACCGGCCCCGAAGCCTGGGAGGGAATGGAGAAGCTGAAGGCCATCGCCGACGTGCCGTGGGAGAACAAGGTGCTGGCTCGCGTGCTGCTGAAGATTCCCCACTACAACCCGATCCGGATCGCCCGCAAGGTCCGAGTTCCGACGCTCGTGATAGCAGGGTCGAACGACACCATCGTCTCGGCAGCCATCGCTCGTCAGGCGGCGAGCCGCATGCAGTACGCGGAGTTCACGCTGCACGCGTCCGATCACTTCCAGCCGTACTACGGCGACTACCTCCAAAAGAACGTGCGGGAGCAGCTCGCGTTCCTGCAGAAGCACGTGGCCGTCTGACGCGCAGCCGTCTTCACGAAACAAGGAAACCTCCCATGCATCCCTCCTTCAAAGGCAAAGTCGCGGTCGTCACCGGCGCCGGGTCCGGCATCGGCCGCGCGCTCGCGCTCCAGTTGGCCGCCGCCGGTGCGCGCCTCGCACTCTCCGACATTGATGCGGCCGGCTTGAGCCAGACCATGCGCCTGCTGCCGGGCGGCACCGAGGCGCGCGGCTACGGTCTCGACGTCTCCTCGCGCGAGGCGGTCTTCGCCCACGCCGAGGACGTGCGGCGCGACTTCGGTGCCGCGCACTTCGTCTTCAACAACGCGGGCACCACCCTGGTCGGCACCTTCGAGCACCTCGATATGGACGAGATGGACTGGCAGCTCGGCATCAACCTGTGGGGCGTGATCTACGGCAGCAAGGCCTTCCTGCCGATGATGTTGGCGCAGCGCGAAGGCTGCATCGTGAACATCTCGAGCATCTTCGGCCTGATCGGTTATCCCGCCCAGAGCGCCTACAACATCTCCAAGTTCGGCGTGCGCGGCCTGACGGAATGCCTTTGGCGCGAACTCGAAGGCACCGGCGTGCGCGCGGTGAGCGTGCACCCGGGCGGCATCAAGACCAACATCGAACGGGCTGCCCGGCGTTGCAGGCTCGCCGGCGAAAAGGAGGCTGGCTTCTCCGCGCTGGCCGAGAAGATCATGATCACGCCGCCCGAAGTCTGCGCCGCCGACATCCTGAACGGCGTACGGCGGGGCAAGAAGCGCGTGCTGACCGGAAACCAGTCCATGCCACTCTTCTGGCTGTCGCGGCTGATGCCCGATAGCTACCACAGCGTCGTCAAGCTGATTGCCTGAATCCAGCTCGCCTCGTCTTCCGACTAGACCATCGATGGAGACGAACACGGCCGGTGGCAAGATCGTGGTGCTCACGCTCACACCACCATCGGCACCGCCGCGCCGTCCATGGAAATGATGGCGCCAGAGATGTAGGCCGCGCCCGGCGAGCTCAGGAAGACCACCGCCCGGGCGATGTCCTCGGGCGTGGCCAGGCGGCCGAGCGGCGCCCGCGCCTGCGCATCGCGCAGCACTTCTTCCTCGCTGATCTTGCGCAGGCGGGCATCCGCGGCAATGCCCTGCGCCATGCGGTCGGTCAGGGTCAGCGCCGGGTTGACCGCGTTCACGCGCACCCCCAGGGGCCCGTAGGCCGCCGCCAGGCCGGCGGTCGCGAGCATCAACGCCGCATTGGCGGCACCGCCCGCCAGATGGGTCGGCGATGCGACCTTGCCACCCATGCCGATGACGTTCACGATCGCGCCCGATCCGCGCTCGCCCATGCGCTTGATCACAGGATCCATGACGTTGATGTAGGTGAAGAACTTGGCCTGCATCGCGTCCTGCCAGGCCTGCGGCTGCAGCTCGCCGAAGGGCGTGCGGCGCGCGGCGCCCGCCGAGTTGACCAGCACGTCGACCGCGCCACCCTCGCCTTGAACGGCGTCGACCATCGCCAGCGCTGCGCCGGCATCGCCCAGATCGGCGCAGTGGCCGCGCACCGCATGGCCCTCGCCCTGCAGGCTGGCGACGGCGGCTTCGACGTGCGCGGCCGTGCGCCCCACCAGGCTGACCCGCGCGCCTTCGCGCAGGAACTCGCGCGCGCAGGCCAGCCCGATGCCGCGGCTGCCGCCGGTGACAAGCACGTGCTTGCCGGTCAGTTGAAGATCCATGGCGCCTCCGAAGAATGGTCTGGTTGCTCAGGCCTCCACTGTGGCACAGCCGGCCGGCAGGGGCAGCGCCACCCCCGAATCGGCGAATACCTCGCGCACCACCGACAGCGCGTTGAGCGCGGCCGGGAATCCCGCGTACACGGCCATCTGCATCACCACCTCGACCACCTCGACCGGCGTGCAGCCCACATGCAGGGCCGCATGCACGTGCACCCGCAGCTGCGGCAGCGCATGGCCCATGGCACTCAGCGCGGCGACCGTCGCCAGCTCGCGTTCGCGCAGGCCCAGGCCTTGGCGCGCATAGATGTCGCCGAAGGGAAACTCCAACACGTAGCGGGCGAAGTCCGGGAACGACGCCGCCAGCCCTTCGGCCACCGCGAGGCCGGCCGGGCCGTCCACCTGGGCCAGCAGGCGCATGCCGCGTTCGTAGCGTTCGTTGTCGATCGGCTTCGAGTTCATTTGCGTCTCTCCAGTCAAAACGTTGATGGTCGCGACTATAAGGATGCGGCCGATCCCGTGGAATGACCGATTTCGTGATACCTTTTTGGTATGCCAGGACGCCTCGATTCCCGCTCGCTCGCCCTCTTCCTCGCGGTCGCCGACACGCTGAGCTTTCGCCAGGCGGCCGAGGTGCTGCATCTGTCGCAGCCGCCGCTGAGCCGCGCCATCCGCGAGCTCGAAGAACGGCTCGGCGCGCGGCTGTTCGAACGCAGCACGCAGGGCGTCGAGCTCACCGACGCCGGCCGCAGGCTGTTGCCCTACGCGCGGGGCGTTGCCAGGCTGCTGCGGCAGGCCGAAGCGGAATTGGCCCCGCGCAGCCTGCCGCCGACCTTGCGCCTCGGCCTGACCAGCGCGGTGGAGCCGGCCTGGTTTCGCGGATTGGCGCAACGGATCCAGCAAAGGCATCCGGGCACTGCCGTTGCCACGCAGTCCGACAGCTCGCCGCGGCTGGTCCGGATGCTGCGCGCCGGCAAGCTGGACGCTGCCTTCGTGGCGCTGCCAACCGACGCCCCGGGCCTCGACGTGCTGGCGCTCGACCGCCTGCCGATGGTGGCCGCGCTGCCTTCCTCCCATCCGCTGGCGAAGCGCAGGTCGCTGTGCCTGGCCGACCTGGCGTCGGAGACGATTCTTTGGTTCGAGCGGGCGCGCCAGCCCGCCTTCTACGACCATTGCCAGCAGGTCTTCGCTCGCCACGGCTTCGCACCGCGCAAGCTCAGGGAGCCGGCCGATCATCACGTGCTGCTGGCCGCCGTCGCCGAGGGGCGGGGCATCGCGCTGCTGCCGAAGTCCTTTGCCGCCCTGAAACGCGCCGGCGTCGCGTATCGCAAGCTGGCCGAAGGCGAGGAGCTCGCCGTCGGGGTCGGCCTGGCGACGCCACGGGACCGTCCGGCGCTGCGCGACATGCTGGCGAAGGCCGGCACGCCATGAGGCCTTATCCTTGCGTCCTCCCTCGCCCCTGCCATCTTCAACGGACCCCATGACATCGAATTCAGTGCTCGCGCGGCTCGTCGAGTTCGGCAATGCCGGGGACCTGGACACCCGAGGCACCGGCTGGTTCGTCGGTTTCAGCGACTGGACCCGCGGCCCTTCGACGGCACTGCGGCATGTCGCCGCCGGAACGACGTCGACCGGGCCGTGCATCAAGTACTTCTCGCATCCCGCGGGCCACCCGAACGGCGACGCCAAGCCGCTGAGCGAAGGCCGCACGTTGTCGATGCTGGTCGATGCGGCGAGCGAGTTCCGGATCGAGTTCTCGACGCGCGCCGACTTCGCGCCCGAGGACAGCGTGTCGCATACCCTGCGCCGCCATGGCGACTTCGTCATCTGGGGCCCGGGCATCCATCACCGCGCCTTCGGCATCCGGCCCGCGTGCATCCTGACGGTGCGCTGGACTTCGCCGTAGACTGCCCCCCGAGGGATTCATCTCACCAGACCCACACCATGGACTCATCGCTGCGAATCCGTCCCGTCGCCGACGCCGACTTCCCGGCCTGGAAGCCGCTCTGGGACGGCTACAACGCCTTCTACGGCCGCAGCGGACCGACCGCGCTGCCGGCCGAAGTCAGCACGACCACCTGGTCGCGCTTCCTCGACGCCGGAGAGCCGATGCATGCGCTCGTCGCCGAGGGCCCCGCCGGCCTGCTGGGACTGGTGCACTTCCTGTATCACCGCAGCACCAGCCAGATCGGCATGAACTGCTACCTGCAGGATCTCTTCACGGTCGAGGCCGCCCGGGGCCGGGGTGTCGCCCGGGCCCTGATCGAGGAGGTCTACCGAAGGGCGGCCGCCGCGGGGTCCCCGCGGGTCTACTGGCAGACCCACGAGACCAACGCCACGGCGATGAAGCTCTATGACAAGGTCGCCGAGAAGTCCGGCTTCGTGGTCTATCGGAAACTGCTCTGACGCCGCTCGCAGGCGCAGAACGGCTCACGGCTTCGCATATCCCACGGTCTGCGCCAGGGCGATGCGCTGGTTGATCGGCAGGCCGAGCGCATGCGCGAGTTCGCGTCGATCGATCAGCGCCCGCACGACAGTGCCCAACCCGGCCGCCGCGCAGTAGAGATACACGTTCTGCGCGATGCAGCCCGCATCGGCCCCGGCCAGGAAGGGGCGATCCTCCACCCGCACCTCCTCCATGCGCTCGAGGTCCGCGACGTACACCAGGTTGATCGGCGCGGTGGCCACGAAGTCCTGCGTCCCCGTGGACCTGCGGAGGTCCTGGGCCGTGACCAGCTGCAGGCGATGCGTGCGCGGCTCGTACCGGTACGCTCCCTCGGCCAGCACCACATGGACATCGATCTCCTTCCAGTTGTGCGCCGAAGGCGCCGTGCGTCCGCCCTGCTGTTCCCGGTTGACGCCGAACGCCGCCCAGAGCAGCGCGGAGAGCGCCTCCAGCGTGATCGGGTCGGGCAGGAACGCACGCGTGCTGTGCCGCTTCTTGAGCGCCTGATCAAGGGACAGGTGCGGCCGCACGACCGGGGAAGGCAGCACGACGGTATCGGTTTCGAGATTCAACGGAATGGTCGGCATCGAACGACTCCTGGAGGCATGAACAGATCGCCGCGCCGGAGGCGGGATCGGATCTCAGGATCACGCAAGGCCGATGCCGGTGCCTTGACGCAGCGCAAGTGCACCGCAAAGTCGCGCGAATGCGCCGAGGGCAGCAGGTCGACCGCAGGTGCCCGCGTCCCGCGCAGCACGTCGATGTCAGGGTCAAGGCAGTCGGACTGCTTCAGAACGAGAGGCGGCTCACGGACAACCCCTGTTGCGCGCCGGGTCATCGACCTGGCCCTCCGCGCCGATGGGGCGCAAACTGCTCGAGCGGTCGGCACACGTTCGCAGCCGACCTGTCGCGCCCTTTTTGCGCTGGCGCAACCCCCCTTCCAGGAGGGCGCGCACCATGGATCGCCATCCAAAGGAGAATTGACATGAAGCATCAGTGGATCCTTGTCGCCAATGCATCGCTGGCGCGGATCTTCCGCCGCGATTTCCCATTGGCCGCTCTGGAGCCGGTGGAGACCCTGACGCATGAGGAGAGCCGGATGCGGCGCAGCGAACTGGCAACGGACCACCCCGGCCGCGACGCCACGGACAACAACAACATCAACAACACCCACGGCGTCGTTCGCTTCGAGCCGCGCACCGACGCCCGGCGCAAGGAGCTTGATCATTTCGCACGCGAAGTGGCCGATCGACTGGACCAGGGGCTCGCGGCCCGCAAGTTCGAATCCCTCGCGGTCTGTGCGTCGAACCCTTTCCTCGGTGAACTCCGGACCCGGCTCAGCGAGCCGGTCCAGAAGAAGATCAGCCTGGAGTTCAACGCCGACCTCACTTCGCTGAGCCTGGCCGAGATCGAAGGGCGCCTGAAGGAGGCGCGGCCCTAGCCATCGAGCGGCACGCCACAGAGCTCGCTTGACCTGAATCAACGCAGCATGGCGTCGCGATTTGATCCCGCGCAAACCATGCGCCATCGGAGTTCCTAGACTGAACATGTCGATCGCGAAGTCCTGCTCACAGCGATCGCAGATCGATCACATCGCTACCCAACCTGGAGTGATCCACATGAATGCCCTGACCCGCCTCGATCGAATCGACAACCTGTTTCCAGAGATGTTCCGCCGCTGGGCCCGTCCGATGCAACTGCTCGATGACAACACCTTGCCAATGGACATTCGCGTCGACATCAGCGAGAACGAAAAGGAATATCTCATCAGCGCCGAGATGCCGGGCGCAAAGAAGGACGACATCCGCGTCTCGATCGATGGCAACTATGTGTCCATCGCCGCCGAGATCAAGAAGGAGCAGGAAGAGAAGCACGGGCGCTCGCTGGTGCGCGAGACCTACCACGGCACCGTCTCGCGCGGCTTCACGCTGGCCAGCGACGTCGACGACAAGGCCGCGGTCGCCAAGCTCGAGGATGGCGTGCTGCGCCTCACGCTTCCCAAGCGCGAAGGCAGCGGTACCCGCACGCTGAAGATCGAGTAGCGGGATCGCCCCGAGGGCGCATCGCACTGATGAACCGGCCCGAGGCCTCGCCTCGGCGCCGCCACGCCGGCGCTCGACGCCGTTCATTTCGCCCCGAAGATCTCCTCGCGGATGCGGCGCACCAGATAGCTCGCGCTGCTCAGGTGGCCGACAGCGACGAAAATTGCAATCGCGGCGAAGACCGGGTCCTGGTTGAGGCCGGATTTCGGATCCAGCAGGGCCAGGGCCAGCGCGAAGAGAATGAACATCCACGCCATCGACGCCATGGCGGCGTGCACATAGACCCAGAGGCGCTTCACGGCCGACCTCGCCGCCCGGTGCAGGCACCCGCCAGCAGCACGATCCCCGGATTCGATGGTGCCTGCTTCTTCATTCGACCATCGTGCACCCGCCCTGCACCGGCCGCTTGATACAGCGCAACCGGCGGCGCGGTCGGCGTGGATCGCCAGCGATCGACCTTCGATTTGCGCGCGATCAAGCCCCCGCCGCGGGACCCGAACTAGCGTCGGGAACCTTCTCCCCGGATGCAGGGCACGTCAATGAGAATCACCATCCACACCGAGTCGGCAGCGCCCTGCGAATTGCAGGTTGGCACCGCCCACCATCCGTACCCTGGGGCCCTTCCCGAAGTCGGCCAGACCCTCGTGATCCCGGATGACGCCCCGGTGGACGTGTCCGCCAGGGGGGAGGCCGAGGTCACGAAGATCATCTGGCACTACAACGCGGCGGCGAGCACGCTCTGGCCCGAGATCGTCTGCAAACGATAAGTTGCAGCGGGCCAGGATGGCCGCATCGGCCCGGGTCGATCCAGCGCGACGCCTGCTGCGGGATTCCACCAAGGCATGCTCCCGCCCGGTGCGGCGCATACTGACGACAGACCCGCGCCGCCCCCCCGGCCGCGGGCGGCAGCCAGGAGACACGCATTGCAGCGAACCAACATTGCCAACCCGGCCTATTTCCACAAGGTCGTCGATTGCCAGTACGCCTGTCCGGCGCACACCCCCGTTCCCGAGTACATCCGGCTGATCGCGCAGCGCCGCTACAGCGACGCCTACATGGTCAACTGGGTCTCCAACGTCTTCCCCGGCATCCTCGGGCGCACCTGCGACCGGCCCTGCGAGCCGGCCTGCCGGCGCGGGCGGGTGGAGGAAAGCAACGCCAAGGACCCTGAACCCGTGGCGATCTGCCGGCTCAAGCGGGTGGCTGCCGACATGAAGGACGACGTGCGTTCGCGGATGCCGAAACCGGAACCGAAGAACGGCAGGCGCATCGCCTGCGTCGGCGCGGGGCCGGCCTCGCTGACCGTCGCCCGCGACCTCGCGCCACTGGGCTATGCGGTCACGGTGTTCGATGGCGAAGCCAAGGCCGGCGGCTTCATCCGCACCCAGATCCCGCGCTTCCGGCTGCCCGAATCGGTGATCGACGAGGAGACCGGCTACATCCTCGATCTCGGCGTCGAATTCCGCAGCGGCGAGCGCATCGATTCGATGAAGGCCCTGATGGCGCAGGGCTGGGACGCGATCTTCGTCGGCTGCGGCGCGCCGCGCGGGCGCGACCTGGAGGTGCCCGGCCGCCGGGAAGCCGCGGACAGCATTCACATCGGCATCGACTGGCTGAACTCGGTCTCGTTCGGCCACGTCACGCACATCGGCCGGCGCGTGATCGTGCTCGGCGGCGGCAACACGGCCATGGACTGCTGCCGCTCGGCCCGCCGCCTGGGCGGCAGCGACGTCAAGGTGATCGTGCGCAGCGGTTTCGAGGAAATGAAGGCCTCGCCCTGGGAAAAGGAAGACGCCCAGCACGAGGGGATTCCGATCATCAACTTTCACGTGCCCAAGGCCTTCGTGCACGAGAACGGCAAGCTGCTGGGCATGCGCTTCGAGATCGTCCGCGCCGAATACGACGCCCAGGGCCGCCGCACGCTGGTGCCGACCGGCGAGCCCGAGGTCTTCTTCGAATGCGACGAGGTGCTGGTGGCGGTGGGCCAGGAGAACGCCTTCCCCTGGATCGAGCGCGACTGCGGGATCGCCTTCGACAAGGGGGGAATGCCCCGCGTCGACGAAATGACCTTCCAGTCCTCCCTGCCCCAGGTCTTCTTCGGCGGCGATGCCGCCTTCGGTCCCAAGAACATCATCACGGCCGTGGCGCACGGGCACGAGGCCGCGGTGTCGATCGACCGCCTGCTGCACGGCGAGGCGGTCGAGCTGCGCCCGCCTCCGATGACCAACCTGGTGTCGCAGAAGATGGGCATCCACGAGTGGAGCTACGACAACGACACCTCCAACGACCTGCGCTACAAGGTGCCCTGGGCCAAGGCCGAAGCGGCGCTGGCCAGCATCCGCGTGGAGGTCGAGCTGGGCTTCGACGCCGCCACCGCCTTCAAGGAGGCCGAGCGCTGCCTCAACTGCGATGTGCAGACCGTGTTCACCGATTCCGCCTGCATCGAATGCGATGCCTGCGTCGACATCTGCCCGATGGACTGCATCAGCTTCACCGCCAACGGCGGGGAGAGCGACCTGCGCTCCCGGCTCAAGGCGCCGGCGCTCAACCTGGCGCAAGACCTGTACGTGTCGGGCGGACTCAAGACCGGCCGCGTGATGGTCAAGGACGAGGACGTCTGCCTGCACTGCGGCCTGTGCGCCGAACGCTGTCCGACCGGTGCCTGGGACATGCAGAAGTTCCTGCTCGAGATCACGCCGGCCGGGCCGGGCTGCCGCGATGCGCGCATCGCGCCGAAGCAGGGGGTGCCGGCATGAGCGCCGCGCCGGGCCGCCCCAAGCAAGCTCGCACCGCAGTGCGCAGCACGGAGCTTGCCTTATGAGCGCGGGAAGAATTCGACAGATCGAAGCGGTCAACGACTTCGTCATCAAGTTCGCCAACGTGAACGGCTCGGGCTCGGCCTCGGCCAACGAGCTGTTCGCCAAGGCGATCCTGCGCATGGGCGTGCCGGTGAGCCCGCGCAACATCTTCCCGAGCAACATCCAGGGCCTGCCGACCTGGTACGAGGTGCGCGTGACCGAGCGCGGCCACCTCGGCCGGCGCGGCGGCACCGACATGATGGTGGCCATGAACCCGCAGACCTGGGACGCCGACGTGGCCGAGCTCGAACCCGGCGGCTACCTGTTCTACGACAGCACGCGGCCGCTGCCGCCATCGAAGTTCCGCGACGACATCCGCGTCATCGGCATGCCGCTGACCGAGATCTGCAACGCGGTCTATCACGACCCGCGCCAGCGCCAGCTGTTCAAGAACATCGTCTACGTGGGCGCCCTGGCGGTGCTGCTGGGCATCGAGCCCGAGGTGGTCGAGAAGCTGTTCGGCGAGCAGTACAAGGGCAAGGAGAAGCTGCTGGCCTCCAACGTGCAGGCGCTGAACCTGGGCTGCGACTTCGCGCGCGAGAACCTGCGCGAGCCCGTCGGGCTGCAGGTGCGGCGCGCCGACCGCGTGGGCGACCGGATCTTCGTCGACGGCAACAGCGCCGCCGCGCTGGGCTGCGTGTACGGCGGCGCCACGGTCGCGGCCTGGTATCCGATCACGCCCTCGTCCTCGGTGGCCGAGGCCTTCCAGAAGTACTGCGCCAAGTTCCGCGTCGACCCGGCGACCGGCCAGAACCGCTTCGCGATCGTGCAGGCCGAAGACGAGCTGGCCTCGATCGGCATGGTGGTCGGCGCCGGCTGGAACGGTGCGCGGGCCTTCACGCCGACCTCGGGGCCAGGCATCTCCCTGATGAGCGAGTTCATCGGCCTGGCCTACTTCGCCGAGATCCCGGTCACCCTGATCAACGTGCAGCGCGGCGGCCCCTCCACCGGCATGCCCACGCGCACGCAGCAGGCCGACATTCTGTCCTGCGCCTATGCCTCGCACGGCGACACCAAGCACGTGCTGCTGTTTCCCGAGGACCCGCACGAGTGCTTCGAGCACGCGGCGGCGGCGCTCGACCTGGCCGACCGGCTGCAGACGCCGGTGTTCCTGATGACCGACCTCGACATCGGCATGAACCAGCGCCTGTGCGAGCCCTTCGACTGGGACGACAGCCGGGTCTACGACCGCGGCAAGGTCATGACCGCCGAGGAGCTGGAGGCCGGCCGCGACTTCGGCCGCTACAAGGACGTCGACGGCGACGGCATCCCCTGGCGCACGCTGCCGGGCACGCACCCGACCAAGGGCAGCTTCTTCACCCGTGGCACGACGCGCGACGCCTACGCCCGGTACTCGGAGCGCGGGCCCGACTACATCTACAACATGGAGCGGCTGCTGAAGAAGTTCCGGACCGCCGCCACGCTGGTGCCGCAGCCGGTGCCGCGCCCCGCCGCCGAGAGGACCGACCTGGGCGTGATCTACTTCGGCTCGACCAGCCCCGCGATGCACGAGGCGCTCGAGGAACTGGAAGCGCGCAGCATCCACCTCGACGCGCTGCGGCTGCGGGCCTTCCCGTTCCCGGACAGCGTGACGCAGTTCCTGGCGCAGCACCGACAGGTGTTCGTGGTCGAACAGAACCGCGACGCGCAGATGCGCAGCCTGCTGGTCAACGAGCTGGACATCGACCCCGCGCGTTTGATCCGCGTGCTGCACTTCGACGGCACGCCGATCACGGCGCGCTTCATCGTCGAAGCGATCAGCGCGCGCGTCCGGGCGCATGCGCCCCGCGCCACCGAACCCAAGGAAGCCGCATGACCTACCTCGCCAAGCCCCGGCTGCACCACCCGACGCTGGCCACCAACAAGGTCGGCTACACGCGGCGCGACTACGAAGGCAAGATCTCGACGCTGTGCGCCGGCTGCGGCCACGATTCGATCTCGGCCGCCATCATCGAGGCCTGCTGGGAGCTCGACATCGAGCCGCATCGCGTGGCCAAGCTCTCGGGCATCGGCTGCAGTTCCAAGACACCGGACTACTTCCTCGGTGCCTCGCACGGCTTCAACACCGTGCACGGGCGCATGCCCAGCGTGCTGACCGGCGCCAACCTGGCCAACCGCGACCTGCTGTACCTGGGCGTCTCGGGCGACGGCGACTCGGCCTCCATCGGCCTGGGCCAGTTCGCCCACGCGATGCGGCGCGGCGTGCGCATGGCCTACATCGTCGAGAACAACGGCGTCTACGGCCTGACCAAGGGCCAGTTCTCGGCCACGGCCGACCAGGGCTCGAAGAGCAAGAAGGGGGTGGTCAACACCGACAGCCCGGTCGACCTGGTCGCCATGGCGCTGCAACTGGGCGCCAGCTATGTCGGACGCGGCTTTTCGGGTAACAAAGCGCAACTTGTGCCACTGATCAAAGGCGCGATCAGCCACGGCGGCTCGGCCTTCATCGACGTCATCAGCCCCTGCGTCGCCTTCAACAACCATCCGGGCAGCACCAAGAGCTACGACTACGTGCGGGAACACAACGAGGCCGTGAGCCGCATCGACTTCATCAGCGCGCGCGACGAGATCACGGTCGACATGGCGCCGGGCGAGGTGCTGGACGTGCGCCAGCACGACGGCACCCTGCTGCGGCTGCGCAGCCTGCACGCCGGCTACGACCCCGGCGACCGCTACGCCGCCATGGCCCACATGCAGCGGCACCAGGAGATGGGCGAGGTCGTGACGGGCCTGCTCTACGTCGACCCGCTGGCCACCGACCTGCACACGGCGCTGAACACCAGCGACCGGCCGCTCAACACGCTGGGCCCGGCCCAGCTCTGCCCCGGCGCGAAGGCGCTCGAGCGGCTCAACGACGCCTTGCGCTGAACCGCTCCCACCGGCACCATAGCGCTTCCTTCGGAGGGCGGACCATGGACGAACGCACTGTTTTCCAGTCGATCTCGCGCAAGCACGTGACCAGCCTGGGGCCCCAGGCCAGCGCGCGCGACGCCGCCTGCGTGATGACGCGCGCCAACTGCGGCAGCGTGCTCGTCATGGAGCCGCCGGACACCCTGATCGGCATCCTGACCGAGCGCGACCTGATGACGCGCGTGCTGGCCCGCGGGCTCGATCCCGATCGCACCACGGCGCGCGAGGTCATGACACCCAACCCGATCTGCGTGGCGCCGGAAACGCTGGTGTCCGATGCCGTCGTTCTGATGCTCGAGCGCGGCTTCCGGCACCTGCCGCTGGTGTCGGGCCCGAGGATTCTCGGCGTGTTCTCGGTGCGCGACGCGCTGCCGCGGGAGATCGGCGCGGCGCTCAGCCAGGCGGAGTTCAACGAGCAGGTGAACGACGTGCTGGGTTAGGGCGCAGGCGCCCCCAGCAGCTTCGCGCTGCGTTCGACGCCCACCTGATTCCTGGCCGCCAGCGCCACGTCGCGGGCCCTTGTCCAATAGTCCTTGGCGACCTCCGGCTTGTCGGCCGAAGCCTGGCCCAGCAACAGCAGGTCCTGGTAGATCTTCTCGCTCGCTCCGGCCGCCTTGTCCATCTTCAAGGCTTCGGCAAGCGGCGCCGCCGCCGCCGCAGGCGTGCGCATCGCGATGTAGGCACTGCCTTGCAGGCGCAGCGCGTTGGCCTTCTCGAGAGCGTCGTCCTTGGCCAGCGCGCCGTGGGCCTGTTGCGCGAGTCGCAGTCCTTCCTCGGGACGCCCGGCATTCAGCGCCAGGTAGGCCTTCAGGTTGAGGATCTTGCCGCGGACGCTGCAGCTGCTGCCGCAGAGCGCGGCGGCCCGATCGAGCGACTGGCCGGCGCTGGCGGCATCGGTCGGCTGCAGGGCCATCGCGCGACGCAATGCGGCTTCGGCGCGCCGGTCCTTGCTGAACGCCAGGCGGGGCTCGTCCTGCACGAGGTCCAGCTGCTTCAGCGCCTCGTCCCGGCGGCCCATGCCCAGATAGACCATCGACAGGTTGAGCCGCGTGGCTGCGATGGCGTCGTCGTCCTCGATCGACTGTTCGACCGCCAGCGCCTGCTCGAAGAACGCCAGCGCCCGCGGCAGGTCGCCGGCCTTGTAGCGGTCCATGCCCTGCGTGTTGTAGCCCTGGGCCCGGATGTCTGCCGGCGAGCGCACGGGCGGTGTCGAGCAGGCCCCCAGCAGGCACGCTGCCAGGGCGCACAGCCCGCAGGCCATCCATCGCCGAACGCCGCTCATTGCGCCTCCCCTGGCAGCGGCAGCCCGCCGATGCTGTCGATCGGCAGCGACTGCGGCGTGGTCGACGTGCCGGTCAGCCAGCTGATCGGCCAGGTCTGGCGGGCATTGCTCACCATCTGGTTGGTCTGCGTCGCCGCGGCCTGGACCTGGTCGAGCACGCCGGGCAGCTTTTCGCCAGCCTGCGCCGCCATGGCCTGCAGCTCGGCGCTGGCCTGCTGCGAAGTGGCCGCGGCCTGCTGCACCTTGTCGATCACCGCAGGCGCGGCTTGCGCCACGACCTCGAGGGTCTGACCGGCCTTGTGAATCGTTGCCGCCGCACCGCTCTCGATGGTCTTCACGGCCTGCTGCGTCTGCTGGAGCACCTCGACGGTCTTCTCGGCGAGCGCGGGCATCTTGCCCACCACCTCCTGGCCGGCCTTCAGCGTCTGCTGGAAGCTGCCGTCCGGGTCGGTCAGGCTCTCGGCCAGCTTGCGCGCATCGGCAATCGCCGGCAGCAGCGCCGCCTGCAGCGCCTGCACGATCTGGCCGCCTTCCCTGTCGCCTTCCTTGCCGCCTTCGAATGCCAGCACCTCACCGGATTCCACCGCCTGGGCGCCGCCGCGAGGGGGCACCAGGTCGATCGCCGGCTTGCCGGTCGCGCCGTCCTGAACCCGCCGGGCCCGCGTTCCCTTCGGGATCTGCGCCATGTGCTCGCGCCCGATGCCCAGCTCGAGCCGGGCGCCGCGGTCGCCGGACTGCGCCACGGCCAGCCCGATGCCACGGATGCGGCCGATCACCACGCCATGGGCCGTCACCGGCATGCCCTCGGCCATGCCGGCCGCGTCGGGCACCTCGACGTAGAGCCGGTCCTGGCGGCTGAACACGTCCTGCTGCTGGGCGATGAAGGCCAGCAGCGCCGCGATGGCCAGGACCAGGAGAGCGATGGCGGGAACGGTCCAGCGCCTGGGGTCGGGTTGTGGCATCGAGATCCTCCGTCAATCGACAGTGAGAGGACAGGACGGTAGCAGACCTGACCGTCCTGCGTGCCCTGCGACTCTAGGCTTGCGCGGCGGAACCGCGGTAGGGGACCGCAGGCTGGCGCTGCCGGAGCAACTTGGGTCCAGGTCCAGTCCGTCGCAGGGATTGCGCTTGCGCCTCGCATCCAGCGCTTGCGGGTTGCCCGTGGGCGTCACCGCCACCACCGCGCCTCAGCCGCGCGTTTCGGTGTCCGACAGGCGCATGCGGTTCTTGAGACTCTCGAAGACCTGCCGCGTGACGGGATTGACCACATGGCTGCGCACGTACAGCCGGTAGATCAGATCGGGCAGGCTGGGCATGCCGTCGCCCGTCCCCAGCACCCGCAGACCGGCATCGAGCTGCTCCACGCCGCGCGCCGTGACGCCGAGGCCGGCGCGCAAGGCCGCCCGGATGCCGATCAGGCTGGTGGAGGCGTAGCGCGGGGTCCAGGCAATGCCGGCCGCGTCGAGCGCCTCGTGCCCCACGCGGCGAAAAATGCTGGGACCATCGGCCATGATCAGCGGAATAGGCTTGAACGGGTCGTGCACATAGCTTGCCCCACAGAGCCAGACTGTGGGCGAGGCACGCAGCACCACGCCTTCGAGCGCATCGTCGACGCGGTTGGAGATCGCCATGTCCAGTTCACCGCGTTTCAGGGACTCCATCAGGAATGGACTTCGGCCGACGTGGATCTCCAGCTGCAGCAAGGGCGAGTTGCGAGCGATCTCCGCGAGCAGCGGCGGCAGCATGGTGTCCGCCGTGTCGTGCGGGGCGCCGATGCGCAACACCCCCTCCAGCTGACCCTGCTGCAGGCTGCGCAGCGCTTCGTCGTTGATCGCCAGCAAATGACGGGCGTAGGTCAGCAGGCGCTGGCCATGGTCCGTAAGGCGCTTGTTGCGGCCCTGTTTCTCGAACAGCGGGTGCCCGATCTGCTCCTCCAGGCGCTGCATCTGCTGCGTGATGGCCGACTGCGTCCTGCCGAGATGGACCGCCGCGGCGGCAAAGCTGTCGTGGGTCACGATGGCAGCGAGCGAGCGCAGAAGTTCAAGGTCGAGGATGCCCATCGATTAATTTTATTGAAGTATTTCCATTTGCAGGCTGGATTGTTCGGGCGTGCGGGCCTCACTAAAGTGAATGCCAGCACGAATTCCGAAGGAGCAATTTCCATGACCACCACGGTCCCCTCCCTTGCCGTCCAGCGTCAGCAGGCGGTGCAGTCATCCATTGCGCAAATGAAGCAGGCACTCCAGGGCCGTGAGGTCGCCCGCGACAGCCTGGCCACGGTGCTGAACGCCTTGCTGGCGTTGGCCAGCGTGAAGCCGCTCTGGCAGGAGGATGACTTCGAGGCGCCGGAAGCGGGCGAGCACCAGGCGCGCTACCTGATCGCCGAGGACCCGGACCAGAGCTTCGCGCTGTATCTCAACGTGATGCGCCCAGGCAAGCGCATCGTGCCGCACAACCACACCACATGGGCCTGCATCGCAGCCGTCGAGGGCACGGAACACAACCGCGTGTACCAGCGACTGGACGACGGCTCGACGCCTGGCGTGGGCCGGCTGCGCGAGACCGGCTGCGTGGTGGTGGCGCCGGGCTCTGGCATCGCCTTGATGCCGGAGGACATCCACTCGGTGGAGATCCAGGGCGACCAGGTGATCCGCCATCTGCACATGTACGGCCGCGCGCTGGAAACACTGAACGCGCGCACCAGCTACGACCTCGACAACGGCACCTGCCAGACCATGGGCATCGGCGTGCAAACGCGCCGCTAGCCCGGCTGGCCGCGGCGACAGCCGCAGCCTCCTTCCGGATCCATCCGCACAGCCTGCGGCGGCGCTTCACGGCACCGCCGCAGGAGCGCCCGTGCGCACCCCCTTTCCCGCTGATTCCCATGACCCCGTATCTCTCTCCCCAAAACCTGAAGTCTTGGCTGCACGACGGCGGCGAGATCGCGCTGCTCGACGTGCGCGAGCACGGCCAGTACGGCGAAGCGCACCTGTTCTACGCGGTGCCGCTGCCCTACAGCCGGCTGGAGATCGACGCGCCCCGGCTGGTGCCGCGCCGCGGCGTGCGCGTGGTGGTCTACGACGCGGGCGACGCCAGCTCGCCCCCGGTGGCCGAACGCGCCGCCGCACGGCTGGAGGCCCTCGGCTACGCCCAGGTGATGGTGCTCGAAGGCGGCACGCGCGCCTGGAAGGCGGCAGGCTTCGTGCTGTTTGCGGGCGTCAACCTGCCCTCCAAGACCTTCGGCGAACTCGCCGAGCAGGTCTATCACACGCCCCGCATCGGCGCCGATCGCCTGGCGCAGATGCTGGCGCGGGGCGAGCGCGTCACGGTGCTGGACGGACGGCCGGTGACCGAATTCCGCAAGATGAACATCCCCAAGGCGACCTGCTGCCCCAACGGCGAACTGGCCTATCGGGTGTCGTCCCTGGTGCCCGACGCCGGCACGCCGATCGTCGTCAACTGCGCGGGGCGCACGCGCAGCATCATCGGCGCGCAGACGCTCATCAACCTCGGCGTGCCCAACCCGGTCTACGCGCTGGAGAACGGAACGCAGGGCTGGCATCTGGCGGACCAGGTGCTGGAGCATGGCGGCACCCGCCGCTATCCGGACGACTCGGGCAGCGCTGCGTTGCGGCCGGCGGCCGAGGCGCTGGCGCAACGCTTCGAGGTACCCCATGTGGATGCCGCCATGGTCCGGACCTGGGCCGCCGATACGCAGCGCACGTTGTTCCTGTGCGACGTGCGCACGCCGGAGGAATTCGCAGCGGGCAGCCTGCCGATGGCGCAGCACACGCCCGGCGGCCAGCTGATGCAGGCTGGCGATCAGTACATCGGCGTGCGCGGCGCCCGTCTCGTTCTGTTCGACAGCGATGGCGTGCGTGCGCCGACCGTCGCGAGCTGGCTGCGCCAGATGGGCCACGACGCCAGCGTTTTGGTGGACGGCCTCGCCAGCGGCCTGGCGCTGACGCCGGTCGATGCGCCGGTACCGCCGGCGCTTGAATCGATCGGCGCGCAGGCCTTGGCGGCGCGTCTGGAACGCGGCGAAGTGGCGCTGGTCGACCTTCGGCCCGGCATGCAGTTTCGCGCCGGCCACGTTCCGCAGGCACATTGGTCGATCCGGCCGGTGCTGCACTCGCGGCTGCGGGAGGAGACACGCCAGGTCGTCTTCATCGCAGACGACCCCGCGCTCGCGGCATGGGCGGCAACCGAATGGCCTGCCGCGCTTGCTGCGCCGCTGCTGCTGGCCGGCGGGATGGACGCCTGGCGCGATGCCCGCCTGCAGGTCGTCGCCAGCCCGGACTCGCCTTCCGACGCCGAGTGCATCGACTACCTGTTCTTCGTCCACGACCGGCACGACGGCAACAAGGAGGCCGCCCGCCGCTACTTGGCGTGGGAAACGGGCCTGGTCGCGCAGCTCGATGCCGAGGAACTGGCGGCCTTCCGGCTTCCCCCCTCGCCGGCGCCTTCGGCCTAGAGGCCGAATCCGCCGCAGAGAACCTGCCACCGTTTCAGCTTTCCGTTCTCGTCTCTTCCCCTTACCCAGGAGTCTCGCCATGCGTTCCCTGCTTCGTGTGCTTCGTCTTCCGCCGATCATGCAGCTTGCCGTTGCAATCGGCCTTGCGGCCTCTTCGACGCTGCAGCCAGCGTCCGCCGATCCACTGCCAGCGCGCCATGACTTCCCCTCGCAGGCGATCCGCTTCATCTCCCCCTTCCCGCCGGGCGGAGGAAACGATGGCACCACGCGCTTCATCACCACGCGACTGCCCGACATCACCGGCCAGCCGGCGGTGGTGGACAACCGGGGCGGCGCGGGCGGCAACATCGGCGCAAAGGCCGCGGCCGATGCCAAAGCCGATGGCTACACGGTGCTCACCGCCCAGGTGTCGCTGATGGCGGTCAACCCGACCTTGTACGCATCGGCCGGTTTCGATCCCCTGAAGAACTTCGTTCCGATCACCCAGATCAACGCCGCACCGCTGGCGCTGGTGGTCGCGGCCGACTCCCCCTACAAGACCTTCGCCGATCTGGCCAGCCGCACCAAGACCCATCCGGGCACCGTGACCTACGCGACACCCGGCAACGGCACCCTGTCGCACCTGATCGGCGTGGTGCTCGCGAAGGACAGCGGCGTGGCAATGACCCACGTGCCGTACAAGGGCGCTGGTCCCGCCATCACGGACCTGCTGGGCCACCAGGTGGACGTGCTGGTGACGTCCACCGCCTCGGTCTCAGGCATGCTGCAGAACGGGAAGATGCGCGCGCTGGCCGTCACCAGCCCGCGCCGCATCGGCGCCTTCGCGAAGGTGCCGACGCTCGAGGAACTGGGCTATCCGAACACCCGCTTCGAGGACTGGTACGGCTTCTTCGCGCCCGCCGGCACGCCGCCGGAACGCGTGGCCTACCTCAACGAGGCCATCGTGCGGACCCTGCGCATGCCCGAAGTCGCCCGCCTGATCACCGACGGCGGCAGCGAGGTGGTCGCCAGCACACCGGAGGCCTTTGCGGCCCAACTGCGCCAGGACATCGCCCGCTGGTCTCGCGTGGTGGCACTCTCGGGCGCCAAGATCGACTGACCCGGTTTCGGGGCGGGCCGCCGCCGGCCCCTCGCCACTCCATTTCGCCTCCACGCACGCCCATCGACCATGTCCGCCCCTCCTTCCACACCGCCCGAACTGGGCCTGCAGACCCGCCTGCTGCATGCGGGCAAGGCGCCCGCCTATGCCGGCGGCAGCGCTGTGAACCCCCCGCTGGTACGCGCCAGCACGGTGCTGTTCGACAGCGTCGAAGCGCAGCGCGAGATGCGCGCGCGCCGTGGCGGCGAGCGCCTCTTCACCTATGGTGCGCGCGGCACACCCACCACCTTCGCGCTCGAAGACGCGGTCAGCGAGCTCGAAGGCGGCTTCCGCACACGGCTGTTCCCGACCGGCCTGGCCGCCATCGGCATGACGCTGCTGGCTTACCTGAAACCCGGCGACCATGTGCTGATGTCCGACGGCGTCTACCAGCCGGCGCGCAAGCTCGTGCAGGGGTTCCTCGAACCCTACGGCATCGGCTGCACCTTCTTCCGCGCCGACGGCAGCGACGTGGCGCAGCGCATCACGCCCGCAACGCGCATGGTCTACGCCGAATGCCCGGGCTCGCTGGTCTACGAGATGTGCGACCTGCCGCAGCTGGCCGCCATCGCCCATGCGCAGGGCGCGTGGGTGGCGGCGGACAATACCTGGGGCTCGGGCTGCCAGTACCGGCCGCTGGCGTTGGGGGCCGACATCTCCATCATGGCCGCCACGAAGTACCTGTCGGGCCATTCGGACGTGATGATGGGCACCGTGTGCACCACGCGCGCGGCCTGGCAGCCTTTGGCCGAACGCAGCGACGCCTTCGGCATGACCGTCAGTCCGGACGACGCCTGGCTGGTGCTGCGGGGCATGCGCACCCTGTCGGCGCGGCTGCAGATGCACGAGCGCCACGCACTCCAGATCGCCCGCTGGCTGCAGTCGCGGCGCGAAGTGGCCACCGTGTTCTGCCCCGCCCTTCCCGAGCATCCGGGCCATGCGCTGTGGCGACGCGATTGCCTCGGCACCAATGGCCTGGTGTCCTTCGAACTGCAGCCGGACATTCCCCTGACCGCGGCCGAGCGGCTGGTAGACGGCCTGTCGCTGTTCGGCATCGGCGCTTCATGGGGTGGCTATGAGAGCCTGGTCACCATGGCGGACATGGGCAAGGCCCGCAGCATCGCGGACTGGCGCGGCCGCGGACCGGTCGTGCGCTTGCATGCGGGACTGGAAGACCCGGTCGACCTGCTGGCCGACCTGGACCGCGGCTTTGCCGCGCTTGGCGCCAGGCCGCGCTGAGGCGCACCGCATGGCTTTCCTGACGGCTGCACCTCCACTGGAACGCAGGCTCGACCATGCGCGAGCGCTCTGGCCGGGGACGGCCCTGGCGTCGATGGCCATGCTGTCGGCGACCTTCCTGGCCGAGCACTACGGCGGCCCCCTGCTGCTGTATGCACTGCTGCTCGGCCTGGCCCTGCATTTCCTGTACGACGATGACCGTTGCCGTCCGGGCATCGATTTCTGCACTCGCACAGTGCTGCGTGCCGGCGTCGCGCTCCTGGGCGCCCGGATCACCCTGGGTCAGGTGGCGCAACTCGGACTCTGGCCCTTCTGCATGGCCGTCGCCGGCATAGTGAGCACCATCGCGCTCGGCGGATGGCTGGCGCGTCGCATGGGCCTGAAGACCGATTTCGGCTTGCTGTCGGGCGCGGCCGTCTCGATCTGTGGCGCCTCGGCCGCACTGGCGGTCTCGGCCGTGATGCCGAAGTCCGAGGAGAACGAACGGACGGTTCTGTTGACGGTCGTGGGCGTGACGGCCCTTTCCACGCTGGCGATGGTCTTCTATCCGCCGCTGGCGAGACTGCTGCAGCTGTCGGACGCTGCCGCGGGCATCTTCCTCGGCGGCACCATCCACGACGTCGCGCAGGTCGTCGGCGCCGGATCGATGATCTCGCAGGAAGCAGCGGAGGTCGCGGTCATCGTGAAGCTGCTGCGCGTGTTGCTGCTCGTGCCGGTGGTGGCGTTGCTGGCTGTTCATTGGCGCCGGCAGAGCGACCGCTCGATCGGCACGCAGGCGGGGCAGGCGCGCCAGGCGTCCGGCGGTCGTCCGCCATTGGTACCGCTGTTTCTCGCCTGCTTCATCGCACTGGTCGCGGTCAACAGCCTGGGCGGCGTACCTCTGGCTGCCGGCAAGGTGATGGGCGACTTGTCGCGCATCTGCCTTGTTGTCGCGATCGCCGCCCTGGGGATGAAGACGTCCCTGGCGAAGTTGCTCGGCCTCGGCTGGCGGCCACTCGCCTTGATGCTCGCCGAAACCCTGTGGTTGCTCGCCCTCTTCATCGGCTATCTCTCCTTGAACTGACGGCAGCGGCTGCGGCCGGGGCTCGAGACAGCGTAGGGCTGAGGCAGCGGAGCCCGAACCGGATCGCGCATTTCGTCGATCACCCAGACCCTGGCCACCGCGGCGCACCAAAGCCGAACGCCGCCGGACCATCCGAATGCTCCGTTTTGGACCATTTGGTCAAAACCATGCACGGGAATTGACGCAAGTCGTTGATTTCCAATGGATTTGCCTTGGCACGGTCTGTGCAATCCCCAGCGCAGACATTCCATCCAAGTCCCAGGAGTCCCCCCATGAACGTCGGCATCTTCATCCCCATCGGCAACAACGGCTGGCTGCTGTCGGAGAACGCTCCGCAGTACAAGCCGAGCTTCGAACTCAACAAGCGGATCACGCAGCGCGCGGAGCACTACGGCATGGACTTCGTGCTGTCGATGATCAAGCTGCGCGGCTTCGGCGGCAAGACCGAGTTCTGGGACCACAACCTCGAATCCTTCACCCTGATGGCCGGCCTGGCCGCCGTGACCACGAAGATCAAGCTGTTCGCCACCGCCGCATCGCTGGTGATGCCGCCGGCGATCGTCGCGCGCATGGCCTCGACCATCGACTCGATCTCGAACGGCCGCTTCGGCCTCAACCTGGTGACCGGCTGGCAGCGCCCCGAGTACTCGCAGATGGGCATGTGGCCGGGCGACCAGTTCTTCGGCACCCGCTACGCCTACCTGTCCGAATACATCCAGGTGCTGCGCGACCTGTGGGGCAAGGGCCAGTCCGACTTCAAGGGCGAGCACTTCAAGATGGACGACTGCCGCCTGAGCCCGCGGCCGCAGGTCGACATGAAGGTGATCTGCGCCGGCCAGAGCGATTCCGGAATGGCGTTCTCCGCCCAATACGCCGACTACAACTTCTGCTTCGGCAAGGGCGTGAACACGCCCAAGGCGTTTGCGCCCGCCGCCGAAAAGCTGATCGACGCCACCAAGAAGACCGGCCGCCACGTCACCACCTACGTGCTGATGATGGTCATCGCCGACGAGACCGACGAGGCCGCGCGTGCCAAGTGGGAGCACTACAAGGCCGGCGCCGACCACGAGGCGATCACGTGGCTCGGCGCACAGGGCGCCGCCGACACCCGATCCGGCGCCGACACCAACGTACGACAGATGGCCGACCCGACCTCCGCCGTCAACATCAACATGGGCACGCTGGTCGGCTCGTATGCCAGCGTCGCGCGCATGCTCGACGAGATGGCCGAGGTGCCGGGCACCGAGGGCGTGCTGCTGACCTTCGACGATTTCGTCCAAGGCATCGAAGCCTTCGGCGAGCGCATCCAGCCGCTGATGAAGAGCCGCGTGGGCGCCGACACCCCGGTGCCGACACAGGCGGTGCCGCAAGCGCTTGCCGCCTGAACCGAAACGGAGTCGCCATGACCCCACCCACCAGCACCCCCCGCAACACCACCCTCCGCTCCACCACGCCGGTCGGCGTGCCCGACGCGCCGGGCGCGCCCGCGCCGCTGGTGCTGCCCGCGCGCCCCGAACCCCTGGCGCTGCACACCGCCAACTCGGCCCTGATCGTGGTCGACATGCAGAACGCCTATGCGTCGGTCGGCGGCTACGTCGACACGGCCGGCTTCGACATCTCGGGCGCGCAGGGCGTGATCGACAACATCGCGCGCAGCATCGCCGCTGCGCGCGCGGCCGGCATGCGGGTCGTGTTCCTGCAGAACGGCTGGGACGCGGCGTACGTCGAAGCCGGCGGCCCGGGCTCGCCCAACTGGTACAAGTCGAACGCGCTCAAGACCATGCGCAAGAAGCCCGAGCTGCAAGGCAAGTTCCTCGCCAAGGGCGGATGGGACTACGAACTGATCGCCGCGATGAAGCCGCAGCCGGGCGACATCGTGGTCCCCAAGACGCGCTACAGCGGCTTCTTCAACAGCACGCTCGACAGCACGCTGCGCGCGCACGGCATCCGCAACCTGGTGTTCACCGGCATCGCGACCAACGTCTGCGTGGAGTCGACGCTGCGCGACGCCTTCCACCTCGAGTACTTCGCCGTGATGCTCGAGGACGCCACGCACGAGCTCGGCGGCGAAGCGATCCAGAAGGCGGCGGTCTACAACGTCGAGACCTTCTTCGGCTGGGTCTCGACGGTCGACGACTTCTGCCGCACCTTCGCGCCGCGCGCCGGCGTCCAAGCCGCCGCGGCCGAAGCCGCCACTGCCTGATTCCAATCCAAGAAAGAGAAACCATGCCCAAGCAAGCCATCATCCCGCCCGGAACCACCACCCCGATCGCGCCCTTCGTGCCCGGCACCATGGCCGACGGCGTCGTCTACGTCTCGGGCACCCTGCCCTTCGACAAGGACAACAACGTGGTGCACGTCGGCGACGCCACGGCGCAGACCCGGCACGTGCTCGAGACCATCAAGAGCGTCATCGCCACCGCCGGCGGCACCATGGACGACGTCACCTTCAACATGATCATGATCAAGGACTGGGCCGACTACGCCAAGGTCAACGCGGTCTACGCCGAGTACTTCCCGGGCGTGAAGCCGGCGCGCTACTGCATCCAGTGCGGCCTCGTGAAGCCCGATGCGCTGGTCGAGATCGCCTCGATCGCGCACGTCGGCAAGAAGGCCTGAGCATGCCGCTGCATTTCGAGGTGCACGGACCGGCCGGGGGCGACGCGGTGCTGCTGTCGTCGGGCCTCGGCGGCTCGGCCGGCTTCTGGCAGCCGCAGCTCGGCGCGCTGCTCGCCGCCGGCCACCGCGTGGTCGCCTACGACCAGCGCGGCACGGGACGCAGCCCCGCCGCGCTCGCCGAGGGCTATGCGATCGCCGACATGGCGCGCGACCTGATCGAGATCATGGACGCGACGTCGACGCCGCGCTGCCACCTGGTCGGCCATGCGCTGGGCGGCCTGGCGGGCCTGCAGCTGGCGCTCGACGCGCCCTCGCGGGTCGCCAGCCTGGTGCTGGTCAACGCGTGGTCCCGGCCCAATCCGCATTCGGCGCGCTGCTTCGACGCCCGCCTGGCCTTGCTCGGCGCCTGCGGCGCGCGCGCCTATGTCGAGGCGCAGCCGATCTTCCTGTACCCGGCCGCCTGGTGCGCCGAGCATGCGCAGCGCGTCGCCGACGAGGTCGAGCATGCGCATGCGCACTTCCCGGGCGTTGCCAACATGCGCGCGCGCATCGCGGCGCTGCGCGCCTTCGACGTCGATGCGCGGCTGGCGGACATCGCCGTGCCGACGCTGGTCGCGGCCGCCGCCGACGACGTGCTGGTGCCCTGGACCTGCTCGCAACGCCTCGCCGACGGCCTGCCGAGCGCCACGCTGGACCGCGTGCCGCACGGCGGCCATGCGCACAGCGTGACCGACCCCGAAACCTTCAACCGCAGCTTGCTCGCGTTCCTCTCCCGCGTGACGGCACCCGAAACCACACCATGACCCGCAACCTGGATGACGCCGCGCTGGCGACCCTCTTCACCGAAGCCCGCTCGCACAACGGCTGGCGCGCGGAGCCCGTTTCCGACGCCGTGCTGCGGCAGCTGTACGAGCTCGCCCGCATGGGCCCGACCTCGGCCAACTGCTCGCCCGGCCGCTTCGTCTTCGTGCGCACGCCGGAGGGCAAGCAGCGCCTGGCCCCGGCCTTGTCGAAAGGCAATCTCGAGAAGACCCTGACCGCACCCGTGACCGTGATCGCCGCCTGGGACAAGGCCTTCTACGAGGCACTGCCGAAGCTGTTCCCGCACGGCGACGCGAAGAGCTGGTTCACGGGCAGCCCCGAGCTCGCCCACGAGACGGCGTTCCGCAACGGCACGCTGCAAGCGGCCTACCTGCTGCTTGCCGCCCGCTCGCTCGGGCTCGACGCGGGCCCGATGTCGGGCTTCGACAAGGCCAAGGTGGACGCCGCGTTCTTCGCCGGCAGCACATGGACCGCCAACTTCCTCATCAACCTCGGCCACGGCGATGCCTCGAAGGTGTTTGGCCGCCTGCCGCGCCTCGATTTCAAAGACGCCTGCACGCTGGCCTGAGCACGGCCGAACCTGTCCACGGAGTACCAACCATGTTGACCGCCCGCGTGCCTGCCGCTGTATCCGACGCCGCCGCCCCCGACAGCCCGGACCGGGTGCTGGAAAAGACCGACTACCGCAATGCGATGTCGCGCCTGGGCGCGGCGGTCAACATCATCACCACCGACGGCCCGGCCGGGCGCGCCGGCTTCACCGCCTCCGCGGTGTGCAGCGTGACGGACGAGCCGCCCACGCTGCTGATCTGCCTCAACCGCACGGCGTCGGCGTATCCCGCGTTCCAGGCCAACGCCGTGCTGTGCGTCAACGTGCTCGCGGCCGGCCAGCAGACGCTGTCCGGCGTCTTCGGCGGCAAGACGCCGATGGACGATCGCTTTGCCGCGGGCCGCTGGCGCAACGGCGCCACGGGTTCTCCCGTGCTCGAAGGCGCGGCCGCGTCCTTCGACTGCCGGGTCGTGCGCAGCACCAGCGTCGGCACCCACGACGTGCTGTTCTGCGAGGCCGTGGCGATCGCGCTGGGCGACACCGCGCACGGCCTGATCTACTTCGACCGGCGCTACCACGACATCGTGCCCTCCCCGCACTGACACCCTCGGGCCGGGGCGCTACGACGGCGCCGAGACGCCCTCGAGGACGATGCGCTGGACGTTCGCCACCGCCTGCTCGAAGAAGGCCGGATCGTCGAGCGTGCGGCCGGTGATGGCCTGCACCTGGACACCGAAATCGGCGTAGTGCTGGGTGGTGGCCCAGAGCGCGAAGATCAGGTGATGCGGGTCGACGGGCGCCAGCTTGCCGGCGGCCACCCAGTCACGGATGACCTCCGACTTGCGGTCGACCAGGTCGCGCAGTTCGCGCCCGAGTTCGTCGCGCAGGAGCGGTGCGCCCTGGATCATCTCCAGGCAGAACAGGCGCGACGCATCGGGCTGGTCGCGCGAGATCACGAGCTTGCGCCGGATGTAGTCTGCGATGGCTTCGCGCGGGTCCTGGTCGGCATGGAAACCGCGCAGCGGCTCGAGCCATACGGCGAGCAGATCGCGCAGCACCGACACATACAGCTCTTCCTTGTTGGCGAAGTAATAGAGCAGGTTGCTCTTCGACACGTCGGCGCGCGCCGCGACCTGGTCGACGCTGGTGCCATGCAGGCCGAAGCGCGAGAACAGCCCCAGGGCGGCGGCGAGGATCACGCTGCGCTTGTCCTCGATCTGGCGCAGGCGCCGGCTCACGGCGGCCGGACTGCGCGGCACCGGCGTCCGTTTCGCGATGACGCGTTGCGACGCCTTGGCCTTGCCCGGCTTCGCCACCGCCGTTGCCTTGCGCGTCGTGGCCGTTCGCCCGCCCGGTGTCTTTGGCATGTGCTGCTTCTTTCCTCGTGTGTTGTCGGATGTCGTGCGCAGCCTGCTTGCATGAGCCGTACCCGCGCATCGCCCCTGGCTGGACCATGCGGCGCACCAACGCGAGGCACATGCACGCGCAATCGGGCGCCGCGCCGTCGCAGCCTACCGTATTTGTCCATTTGGTCCAACTGGCATGGACGTTGCATGTCGTGCTGCGCAACGCTCCCACCCTGCGTTGTTCAAGGATTGACGCATGACACTCTTGTCCGTTCCGATCATCGACCTGGCGCCCTACTTCGCGGCTACGCCCGAAGGCAAGGCCGAAGTCGCGCGCAAGGTCGAGGAGGCCTGCCGCGGCATCGGCTTCCTCGTCATCACGAATCACGGGATCTCGCAGGAATTGATCGCGCGCGTGTCGGCCGTGTCGCGCGAGTTCTTCGCGCTGCCGCTGGCCGAGAAGCGCAAGGTCGACCGGCCGCGCGACGATGCGGTGCGCGGCTACAGTGCGGTCGGCGAGGAAGGCCTCTCGTACAGCCTCGAAGAGGCAGCACCCGGCGACCTGAAGGAATCGTTCTCGATCGGCCCGGCCAAGGTGCCGAACGACGCGTACCACCGCGGCGAGGCGGCCGGCCCGCACTTCGAGCCCAACGCCTATCCGCCGCTGCCGGGCTTCCAGGCCGCGTACGACGCGTACTTCGAGGCGATGAGCGAGCTGTCGCGTTCGCTGATGCGCATCTTCGCGCTGGCCCTGAAGCTGCCCGAGAGCTTCTTCGACGACAAGATCGACAAGCACATCAGCATGTTCCGCGTGCTGAGCTATCCGCCCCAGACCGAGGCGGCGCTGCCCGGCCAGCTGCGCGCCGGCGCCCACAGCGACTACGGCAGCCTCACCGTGGTGCTGACCGACGACAAGGGCCTGCAGGTGTTCAACAAGGCGGGCCAGTGGGTCGACGTGCCGCTCGTCGAAGGCGCCCTGGTGGTCAACATCGCCGACCTGATGATGCAGTGGACCAACGACCAGTGGGTGTCGACGCTGCACCGCGTCGTGAACCCGCCGCCGGACATCGCCGACACCAACCGCCGCCAATCGCTGGTGTTCTTCCACCAGCCCAACTACGACGCCATGGTCGAGTGCCTGCCGAGCTGCCTGGCGCCCGGCGAACAGCCGAAGTACGCACCGGTCAGCTCGGGCGACCACCTGAAGTCGAAGTTCGTCAAGCAGACCACCTTCGGCGGCACCAGGGCCACCATCGCCTGAGATGAAACTCACCCCCGAAGCGCCTTGCGGCGCCTCCCCCTCAAGGGGGCAACACCAGCGGCCCGGCAAAGCCGGTTCCGCGGTGTTCCTGGCCTTTGATTGCGCCGGATTCATGCGTCGCGGGTCGCGCCAGGCGCGGTGGAGCAACTGACATGGCCCATCTTTCCTACGTCAATGTCTTCGCGAAGGACGTGGTCGCGCTCAGCGGCTTCTACCAGCGCGTGTTCGGCTTCGCCGAAATCGAGGCGATCCGCTCGCCGATCTTCCGCGGCCTCGACACCGGCCGCTCGAGCCTGGGCTTCAACGCGCACGACGCCTACGACTTGCTGCAGCTGTCCGAGTTCTCGGACACGCGCGGCGTCAAGTTCCTGCTGAACATCGACGTCGACGCGCAGGCCGACGTCGACCGCATGGTCCCGATCGCCGTCGAGGCCGGCGCCACGCTGATCAAGGCGCCCTACCTCACCTATTACGACTGGTACCAGTCGGTGTTGCTCGACCCCGAGGGCAACGTGTTCCGGATCAATTTCATGATGAAAGGTCAGAGCGATGTTGCGTAAATCGATTCCCTGCGCCGTGGCGCTGCTGCTGGCGGGCATGGCCCTGGCCGGCCCGGCCGTGGCCGCCGACGGCTTCACCCTCAAGGGCAAACCCAAGATCGCGATGCTGTACTTCGGCCCGAAGAACGACGGCGGCTGGACGCAGGCCTTCGACGAGGCGCGCATCAAGGTCGAGAAGGAAACCGGCGAGAAGATCCAGTTCGTCGAGAACGTGCCCGAAGACGCGTCGGCCATCAAGCCGGCCGCCGAGAAGTTCATCCAGCGCGGCGCCAACGTCATCATCGGCACCGCCTTCGGCTATTCGGACAGCTTCAAGGAGCTCGCGGCCAAGTACCCCGACGTCGCCTTCCTCAACGGTTCCGGCACCACCAACGGCAGCAATCTCGAATCGTTCTACGGCCGCACCTACGAGAGCCAGTACCTGTGCGGCATGGCGGCCGGCGCGGCCTCGAAGACCGGCAAGCTCGGCTTCGTCGCGGCCAACCCCTTCGGCGTCGTCAACTGGACCATCAACGCGTTCGCTCTCGGTGCGCAGAAGATGAACCCCAACGCCACCGTCAACGTGATCTACACCGGCGCGTGGAACGATCCGGTCAAGGAGCGCGCGGCCGCGGCGGCGCTGATCGACCAGGGCGCCGACGTGATCGGCCAGCACGTCGACAGCCCGACGCCGCAGATCGTGGCGCAGGAGCGCGGCGTGTACGGCACCGGCCACCATCGCGACCTGCGCCAGTTCGCGCCCAAGGCGACCCAGTGCTCGTCGGTCTGGGTGTGGGACAAGTTCCTCACGCCGGAGCTGAAGAAGGTCATGGCCGGCAACTGGAAGCCGTCGCCCTACGGCGCCTTCATCGAGATGAAGGACGGCGGCACCGACATCGCCGGCTTCGGCGCCGCGGTACCCAAGGACAAGGCCGCCGCCATCGCCGCCGAGCGCGATGCCATCCTGAAGGGCAAGCAGATCTACGCCGGCCCGCTGGCCGACCGCGACGGCAAGGAGCGGGTCGCCAAGGGCGCCGTGCTGTCGGATGCGGAGCTCTGGAAGATGGACTGGTTCGTCAAGGGCGTCGTCACGCAGAAGTGACGCAGAAGTGACCCGGACTGACAGGGATCTCGTGAAGACCGCGCTCCAGCTCATCGGCATCGGCAAGTCCTTCGACGGCTTCAGGGCCCTGATCGACGCCGACTTCAGCGCCCGCTGGGGCGAGGTGCACGCCCTGCTCGGCGAGAACGGCGCGGGCAAGTCCTCGCTGATGAACATCGCGGCCGGCCTCTATGCGCCCGAGTCGGGCCAGATGCGGGTCGACGACAACCCGGTGCAGCTCGGCGGCCCGCGCGATGCGGCGCTGCACCGCATCGGCATGGTGCACCAGCACTTCAAGCTGGTGAAGCCTTTCACCGTGGCCGAGAACATCCTGCTCGGCCATCCATTGGCGTCGGGCGAGGGCAGCCACCGCAAGCGGCTGGCGGCGCTCGAGGCGCAGATCGAGGCCAAGGCCGACGCGCTGGGCTTCTCGATCGATCCGCGGCAGCGCACCGAGCGGCTGTCGATCGCCGAGCAGCAGCGCGTCGAGATCCTCAAGGTGCTGCTGGCCGGCGCGCGCATCTTGATCCTCGACGAGCCCACGGCCGTGCTGACCGACCAGGAGGCCGAGCGCCTGCTGTCGACCGTGCACGCGCTGTCGCGCAGCGGCGCGGCCGTGATCCTCGTCACCCACAAGATGGCCGACGTCAAGACCTACGCCGACCGCGTGACCGTGATGCGCGGCGGCCGCACCGTGAAGACGGTCGACCCGAAGACCATCGCCGTGCGCGAGCTGGTGCAGCTCACGGTCGGCGAGTCGCTCGCGCCGCCGCAGCACGCGCGCGCCACCTCCGGCGCGGCCCGGCTCAGCGTGCGCGGACTGCGCTCGACGGCGCATGGCGGACGGCCCGCGCTCGCCGGCGTCGACCTGACGCTCAACGCCGGCGAGATCTACGGGCTGGCCGGTGTCGGCGGCAACGGCCAGAGCGAGCTCGCGGCCGCGCTGATGGGGCTCGACGACGCCATCGAGGGCGACATCACGCTGCAGGACTTCGGCGATCTCCGGCACGCCAACACCTCGCAGCGCCGCGCCTTGCAGTTCGCCGCCATCCCGGCCGACCGCTATGGCGCCGCGCTCGCGGGCGGGCTGTCGGTTGCCGAGAACTTCGGCATCGGGCAGGTGCACGATGGCCGCTACGGCTCGGTGTTCCGGCTCGACACGAAGCGGCTCGCGGACGACGCGAAAGCCGCGGTCGCGCAGTTCGACGTGCAAGGCGTGCGCAACCTCGGCCAGAAGGCCGCCCTGCTGTCGGGCGGCAACGCGCAGAAGCTGGTGCTGGCGCGCGAGTTCGGCCGTGCGCCGCGCGTCGTGCTGGCGCACAGCCCGAGCCGCGGGCTCGACGTTCGCGCCGGCGCCGAGGTGCATGCGCGGCTGCTCGCCGCACGCGACGCCGGTGCGGCCGTGCTGCTGATCAGCGAGGACCTCGACGAAGTGCTCGCGCTCGCGGACCGCGTCGGCGTCATGACGCGCGGACGCATCGTCGCGGAATTCACGCAACCCGCCGATCGCCAGCAGGTCGGCCAGGCGATGGTCGACCATGGCTGAACCGATGACCCTCCACGCCCCCGCCGCACCGGGACATGGCGCCGTGCACCGCCCCGGGTCCAGCCGGCGCTTCGCGCTCGAAATTCGCCAGCAGATGGGCTGGCCGCAGCAGGCGCTGATCCTCGCCGCCTCGCTGCTGGTCGGCATGGCCCTCTCGGCCGCGATCCTGGTCGGTGCCGGCGTGCCCGCGAACGAGCTGCTCGACGAGTTCGTGACGCAGACGCTGTTCGACCTGCAGAGCCTGCAGGCGGTGCTGTTCCAGGCCGCGCCGATGATCCTGGTCGGCATCGCGGCTTCGATGGCTTTCCGGGCCCGCTTCTGGAACCTCGGGCTCGAGGGCCAGATGATCTGGGGCGCGATCGGCGCCACCGCGATCTCCTTCTACGCCATCGGCCCGCCCGTGGCGCGACTGCCGCTGATGCTGGGGGTCGCGATCGCGCTCGGCATGCTGTGGGCGCTGGCGCCCGCGCTGCTCAAGCTGCGGCTCGGCGTCAACGAGATCATCTCGTCGCTGATGCTCAACTACATCGCGGGCAACTTCCTGCTGCACCTGGTGTACGGCGCATGGAAGGACCCGAAGGATTCGTTCCCCTACTCGCCGCAGTTCCGCGCCTTCGAGCGACTGCCCGAATGGTTCGGCAACGTCAGCACCGCGGCCATCGGGCTGGCGCTGGCCGTGGCGCTGCTCGCGTGGTGGTTCGTCGGCATCAGCCGCGCCGGGCTGTACCTGCGCTTCGTCGACGCCAATCCGCGCATGGCCCATGCGGTTGGCGTGCCGGTGCGCAAGATGATCCTCGCGGCGGTGTTGCTGTCGGGCGCGTTGTCGGGCATCGCGGGCTTCGTGGTGGTGGCGGGGCAGGAGGGCCGGCTGACCCAGGCCTTCTACAACGGCTACGGTTTCTCCGGCATCCTGATCGCGTTCCTGGCGCGCAACAACCCGCTGGCGGCGACGGTGGTGGCGCTGCTGGTCGCGGCGCTGTTCGTCGCCGGGCGCAACCTGCAGGTGTTCTATCAGATCCCGTTCTCGATGGTGCAGCTGATCCAGGCGATCGTCGTGATCTGCGTCGCCTCGTCCGACTTCTTCATTCGCCACCGCCTGCGCGCGGTGGTCGGCAAGGCCGCGTGATGGATGCGCTCTCGATCGCCCTCAACTGGCTGGCCAACACACCCGACTTCGCGGTGCCCTATGCGCTCGCCGCACTCGGCCTGATCGTCTGCGAACGTGCCGGCGTGCTGTCGCTCGGCGCCGAAGGCCTGATGCTGGTCGGCGCGCTGGCCGGCATCGGCGCGCAACTGGTCTTCGGCGAGGCCGCCGTGTCGCTGCTGATCGCGATGCTGGCGGCCGCCGTGGTGTCGCTGCTGTTCGCGGCCATGGTGATCTGGCTGCGCGTCAACCAGGTGATCGCGGGGCTCGCGCTGGTGTTCTTCTGCCAGGGCCTCACCGCGCTGGTCGGCACCCTTGCCGACTGGACCAACAAGGCGACGGCGGGCATCGGCTCCGTCGCACTGTGGCCGCTGTCGGCGCTGCCGATGGCGGGCCGCCTGTTCCAGCAGAACGCGCTGGTGTGGCTCACGCTGCCGATCTTCGTCGCGGTCACCTGGTTCCTGATGCGCACCAGCACCGGCCTCAGGTTGCGCGCGGTCGGCGAGAACCCGCAGGCCGCCGACGCCGCCGGCATCCCGGTGTCGGCCTATCGCTTCGCGGCCGTCCTGGCGGGTTCGGCGCTGGTCGGCCTGGCCGGCGCCTACATCTCGGTGGTCAGCACCAAGCTGTGGATCGCGGGCATGACCGGCGGTCGCGGCTGGATCGCGGTCGGCCTCGTGATCTTCGCGCGCTGGTCGCCATGGAAGGCGCTGGCCGGCGCGGTGCTCTTCGGCTGCATCGAGGCCCTGATCCCGCAGATGGCCGCGGCCGGCGTGCAACTGCCGCAGTACTTCGTGCAGATGACACCCTACGCCGTGACGCTCGGCGTGATGGTGTGGGTCGCGCTGGCACGGCGCGGCGGCGAAGGCGAGCCCGGCGCGCTCGGCGTGCCCTACGTGCGCGAGGAGCGGCGATGAGAGCCTATGTCTACGAGAAGCCGCGCGAGCTGGGCGACGCCTTCGACGATTACCTCGACCCGGCCAGCACCGCCGTGGTCTCGATCGACATGCACCGCGGCCACCTCGACGAAGGGCCGGACTGCCCGTGCCCGGCGCCGCGTGCGCGCGACGTGGTGGCGCCGATCGACGCCTTCCACGACCGCGCCCGTGCGCTGGGCGTGCGCATCGTGCACGTCAAGTCGGTGCTGCGGGCCGACGGCAGCGACGACCTCGGCGGCATTCCGGCCGCATGGCGGCGCACCTTTGCGCTTCACGTCGGCGAGATCCCGAATGCCGACGCCCACGCACTCGAAGGCAGCCGCTGGACCGAATGGGTGACCCGCGTCGAGCCCGGCGACATGCGGGTCGAGAACAAGCGCCGGCTGTCGGCCTTCTACCCGACCGACCTCGACTTCCTGCTGCGCAACCAGGGCATCAAGACCGTCGTGCTGAACGGCGGCTTCACCGACTGCTGCGTGTTGAACACCGCCTTCGACGCCAACAACCACAACTACCGCGTGATCGTGCTGCGCGACCTGGTGCGCGGCACCGACGACCACCTCGAGGCCGCGGCGCTCAGCATGGTGTCGCTGCACCTCGGGCTGGTGGTCGATTCGCGCGACCTGCTGGCGCAGTGGCAGCAGAGCTTTTCCTTCTAGCCCCTCGCCCTTGCGGACCTTGCCATGACTTCCATCCCCCTCATCGACCTCGGCGGCAACATCGATCCGCGGGCGCCCGCCGCGCGCGATGCCGCCGCGAAGCTGTACGAAGCCCTGCGCAGCATCGGCTTCGCCTACATCGCGGGCCACAACGTGAGGCCGGCCTCGCGCGACGCGGCCTTCGACGCCTCGCGCGAATTCCACGCCTCGCCGCTGGCGCGCAAGCAGTCGATCGCGATCAACGGCTTCCATCGCGGCTACATGGGCATGGCGACCTCGACCATCGTGACCTCGTCGGTGGCCAAGGTCACGCGGCCCAACATGAGCGAATCGCTGATGCTGATGCACGAACTGCCGCCCGACGATCCGGGCCTCGTCGCCGGCCTGCCGCTGCAGGGCCCCAACCAGTGGCCGGACTGGATCCCGGACTTCAGGCCGCGGGTCGAGAACTACATCGCCGAGGTCGACGCGCTGGGCCGCTACATCGTGCAGCTCATCGCGATGAGCCTCGGCATGCCCGCGCACGCGCTCGACCACTACTTCGACCAGCCGACCACCTTCCTGCGGCTGCTGCACTACCCGCCGCAGCCGCCGGTGCAGGACGAGCAGATGGGCTCGGCGCCGCACACCGACTACGGCGTCATCACGCTGCTGGCGCAGGACAACGCGGGCGGCCTGCAGGTGCGTCCGCGCGGCGGCGACTGGATCGAGGCCCCGCCGATCCCGGACACCTACGTGCTCAATGTCGGCGACATGCTCGCGCGCTGGACCAACCAGCGCTTCGTGTCGACGCCGCACCGCGTGATCAACCGCTCGGGCGGCGACCGCTACTCGCTGCCCTACTTCCTCGACCCCGGCATGGACGCCCTGATCGAGTGCCTGCCGACCTGCACCGACGACGCCCATCCGCCGCTGTACGAGCCGGTGCACTACGGCGACTACCTGCTCGACCGCCTCAACCGCAACTACGACTACCGCCGCGCCCCCGCCAGCGGCACCGTCCCGGCCTGACCCCTCCCACTCTTCCCGAAAGCATCCATGAACGCTCCGCTCAACCGTCGCGAAACCCTTCTTCGCAGCCTGGCCGCCGCCACCGCGCTCGGCCTGCCGGGCCTGTCCGCCTTTGCCGCCTCGCCGCTGGTCGTCAACACCTACGGCGGCCGCTGGGAGAAGTTCTGGCGCAGCGACCTGCTGCCGATGTTCGACAAGGCCGGCGGCGTGCAGCCCACGCTCGACGTCGGCCTGGGCAAGAACTTCATCGCCAACCTGCGCGCGGCCGGCATCGAGAAGCCGCCGTACAGCGTGCTGATGGTCAACGAGAACATCGCCAGCGTGGTGCGCGACGAAGGCTACTTCGAGCCGATCCCGCTGTCCAAGGTGCCGAACCTCGCCAACGTCTTTCCGAACCTGCGCAACCCGGGCGACAACGGCGTGCGCGGTATCGTGTCGACCATCGGCATCGGCTACCGCAAGGACCTGGTGAAAACGCCGCCCAAGTCGTGGACCGACCTCTGGACCAACCCGGAGTTCAAGGGAAAGATCGGCCTCTACCAGATCGGCAACACGGCCGCGATGCTGTTCCTGCTGATGACCGCCAAGATCTACGGCGGCTCGCAGGACGCCATCGACCGGGCCTTCGTCGAGATCAAGAAGCTGCTGCCCTTCACGCAGGCCGACTGGAGCGGCACGCTGTCGACCATGCTCACCCGCGGCGACGTCACGGTCGCGGTGATCGACTTTCCGGAGATCGTGGCGCTCAAGAAGAAGGGTGTGCCGGTCGAGATGGTGGTGCCGACCGAAGGCGTCGTGGCCTTCGAGCAGTCCTTCAACATCCTCAAGAACGCGCCCAACAAGGAGGACGCGTACAAGTACCTCAACTTCATCCTGCAGCCCGAGGTGCAGCTGATGATGGCCAAGGAGTTCTTCACCTCGCCCACCAGCACCAAGGTCCAGTTGCCGGCCGAGCTGATGGCCGAGGTGCCGGTCAGCGGCAAGGCGATGGCGTCGATCGTCGGCTTCGACTGGAGCAAGGTGAATCCGCAACTGCCCGCCATCACCGACCGATGGAACCGGGAGATCAAATGAGCGCGGTGATGCCCGCCGGCGCGCTGCCGGCTGCCGCCGACGCCGCGGCCGCGATACGGCCGCGCCGCATGACGCGGCTCAGCTTGCGCGGTCTGCGCAAGGGCTTCCAGTCGATGACCGCGATCCACGCGCTGGAGCTCGACACCGAGCCCGGCGAGTTCATCTCGCTGCTGGGGCCCAGCGGCTGCGGCAAGACCACCACGCTGCGCTGCGTGGCCGGCTTCGAGTACCCCGACCAAGGCCAGGTGCTGCTCGACGGCGAGGACATCACCGACCTGCCGCCGGAGCGCCGCGACATCGGCATGGTGTTCCAGAACTACGCGCTCTTCCCGCACCTCACGGTGCGCCGCAACCTGGCCTTCGGCCTCGAGATGCGCAACGTGCCGAAGGCGGAAATGGCGCGCCGCATTGACGCCGTGCTGGCGATGGTGCAGCTCGCGAGCATGGCCGAGCGCTATCCGCGCCAGCTCTCGGGCGGCCAGCAGCAGCGCGTGGCGCTGGCGCGCGCGCTGGTGATCGAGCCGCGCCTGCTGCTGCTCGACGAGCCGCTGGCCAACCTCGACGCCGTGCTGCGCGAGGACATGCGGGTGTTCATCCGCGAACTGCAGAAACGCATCGGCATCACCACGCTCTACGTGACGCACGACCAGGCCGAGGCGATGGTGATGTCCGACCGCGTGGCCGTGATGCTCGGCGGCAGGCTGCAGCAGTTCGACGTGCCCGAGGCCATCTACCTGCGCCCGCGCAGCGTCGACGTGGCGCGCTTCATCGGCCGCTCCAACCTGATCGAGGGCCGGGTCCATTCGATGCTGCCCGGCGAGAACGGCTTCCTGCGCTACCGCGTCGAGACCTCGATCGGTGCGGTCGAGGCGGACTTCGACCAGCCGCTGCTCCCGGGCCGTGCGGTACACGTCACGATCCGGCCCGAGGCGATCCACTTCGACGGCCGAGGTCCGTTCCAGGGCCTGGTCAGCAGCAGCTACTTCCTCGGCAGCAGCGTCGAGCACACGGTGCAATGCGGCGAGGGACTGTCGCTGCTGGTGCAGACCGCGCCGGGGCAACGGGTGGCGGCCGGCGCGGCCAGCGGCATGCGCTTCGAGCCCGGCCACGCGTGGATCATCGCGGGGAACGAATGAGCACTGCCATCGCATCCTCGGTGCCCATGCCGCGGCCGGCACGCACCGTGCCGCTGGCGCGCCGCGCCTTCTGGCTGATCGCACCGGCGCTGGCGCTGATCGGCGTGTTCCTGGTGCTGCCCTACCTCAACATCGTGCTGATGAGCCTGCGCCCGCCGGCCGTCGGCGCACCCTATGGCGCCGGCTTCACGCTCGCCAACTACGGCCGTGCGCTCGGCGACGGCTACCTGCTGGGCGTGCTCGGCGACACGCTGCTGCTCGGACTGACGGTCACGCCGGTCTGCCTGCTGCTCGGCTACCCGGTGGCCTACCACCTGGCGCGCACGAGCTCCCGCTGGGGCAGCGTCCTCTACGTGCTGGTGCTGTCGCCGCTGCTGGTCGGCGTGGTGGTGCGCAGCTTCGGCTGGCTGATCCTGCTGTCGGGCAACGGCGTCGTCAACCGCGTGCTGCTCGACCTCGGGCTGGTCCAGGGCGGCCTGCAGCTCATGAACAACCGCCTGGGCGTGACCATCGCGCTGGTGCACGTGTTCCTGCCCTTCATGATCCTGCCGCTGGTCGGCGTGATCCAGAGCATCGACCCGTCGCTCGAGTCGGCCGCGCGCTCGCTCGGCGCCTCCCGGCTCAAGGTGTTCTGGCGGCTGGTGCTGCCCTTGTCCTGGCCCGGCATCCAGGCCGGCACCATCCTGGTCTTCGTGCTCTCGCTGAGCGCCTACGTGACGCCGGTGATGCTCGGGGGCGCGCAGGTCAAGACGATGTCGGTGCTGGTGGTGCAGAACCTGATCGACAACTTCCAGTGGCCCGCGGGCGCGGCGCAGGCGCTGGTGCTCACGGCTTGCGGCATGGCGGCGGTGGCGCTCTATGCCAGGTTGACCGGGCGATTCATGAAGGGGCTGGCATGAACCGGCGCGCACCGCTTTCGCAGCGCGTGGCGGACGGCGTCGGCCTGCTCTACGTCGGCGCGGTCTACGTTTTCCTGCTGCTGCCGATCGCGATCATCGTGCTGATGTCGCTCAATGCCGGCGAGTTCATGACCTTCCCGCCGCAAGGCATCTCGCTGCGCTGGTTCGGCGCGCTGTTCGCCAACGAGGCCTTCATGCGCGCGATCCGCACCTCGCTGATGCTGGCGGCCATCGCGACGCTCATCTCGTCGATCATCGGCATCGCCGGCGCGCTCTATGTGGTGCGCCATGCGCAGCGCCTGCGCGAGCCCTTGCGCATGCTGCTCATGATGCCGCTGATGCTGCCCGAGATCCTCACGGCGATCGCGCTGCTGTTCTTCCTGTACGCGAGCGGCATCGGCACGCGCACGATGTTCGGACTGGTCGTCGGCCACGTGCTGGTGACCCTGCCCTACGTGTTCACCAACGTGGCGTCGGCGCTCTACAACCAGGACGCCTCGCTGGAGCAGGCCGCGCGCAGCCTCGGCGCCTCGCCGTGGCGCGCCTTCGTGCGCGTGACGATGCCGCTGATCAAGCCGGGGATCATCACCGGCGCGCTGTTCGCCTTCGTGATCTCGTTCGACCTCTTCAACATGTCGCTGCTGCTCAAGGGCATCGGCATGACGACGCTGCCGCTGCAGCTCTTCGACTACCTGCGCTGGGACTTCGACCCGACGGCCGCCGCGGTGTCGACGGTCAGCATCCTGCTGACGCTGGTGGTGGTGGTGTGGGTCGACCGCACCGTGGGCCTGCGCACGCTGCGCTTCGGCTGAGGTCGCCAGGGCGCGCGGACGCACCGGCGCGGCGGCGCGGCGGYGGGCAGCGTCGATCGGCGCGCCTCAGGCGCCGCCCGGCGAGCCCGCCGCAGGCGCGGAATCGCCGCGGAGGCGCTTGCCGGTCGGCGCCGGCAGGGGCAGATCGTCGAAGCGCTTGAACTCTTGCAGGGAGAGACTGCTCTGGACCTGCTTGACGCCGGGCAGGCGGTGCAGCTTGCGCTGCAGCAGCTGCGAGAAGTCTTCGAGGTCCTCGGCCACCACCATGAGCAGGAAGTCCGCGAGCCCCGTGACGCCGTGGAACATCACCACCTCCGGTATGGCGCGCACCGCCTCCACGAACTCCAGCGAGCGGGCTTCGTTCTGGAAGTCGATGCTGACGCTCACGAAGGCCACCACGCCATAGCCCAGGGCGCTGCGGCTGAGGCGCGCGTGGTAGCCCTGGATCAACCCGGCTTCCTCCATGCGTTTGATGCGGCGCCAGCAGGGCGACTGCGACAGGCCGGCCATCTGCGCCAGCTCGCCGGTGGTCTGCCGCGCGTTGCGCTGCAGCGCGCTGAGCAATTGCCGATCGACAGCATCGAGATCAATCTTCATGGATAAGCATTCCTAAAAATGACCATGCAACAGATGGATTATCGATGAATGAAGGGAGCCCTGGCACAACAAGTCCTGCGTTCACCACAGTACCCGAACAGCCGCCCCCTTCGACCGAAGACCGGCCCGATGTGGGTCTGGAAGAAGGGCGCAGGGCGGCACCTGCGCAAGATGATCGATAGGGTGCCGGATAGGGTGCCGCGCGCGGAACTCCGGCAAGTGCGCGCAGGGATGAAATGGCTGCGGGCGGCGTCCTGCCTACGTCGCGTTGACCCTGGCGGCCGTGTCCCCGGTACCGATCCAGCGGCTGATCTTGCTGTCGTCCTTCCACGTGAAGACCTGGACCCATTCGGTCTCGTGCACCTTGCCGTCCGGAAGCGCCCTGCCCTTCGTGCGGCCGAGGACCGTCACGTGCTGGGGCCCTTCAAGGAATTCGCGAGGCTCGAACTCGATGATCTCGTCGGACTTCGCCAGCGTTTCGAAGAACTTCGCCACCTGCTGCTTGCCCTTGCAGGTTCCGCCGTAGGGCGTTCCGGTTGCCGGATTGCCGAGGAAGCGCCACACCACGTCATCGGCGAGGAGTTCGAGGAGCGCCGGAATATTGCGGCTGGCGAACGCGGCGTAGCCCTGCTTGGCGATGTCGGTGGGGGTGCCCATGGCGCGTCTCCTGGAGGACAAAGGGGACTTTCAGTCTAGTACGCCAGCCGCAGGATTCAACGCTGCGGGAGCCCGGGGGCCGAACGGACGCGGCTTGCTCGCTTTTCAGATATCCACAGCCGCCTGCCCGCGGCATCCTCCCGGCGCCGTCCGACGTGCTGCGCGCGCCTGGATTCTTGCCGAGCAGGGTGAACTTCAGCGCGATGTGCTGGTCAGCCTGCGCCGCGTCGCCATCGGCTTCCCGACCGGCGCCACGACCGGCCTGGTGCCGGGCTTCCTGGTCGGCTTGTCGAGCCTGGCGCATGGCTTGCTCGACCGCTCGCCCCTGACGTAAACCCTGATTCCATCCTCATTCACGGGTAAACCCTTATCGTCCGGATCCCACGCCGCGCTCACAATCAGTGTACTGATCGACAACAGGCCGATGTCGGGCAGGGTCGAAGGAGATGAAGCGTGACACGGGTGCCGGTCTCGCCGCAGCCGCGTCATCGCGCCTTCCGCAGTGGCCGCCACGGCTCACTGATCCCTGCCTGGCCCTGCCTCGAAACCTGAAGGAGTTCTCCCACGATGTTTCCGAAAAATGCCTGGTACGTCGCCTGCTCGAGCGACGAAGTGACCGATGCGCCGCTCGGCCGAACCATCTGCAACGAGCGGCTGGTCATCTACCGCGACGCCTCCGCAGGCGCGGTCGCGCTGGAAGACTTCTGCCCTCACAGGGGGGCGCCCCTGTCCCTGGGCCGCGTCGTCGACGGCAAGCTGGTCTGCGGCTACCACGGACTCGAAATGGGCTGCGACGGCAAGACGGTCGCGATGCCGGGCCAGCGCGTGCGGGGCTTTCCACCGATCCGGAAATTCCCGCTGATCGAGCGCTACGGATTCGTCTGGATATGGCCGGGCCAGGCCAGCGAGGCGGATGCGTCCAAGCTGCAGCACCTCGAATGGGCCGAGAGTCCCGACTGGGCCTATGGCGGCGGCCTCTATCACATCCAGTGCGACTACCGCCTGATGATCGACAACCTGATGGACCTCACGCACGAGACCTATGTCCACGCGTCGAGCATCGGACAGAAGGAGATCGACGAGACGCCCACCCAGACCCGCTTGGAAGGGGACGAGGTGATCACGAGCCGGTTCATGCAGAACGTGTCGGCGCCCCCCTTCTGGCGCATGGCCCTGCGGGGCAACGGCCTGGCCGACGACGTGCCGGTCGACCGCTGGCAGATCTGCCGCTTCACGCCGCCCAGCCACGTGATGATCGAAGTGGGCGTGGCGCATGCCGGCAAGGGCGGCTACGACGCCGATCCGGCCCACAAGGCATCGAGCATCGTCGTCGACTTCATCACGCCCGAGACCGACACGTCGATCTGGTACTTCTGGGGCATGGCGCGCAACTTCAAGCCGAATGACGCCGAACTGACCGCCAGCATCCGCGAAGGCCAGGGAAAGATCTTCGGCGAGGACCTCGAGATGCTGGAGCGACAGCAGCGCAACCTGCTGGCTCACCCGACGCGCTCGCTGCTCAAGTTGAACATCGACGCCGGCGGCGTCCAGTCGCGGCGCGTGATCGAGCGGCTGATTGCGCAGGAAGAACCGGTGGGCACCGCCCCCGCGGGCGCCTGAGGCCATGGACGCATCGGAATTGAGCGTGCGCGTGGCGCGCAAGACGACCGAGGCGCTCGACATCTGCGCCTTCGAGCTGGTGCCGACGGACGGCGACGCCCTGCCCTCCTTTTCCGCCGGCTCGCACATCGACGTTCGCCTGCCGACCGGGATCACGCGCCAGTACTCCCTGTGCAATGACGCCAGCGAGACCCATCGCTACATGATCGGCGTGCTGCGCGATCCCGCCTCGCGCGGGGGATCCCGCGCCATGCACGAACAGGTCCACGAGGGTGACGTGCTCCGGATCGCGGCGCCGAAGAATCATTTCGCGCTGCACGACGAAGCGCGGCACAGCCTGCTGCTGGCCGGTGGCATCGGCGTCACGCCCCTGCTCTGCATGGCCGAGCAGCTGGCTGCGGCCGGACGTTCGTTCGACATGCACTACTGCAGCAGATCCCCCGAGCGCGCGGCGTTTCGCAGCCGCATCGACGCTGCCGCCTTCGCTGCGCAGGTTCGGTTCCATTTCGACGACGGCATCGATGAACAGAAGCTCGACATCGATCAGGCGCTCGGGGCTGCACCGGCCGACACCCATCTCTACGTCTGCGGACCGAAGGGATTCATCGACTGGGTCCTCGCTCGCGCGCGCAGCGCCGGGTGGCCCGAGTCCCGTCTTCACTTCGAGTTCTTCGGCGCCGTGCTCGCATCGTCAGCGACGGACGGCGCATTCGACGTGAAGCTCGCCAGCTCTGGCCGCGTCATCCACGTGCCGGCAGACCGCACCGTCGTCCAGGCGCTTGCACACGCCGGCGTGGCGATCCAGGTCTCCTGCGAACAGGGCGTGTGCGGCACCTGCCTCACGCGGGTGCTCGATGGCGAACCCGAGCACAAGGATCTTTACCTCACACCCGAGGAACAGGCGGCCAACGACCAGTTCACGCCCTGCTGTTCGCGCTCGCGCTCCGCGCTGCTGGTGCTCGACATCTAGCCCGGAAGTTGATGGGACAATCGGGCGCCGCACCCGCCAGCAGGCGGCGGCGCTCTCTTCCCCTGCTTCTTCCCGCCCATGTCGACTTCCACCGACGCTCACGCTCTCATCGACCTCGACGACCAGCCGGGTCACCTCATACGGCGGGCGCACCAGATTTCCGTTTCGGTTTTTCTGGATGTCGTCGGCCGCGAGGTGACTCCCATCCAGTACGCCGTGCTGATGCTGCTGGGCCAGCGGCCGGGGCTCGACCAGTTGACCGTGGCGCAAGAGATCGCCATCGACACCTCGTCCTGCGCGGACATCGCCGCCCGGCTCGAGGCGAAAGGCCTGATCACCCGGGACGTGGGCCTGCGGGGACAGCGCAGCCTGCATCTGACGGACGACGGGCGCAGCTTGATCCGGGATCTCTCGGTGCCCATTCAGACGCTGCAGGACACGCTCCTCGAAGGCCTGAGCGAGACGGAAAGCACCGAACTGCTGCGCCTGTTGCGCAAGTTCGTCAGCCTCAACAACGAACGCAGCAGGGCGCCGCTGCGCAAGCGCCGACCCTGATCGGAAACCGGGCGAACGCGCCCTACTCGAAGCTGACGCCGTGCTCACGCACCGTCGCAACGAAAGCGTCGTGCTGCGCGCGGAAGAACTCGGCGAACTTCGCCGGGCTCATGCCATAGCCCTCGAAGCCCTGCTGAACCAATCGATCGTGCACGGCGGGATCCCGCATCGTCTCCTGCAGCGCAGCCGACAGCTTCTCTGCCCGCTCGGCCGGCAGCCCCGGCGGCCCGAAGAAGCCGGCCCAGGGCGTGATGGTCAGCTTGCCGAGTCCGAGTTCGCCCGCGCTCGGCACATCGGGCAGCAGCGCACTTCGCTGCGGCTGCAGCGTGACGAGCGCACGGACGCGTCCGTCGCGCACGAAGGCGGGCGCCAGCGTTCCGGTGGTGAACATCATCTGCACCTGTCCGCCCAGCAGATCCGTCATCGCCTGCATGTCGCCCTTGTAGCGCGCGTTCACGACCTTGCGTCCAGCGAGCAGCTGCAGCATCGCCAGCTCGGCGGCACTGTTGCTCGACGCCGAGTTGTAGGCACCGGGCCTGGCCGCGACCATGGCCAGCAGATCGCTGACGGTCTTGACCGGCAAGGACGCCGGCACCACCAGGAACATCGAGAACTGGCCCGCGCTGCTGATCGGCGCAAAGGCCTTGAACGGGTCGTAGGGCGGGTTCGGCCGCAGTGTCGGGGCCGCCACCATCGCGGTGTTGGTTCCCATCAAGAGCGTGTAGCCATCGGGCCGCGCGCCGCTCACGGCTTGCGCCGCCAGTACGCCATCGGCACCCGGGCGGTTCTCGACCACCACCTGCTGGCCCAGTTGCCGGGCCAAGCCTTCGGCCATGATCCGCGTGATCGCGTCGGCGCCGCCGCCGGGCGCGAAGCCCACGATCAATTTGATCGGCTTCTCAGGAAAGGCCTCCGCGCCCCAGCTCGCGCCGTGGGGCAGCGCGAGCGCTGCGGCGATGGGCGAAGCCCACCGAAGAATCGTTCTGCGTTGCATCTTTGTCTCCTGAGAAGCCCCCACGCTCGTCACTTCGTGTATTCGCTGCCCCCAAGGGGGCGCAGACCGCCTTGGGGCGGCCCGGCGCCGGTCTAGCCGGGCGGCACGGATTCATGCGCCTGCACGAGCACGGCGCCCTGCGACAGCGGACCGACGTTGCGCCGGTACTGCTGCAGCCAGCCGGTGTGATGCATCGGCGGCGGCGGGCGCCAGGCCGCACGGCGCGCCTGCAACTGCGCCTCGTCGAGTGCCACATCGAGGCGGCGGGCGTCGAGATCGATGGTGACGATGTCGCCGTCCTCGAGCAATCCCAAGGGTCCGCCGAGCGCTGCCTCGGGCGAGACTTCGGCGACCACCAGGCCCTTGCACACCAGGCCCGAGAGGTGGCCGTCGGTCAGGAGCGCGACGTCGTCGCCCAGGCCGGCACCGTCGATCGCAAAGACGACGCGCGAGGCGCCTCCGCCCATCGCAGGGCCGCCGCAGGCACCGGCGCCGCGCATCACCACCACCTGGCCGGCATGGATGCGGCCTTGCTTCAGCGCCGCAATCGCCTCGTCGGAACTCCAGAAGCACAGCGCCGGACCGCTGAAGCGGCGCACCTTGCGCTCGACGATGCCGGTCTTGATCAGGCCCGACTCGGGTGCCAGGTTGCCGCGCAGCAGGATGATCGCGGGCCGCGATGCGACCGGCCGGGCGATCGCCCGGATGAGCTCGGGGTTCGCCACCTCGACGCCGCGCAGGTTGCCCGCGACGGTGTCGCCGCTGACCGTGCGCGCGCCGGTGTCGAGCAGCGGCTCGAGCTGCTTCATCAGGGCCCGGCAGCCGCCGGCCGCCTCGAACGCCTCGATGCTGTGCTCGCCGATCGGACGCACGCCGGCGAGCACCGGTGTCTCCGGGCCGAGCCGCTCGAACAGGCCGTACACATCCACGCCGCACGCGCCTTCGGTGGCCACCGCCTGCAGGTGCTTGGCCGAGTTGAGCGAACCGCCGATCGCAAGCACCGCCCGCACGGCGTTCGCGAACGCGCCGGGCGTGAGGATGTCGCGCGGCTTCAGGTCGTCCCACACCATCTGCACGATGCGAGCCCCGGCCGCACGCGCATCGGACATCATCTTCGGACTCAGCGCCGCGACCGGTGCGCTTCCCGGCAACGCCAGGCCGAGCGCCTCGCAAACGATGTGCATCGTGTTGGCCGTTCCGAGGCCGGAGCACACGCCCGGGCCGCGAATCGCTTCGCGGCTCATTTCAATCAGCTCGCCCACCGGCAGCGTGCCGGTGACGGCATGCATCGCACCGATGAAGACCTCCTCGATGTCCATGTGGCGGCCCCGAAACTCTCCGCTCGGCTGGTAGCCGCAAGGCACCAGCAGCGTCGGGATGTTCAGCCGGGCGGCCGCCATCAACTGTCCCGGCACCGTCTTGTCGCACGACGTGAGGCAGACCATGCCGTCGAGTTGCGCGCCCTCGACCGCGACTTCGATGTCGTTGGTCACCAGGTCCCGTGCCGCCAGCATGTAGGCGCCGCGGGCCCCGGCGCCGGTGATGAAGTCGCTCGGCGCGGCGGTGCGGATCTCGAAGGGAACCCCGCCCGCGGCGCGGATCGCCTCCTTGACCTGCACGGCAACCTGGTCCAGATGACTGAAGCAGGCGGCGAGCTCCGAGGAACTGTTGACGACCGCGATCTTGGGTTTCTCGCAGTCTTCCTCGGGGATGCCGAGCGCGCGCCAGTGGGCATTGCGCACCGACCAGAGATAGGAACCACGCGGGAAATTGCTGCGCAGCGGACGTGTCATGGTGCGGCCTCCTGGTTGCGACTGTTCTTCTTCGTGACTTCGACGACGCCGCGGTCGGCATCCACGCGCACCCAGTCGCCGGTCTCGATGCATTCGAGCGGGTCGCGATCGAAGTCGGTCATCGACGGCGAGTGCGCGACCACCGCGCCGAGCGCCACCTTGGTCGTCATCTCGTTGAACAGGAATGCCGCCGGCACCGTGTTCATGAGCCGCGCCACATGGAACATCGCAGACCAGCCCGACGATCCCTTGGCCCCCGGGAACACCAGCACCTTGCCCGCGAAACTCTGGCCGCGCAGCGAATGCCGCGTCTCGATGACCGTGCCGGTGCGCGGATCGATGCCGCCCCAACCCGAAATCTGGTCCCGCGTGACCAGCGCCTCGCCCTCGGCGATGCCACCGACCACCTTGCGCCCCCGGATCACCAGGGTCGGAAGGCACTGAGGCGTTTCGGGCCTGCGTGCGCTCATGCGAGGCTCCCGTTCCAGCGGCCCGTGCAGGCCGCATCGATGCATTCGGACGTGCTGCCGAACCAGGCCTGCACGCCGAGAATGGCGGGCAGGTAGTGCGCCTGCTTGGCCGAATCCAGGGCCACGGTCTGCGTGCCCTTGGGTACCGCCCGGCTCATCGCCGAGCAGCTGTCGGTCATGAGGATGCCTCCCGCATCCTCGATGATCTTCGTGTAGCCGTTGCGATCGGCCAGCGACTTGATGGCGCGCGGCGTGAAGATCCACAGCTCGCAATCGGGGTGCACCCTGCGCCCCTCGATCAGTTGCGCCGCCTCCCAGATCTGCTCGATCGTGTAGTGCGGGCAGCCGAGCATCACGTACTGGATCTCCGCGCTGCGGGCGGTGGCGTTGATGGTTTCATAAGTGGCGCGGCGCTCGGCCTCGCCATAGTGCAGCACCTGCACCGGCTCGCGGCCGCCCAGGGCGTGCGCGAGGCTGAGCGCTTCCGGCGTCACCCCGACCACGTGGACCATCTCGACGCCGCCCGACGACGAGGCCGCGGCGCCGAAGTGCTTGAGCCGAGGCAGGTTCGGCACCCGGCCGATGCCGCGTCGGCTGTGGATCACCGGAACCCGGTCCTGCACCTGCTCGCCGACGAAGTAGCCCAGCAGCCCCCAGTCCTGCACCGACTCGATCTCGATGTCGAGCTCGACGACGTGCGTCCCGAGCCGGTTCTCGTCGAGGTGGTAGCCCCAGTACGGGATGCGGCCCGTGAGCATCGCGGCGCCGGTGCTCTCGCGGCCTTCGGCATTGGTGCGCGCGCCGAGCACCGAGTTGCAGTAGATCACCGCCGACGACTCCATCCAGGCGCAGTGTTCGCCGCGCGTCGGGATGTTGCCGACCTGGTAGGGCGTGCAGGTGTTCATGATCTGGGCGCCGAGTCCGGCCGCGTGGCGCTCGCTCTTTTCATAGAAGCGCACGATGTCCTCGCCGACGCCCATGCGCTCGGGCTGTGCCGGATCGAAGCCGAGCTGCAGATGACTGGTGAAGACCTTGAACTTCGGAATCGGCACCACCTCCTGGCTGTCCAGGCTGAACTCGGAAAACACCGCGTCCATGCCGCCCTGCTTCAAGGCGAAGTCGCGCTGGAACGGCGTCGTCGAGGTGATGGTGGCGCAGACATTGCGCGTTTCCACGAGTCGCTCGGCGCCCAGGGCTTCGCCGTAGCGCGCGAGCAGGTCCATCGCCTTCTGCACCGCGGCGCCGTCACGGCCGTCTCGCATCGCCTTTTCTTCGTCGGTCAGCTGCATCGCCTGGGGTCTCGCTGGAGGGGGTTCGAAAAAAGAAGCTCAGCGCTCGCGCATGCGCGAGCCCGGCACATGGCCGCCGATGTCGACGGCGATCCGCTCGGCCACCGCGCGCAGGCGTGGCGCGAGTTCGTCGCGCAGGCGTTCCTCGGGGAATACGAAGCCCGCTCCGCCCGCGTTCAAGGCCATGATTTCATTGCCCGGCCCGACGAGCGGCACGGACACCGAATTGATCTCGCGATGGAATTCGCCGAGCGACAGGCAATAGCCGAGGCGCTGGGCCTCGTCGATCGCGCGCAGCATGGCCGGCGCAAGACTGTCCCATTCGGGACCGCGCATCAGGCGCATCGAATCGAAGAGCTGCGCGCGCGTGCCGTCGTCGAGCGCCGAAAGGTAGGCGCGGCCCAGCGCCGAATTGGGCAGCGGCGCGCGCGATCCGACGTCGAGCCGGGCCGACAGCATGGTCGAGCGGGGGCGGCAGGCTTCGATCAGCACCATCTCCATCCCGTCGCGCACGGCAAGATAGACCGATGCGCCGCTTTCTTCTGCCAGGCCTTGCATCACCGGCCGCGCGATGGCACGGACATCGAGGCTGCCGAGGAAGACGCGCGACAGCGAGACCACGCCCGGCCCGAGCGCCAGACGATCGCCGGCCGGCGCGGTCTTGAGCATCCCCATCGTCACCAGCGTCGCGACCAGGCGGTTGACCGTCGGCCTCGGAATGCCGGTGATGCGCGCCAGTTCGGCATGGCTCAGCAGCGGCCGGTCTTCGGTGAAGCTGCGCAGCACCGAGATGCCGCGTTCGAGCGCACTCACGGTGTCGGAGCGGTCCGCGCGCGCATCGGCGATGGCGTCGGAGGGAGGAGAGATCGGGTTGTTGTCGGCGGCCATGAGGGAATCCTGTTGGAGTTCCGCCAATGTAGAGCCTGCCGGCGAGGGTTCGAGCGTCGCGTTCATCGTCCGCGGCTCAGTTGTTCGCCGCTTCGAGCGGCTGCGCGGCCGCCAACCCGGCGCCGGCAGCACCGGCTCGCAGGTAGACGCCCTGGGCCCGCAGCGAAGACTGCAGCGCGTTCACATCGACCGCCCTCGGCTCGATTCGCCCCTGCGAGGCCAGCGCCGCCGCCGTGCCCGCCGCCTGTCCGGTGATCCAGCATTGCGGAATCTCGCGCATGAAGCCGTGCGAGTTGCGGTCGCACGAGATGTGGCGGCCGCAGGCCAGCAAGCCGTCGAGCTGCTCCGGGACCAGGGCACCGTAGGGAATCGAGATGTTCGGAAACTTGGGCGATACGGCCGGGGACACGCCGATCTCGTCGGCCAGCGCCCGGCCTTCGGGCCATTGGCTGCGCAGCACCGCGCCCACGCCGCTGAGGCGCCGCGCATGGCGAACGCCGATCTGCGGGGCGCTCAGCATCAGATAGGCGTCCTCGAAGCCGGGCGCATGCGCGCGGAAGAAGTCGAGGTGCGCGGCCATCGCACGGTGCGAGCGCACCTCCACCGCGGTGAGATCGTCGACGTCGAGCGCCGAATAGCCCGACTGGCGCGGCCCCATGAACAAGGCGACATCATTGCGCCAGGAAACGAAGGGTCGCTCGAACAGGCCCAGCTGCTCGCGGCCGCGCGCCATGAAGGCGCTGAACGCTTCGGGGCGGCCGGCCTTGAAGTCGATCCAGCGGCCCATGTCGACGCCGCCGAACAGCCACGAGGTGTTCATGCAATGGTGCACGTCCGCCTCCTCGATGTCGTTGACGAAGGCGGCGCCGGCGCGCGCGAACAGATCGCCGTCGCCGGTGGCGTCGACCACCACATCGGCCATGATCGCCATGCGCCCCTCCTTGCTCTCGAACACCACGCCCTTGACGGCGCCGTCCTGCACGATCGGCACGGCGGCCCACGCGTGGTAGATGAGCTTGACCTTGCGCTCCAGCACGATCTCCTGCGACAGCAGCTTGAGGCGCTCGGGATCGATGGTCGGCGACCACGTGACGATGCCATGGTAGGCCGCGGTGCGCTGCGCCCAGTGGCCGGCCTTGGCCGGATCCTGCGAACCCCAGTCTTCGCGCGCCGGTCCGGCCACCGCGTCGGCGGGAAGCCGGTCGAACAGCTCCTCGGCAAAGCCGCGAATCACGAGCTGGCCCTCCCAGTCGGTCATGCGATCGATCCAGATCACGAGACCGCCGGTGGACAGCCCACCCAGGTGGTTGTAGCGCTCCAGCAATGCCACGTCGGCGCCGGCCCGCGCCGCCGACGCCGCCGCCGCGGTGCCCGACGGGCCGCCGCCGACCACCAGCACGCCGCACCGGTGATAGACAGGAATGTCGCGGCCCGGCTCGGACCAGACCCCGTGGTCGGGCCGCGCCACGCGACCCTCGCGATCGAAGATGTCGGAGCTGAGGATGCGCTCGTCGGTGCGGACGATGGTTTTCATATCTGTGGTCGGGAGCTGGCGTGACTCGATTATTTTGACTTCGATGTCCATTTTATTTAGTTTTACACCGATAACACGCGGGTAATCCCGAGGTATATCGTGTTGTTTGTGGTTTGACAATCCATTTAACAACGAATGAGGCAAGATGGACATCTACCGGCAAGCGGCGCGAAGCTCGCGGCGGCGATTCAATTTCCTGCTGGGCAGCACGCTGCTGACGCTCTCGCCCTGGGCCGGCGCGCAGGACTTCCCCGCCAAGGGCAAGCCGATCCGCATCGTCGTCGGCTTCACTGCGGGCGGCGGCACCGACGCACAGGCGCGCATCGTGGCCCAGAAGCTCGGCGAGGTGCTGGGCACCCCCGTGATCGTCGACAACCGTCCCGGCGCCAGCACCATGCTGGCGGCGAGCGAAGTCGCGCGCGCACCGGCGGATGGCTACACGCTGATGTATGCGCCCTCGTCGACCATGGCCCAGAACCCGCACACGCTGTCCCAGGTTCCCTACGACCCCTTCAAGGACTTCACCGCCATTTCGATGGGCGGCCGCGGGCCCCTGGTGCTGACGGTGAACAACAGCGTGCCCGCGAAGTCGGTCGGCGACCTCGTCCGCTACGTGAAGGCGCATCCGGGCGCGGTCAGCTACGCATCCTTCGGTACCGGCACCTCCTCGCACATCTACGGCGAGGCCTTCATCAGGAAGACCGGCATCGACGCGGTGCACATCCCCTACAAGGGCGGCTCGGATGCCGCCAAGGACCTGATCGGCGGCCGCGTCCAGTACATGTTCGATTCGGCCTCTTCCGCCATCATCACGGTCGGCTCCGGCAAGGTCAGGATCCTCGCCGTGGCCTCGGCCACGCGCATCCCCGCCCTGCCGGATGTGCCGACCTTGGCCGAGCAGGGCGTCGAAGGCCTGGACCTGCCGAGCTGGCTCGGCTTCTACGGCCCGGCGAACATGCCGGCGCCGGTGCTGGCACGCCTCAACGAAGCGCTCGCCCAGGTACTGGCGATGCCTTCGGTGCGAGAGTTCTATCGCAGTGGCGGCTACGAAGCCGGCGGCAGCTCGGCGGATGAATTTGCGCGCATCACGCGGTCGACCTACGACCGCTGGGGCGCGATGGTGAAACAAGTGGGATTGGCCAAGGAATGAGCTCGCATCCTCTTCGCATCGACCGCCGCCGCGCACTCGGCCTGTGGGTCCTGGCTCTGGCCCCGCTGTTCGCCACGCAGGCATCGGCCGCGCCGGCGCCGTTTCCGGAGCAGGGCCGCCCGATCCGGATCATCCTGGGCCTGGCCGCCGGTGGCGCATCGGATGCGCAGGCGCGCTTCGTGGCCATCAAGCTCGGCGAGGTGCTGCAGACGCCGGTGATCGTCGAAAACCGCCCCGGCGCCAGCTTCATTCTGGCGACCGAGGAGGTCATCCGATCCGCGCCCGACGGCTACACGATCATGTACGCGCCCTCCTCGGTCGTGGCGCAGAACCCGCAGACCTTGGCGCAGGTGCGCTACGACCCGTTCAAGGACCTGACACCGATCTCGCTCGGCGCGCGGGGTCCTCTGGTGCTCACGGTTCACGCGAGCGTGCCGGCGAAGACGGTGCCGGAACTGATCGCGTACATCCAGGCCCATCCGGGCACGATGAGCTATGCCTCCTTCGGCACGGGCACTTCGTCGCACATCTACGGCGAAGCCTTTGCCCGCAAGGCCGGGCTCGACGTGGTCCATGTCCCCTACAAGGGCGGCACCGACGCAGCCAAGGATTTCCTGGCAGGCCGCGTGCAGTACTACTTCGACGCCGCGCCGAACGCCATCGCGAACACGGCGACCGGCAAGGTCCGCATGCTGGCCGTGGCCGCTCCCCGCCGCAGCCCGATGCTGCCCGACGTGCCGACGATGTCGGAGCAAGGCGTGAGCGGCCTCGACATGCCGAGCTGGCTCGGCTTCTATGGCCCGGCACGCATGCCGGCCCCGGTCGTCGCCAAGCTCAATGGCGCGATCGCGCAGGTGCTGGCGATGCCGGCCACGCGCGACTTCTTTCGCCAGGGTGCTTATGAGGCGGAGGCGTCGACGCCGCAGCAGCTCGACGAACTCACGCACTCGACGTACCAGCAGTGGGGCAGCATCATCCGCGAGCTCGGGTTGACGCGGCAGTAGCGGCTCGATCACCGTCCAGGCGCGACAGCAGCAGCCGCATCGCGGCCGGAATCGGCGCGCTGAAGACGATCTTCGCCCGGGGCTCGGCGCGCGCCGGGAGTGAATCGGGATTCCAGGCAATTTCGGCCGTGCCCTGACCCCATGCAGTCGGGCGCCGCCCCGCCCTCCAACCAAGAAGCTGTCAACACGTGCACCACCCCAAAGCGATTGGAGTATGCCGGGTCAGATGCGTTCTATTACTTCACGCGCACCGGCCGTTCCTGCGCCGTCACCGTGCGTGTGACGAGGCGGCCATCGCGCAGCAGCGACACCTCCACGGGCCGCCCGATGCGGTCCGCACCGAGCAGGCGCAGCAGGTCGTCCGCGCCCGCCACCAGCACGTCGTCCAGCGCGATGAGGATGTCGCCCACGCGCAGACCCGCCCGTTCCGCTGCGCCGCCGGCCTGTACTTCGCCGACACGCACGGCGTTGGCGCCCGAATGAATGGCCAGCGCCACGCGCCGGGGCAGCGGCACCGTCTGCGCCGCGATGCCGAGGTGAGCGCGCCGCACCCGGCCGTGCGCGATGAACTCGCCGATCACGAAGCGCGCCGTATTGCTCGACACCGCGAACGCGAGCCCCTGCGCACCCGCGATCATGGCCGTATTGATGCCCACCACCTGCCCGGACGCAGCCACGAGCGCGCCGCCCGAGTTGCCCGGATTGAGCGCCGCGTCGGTCTGGATCACGTCGTCGATGAGGTGCCCGCTCTGTGATCGCAGCGAGCGTCCCAGCGCCGACACGATGCCGGCGGTGATGGTCGATTCGAAGCCCAGCGGATTGCCGATGCCCACGACCAGATGGCCGCGCCTGAGCATCTTCGAATCCCCGAGCGTCGCGGTGGCCGCGCTGCGGGGAAGCTCCACGCGCAGCAGCGCGAGATCGGTGGCGGGATCGTCGCCGAGCACTTCGGCTTCCCTGTCGCCGGCTTCCGCGAGCCCGATGCGCACGCGCCGCGCGCCGCCCACGACGTGGCTGTTGGTCAGCACCAGCCCGTCGCCGGCGATGACCACGCCCGAGCCCAGGCCGCCGCGGCGGCCGGCCGTGCCGCTTTGCACGCGCACCACGGCCGGGCCGACCTTGTCGGCCACCATCGCGACCGCGTGCGAGTAGGCGTCGATGAGCGCGTCCTGGTTCAGCTCGGGCGCGCTGCCGTCGATGGACGGTGAGGGGGTGTGGTCGTCGAACATGGGTTTCTCAAAGATGGATGACACCCTGCCGCACCGCCTGCGCCACCGCGTCCGTGCGGCCGGTGGCATCCAGCTTGTCGAGCAGCGAGCCGACATGGAACTTGGCCGTGTGCACCGAAATGCCCAGCCGCCGGGCGATGGCCTTGTTGGATGCGCCTTCGGCCATGAGGGCGAGCACTTCGAGTTCGCGCCGGGTCAGCGTCGCGTCGGCGTCTGCCGCGGTCGTCGCATCGGCCACCACCACCGTGACATCGGCCGGTTCGCCGCGCCGCGCGACACGCAGCCCTGGCACCTCCGCCAGCGACGCGAGCAGGCGCTCCGACAGCGCGGCATCGGCCACATCGATCGCGATCACGATCGGCTCCGTGACGCTCGTCCTGGTCAATCGGCCGGCCTTTCGCCAATGGTGATCTGCGTCTCGACGGGCTCGCCCGCGCGCCGCAGCGACAGCGCCACGACGGTGCCCACGCTGGCGGGCCCCAGCGCGCGCAGCAGCATCTGAACGCTGCGCACCGGCTCGCCGTTCCAGGCCACGATCACGTCGCCCTGGCGCAGGCCCGCCGCCGCGGCCGGTCCGTCGCGGTCGATGCTCATCACCATGGCACCGATGCCCTCGGGCTCGACCTTCACCGGCTGGAGGCCCAGGCCCAGGTAGCCTCGCGGCACCCGGCCGTGGGCGGCCAGCTGCGCGGCCACACGGTCGATCGTCGCGCCCGGAATGACGAGCACGCGGCGGCGCGGCCCGAAGACGCTCATGCCGATGGCCCGGCCTTGCGCATCCAGCGCCAGTCCGCCTTCGGCGATGCGCCGCATCGTCAGCCCGAGCTCGATCCGTGCGTCGATGTCGCCACCGCGCAGGCTGCGCCATGCGGGCGCCGCCAGCGAAACCACGCCGGCCGCAGCGACCGGCGTGCCGGCGAGCGATCCCACCGAGAGTGCCAGGGATGCGACGCGCACCGGCGCCGCGTCGAACGCGATCGGGGAGGGCGCGGCGCCATCGATGCGCAGCAGGGCGATGTCGGTGCCGGCGTCGCGCCCGACGAGCGTTGCCCGCGCGCTCGCACCGCCGGGCAGGCAGACCGTCACGTCCGCGTCGTCGGGCAGCGCCTCTTCGCAGGTGACGACCAGCCCTTCGCGCCAAGCGAAGCCGCTCGCGCGCGAACGCCCGGTGTGCACCGCCACCACGCTGCCGGACGCAGTAGCCACCGCATCGGCCATTGCCGCGGACAGTTGTTCGAGAGATGAGGACATCGTGTCGGCCATGGGGAACTCCTTAGATGGCTTCATTGTGTGAAGGCACAAGGGCTGGCGCTACTGCCCGGATGGGCAGGGTGTGCATACTGTTCAAGCCATGAAGCTGCAGCCGTTCGTCCGCGTCGATGACACCCCGTTCTCGGCCTCCAGGGAAGAGGTCCTGAGGATGCGCGGCGAGCCCATGAGAACGTGCCGGAACGACATCGGGCTGCATGAGCTCGACTATGACTCGGTGGTCTACCGCTTTCAGGATGGCGGCAGGCTGGAAGAGATCACCCTGCGGGCGCCGGTCGTGAACATCGGCAATTTGTCGGTGCCATTTACCGCACTGGCTTCCTTTGTTCGAGCGACAGATCCGTCGGCGTTCGAGAAGGCGGGCTTTCTCGTCACGCCGATGTTCGGGCTTGCTTTCGATCCGGATGAACCTTTCTGGGTCACCGCGCTGGCGGCGCACTGCCTGGACGCGTGGCGCGCCCTGTGAAACCGGAAACGGACCTCATCCCTCGAGCCTGTTCATGGATCCACACCAAGGTCCCCGCTGGGGATGGTTGCCCATCGAGGGCAGCTGGCGTTACCACCTCCTCCTGGCAGGCACGGGCATGTTCGTCCTGGGTCCGTTGGCCGGCGTGACTGCAGCCTATATGAACTTCTCGCTCGGCTTCTTCGTCGGCGGCCAGGTGCTGGCGGGCCTGCTCGGCTCCGCCGTCACCGCGGGCTACGGTGCGGCAGGCCGGCACGGCGCCAACTACATCCAGACCGCGGCCGCCTCGGTCGCCAGCATGAGCGGCCTGGGCGTGCTGCTGCAGGCCATGGCGTGGATGGGACTGCCGCCGCCGCCCAGCTGGCAGATGGCGCTGTACCTCGCCTGCGTCGGCATGTTCGGCGTCGGCGTGGGCATGCTCTACACGCCGGTTCTGGTGGACCGCATGCACCTGGTCTTTCCGTCCGGGCTGGCGGTGGCCAACATTCTGCGAGCGCTGACCGACACCGCGCTGCTGCGGCGCTCGGTGCGGCAGCTCGGAGGCGGCGTTGTCCTGGGACTGGCGACGGGACTGACCGCGGCCCGCCTGCCGCTGCCGGGCGCCATCGAACTGTCGGCGTCCACCTTCGGCGCGGGGCTCGTGATCGGCGCGCGCATCGGCATCCCCGCGCTGGTGGGCGGCTTGATCGGTGTGGCGCTGCAGCCGTTCTTCGTCCTGATCGGCTGGCTGGAGACCGGCGACCCGCCGCGCAAGATCATGTTCCTCATCGCGCTGGGCACGATCATGGGCGCGGCTCTGGTGGATTTGGCGCTGATCTTCGCGCGTGCCCTGCCCCGCGCGCGGCTGCAGGCTGCAAGCAATGCGCCGCCGCCGGCCGTCGACGACTGGCGGCGGGTGAACAGCACCCGCCTGGTGCTGTGGGTGGCTTTCTGGGCCGCCGCCACGGTGGCCTGCGGCCACTGGCTGCTGGGACAGCCCGTCTTCTTTCTGCTCGTGGCCGTGGCGCTGGTGTTCCTCTTCGCCCTGGTCAACGGCATATCGGTCGGTATCAGCGACTCCAACCCTATCTCCTCGGCCTTCGTCGTGACGGTCGTCATCCTCGCCGCCCTGGGCCTGCGCGATCCCGGCGTGGGCCTGATGGTCGGCGCGGTGCTGCTGGTGGCGACCAGCGTGGCCTGCGACATGCAGCAGGACCGCTCCACCGGCTGGCGGCTCGGCACGCCACGCGTGCCGCAGTTCCGCTACCAGGTGCTGGGGATCGTCGTGGGCGCCGTGCTGGCGGTGGTGTTCGCGCGGCTTTTCATGGCGGCCTATCCGGTGCTGCTGCAGGACCAGACGGTGCTCAAGGCCGACCAGCAGCCGGCCGGCTGGAGTTCGGCCATGACGTTCAAATTCGTGGGCGTGCTGCGTGGCCTGGCACAAGACCTGCCATTCCAGCGCGTTGCCATCGGCGTGGGCATCGTCGCCGGCCTGACGATCGAAGTGCTGCGCAAGTGGGTGCGGCCGCGCAATTTCGTGCTCGACGCCATCGTGCTGCCTTCTCCCTATGCGCTGTCTTTCGGCGGTTTCGTCAACCTGCCGACGTCGCTGTGGCTCGGCGCGGGCGGCGTTGCAGGTAGCCTGTGGGCGGCGCGCGCGCCCGTGCGGCGCGATGTGCCGCAGGACATGCGCAGTGCTTCGCTGTTCGGCGGCGGATTGATCGCCGGCGATGCGCTGGCGGCGGTGGGGACTGGCGTCGCCAGCTTGCTGGCGGTGTTGACTTAGGCCCCCTCCCAAAAAAGAAATGAATTGTCGTTCCCGGCCGACTCCCTTGAGAGGGTGGGCATGCACCGTGGTGGCGCTTCACACGATGCGGACTGACTTTCCGGTCGGTACGGTGTCGCAGCTCTGAAGCAGTTGGCGCCGGGCACGACACTCAGTGCCGGTGGCTGCTTGCGCGTGTGCGGCGGTAGTGTTCGCCGAGCACGTCGCGCCCCCAGTCGCCCTCGAAGTCGCGCCACACGCTGTGGATGTGGTTGCCGCCCGAGTTGTCCCATTCGATCAGAAAGCGCGAGCCCTGGATGCGCCAGTAGTGCGGCTGGCCGCGCTCGGTGTCGCCGGCCCATCCGAAGCGGATGCCGTCCAGGCCGCCCGCCCGCACGCGCTCCAGTCGCTGCTGCGCCAACGACGATTCGGCCACCGACGCCAGCGACTCGACGATGCGCAGCAGCAAGGCCTGCTGCGCTGCGTCCAGGTCGCTGAAGGCCACACCCACAGGTGCCAATGGGTCCAGCTGGGCGGCATTGCGCGTGACGATGTCACCGAACGGCCGGGCACTGAAAATGGCCTGCTGGCGCTGCGCCGGCGAGAGAGCCGCCAGCAGCGCAAAGGCGCGGTCTTCCTCCTCGCCCAGCGCGCGCTGGCCCTTGCGCGGGCCCTTGTTGGCGATGTCGCGCGGCACCTGCGCCGGATTGGCACCCAAGAACTGAGGCAGCGTGGCCACTACCTGGCCGTCGGCCAGCGTGAAGTGCAGCGAGAGATGGTGCCCTTCAATTCGCCAGCCCCAGGGCGACGTGGCGTCCGGCGTGCCGAACAATGCGATGGCGTAGTTCTCCGGATCGCGCGAGAAGCCGAAGGATTCGATCTCGCGCAGCGCGATCTCCAAGGCGATGATGGCCTGCACCTTGACCAGCCCCGGCTCCGACAAGGCCGCGGCCAGCAACTGCTGCGCTGCCTGGCGCTGTGCATCCTCCATGGTCTTGAAGGCAATGCCGGGCCGGCCGCGCGGCGTGTAGTTCCAATCGCCACGCGCCTCCAGCGTGAACGGCCGCAGCAACTCCGGCCGCTGCCGCGCCGGCGTCGCCTCCAGCAGCGCCCGCGCCGCGGCCGTCATCGCCTGCGCCGCGCGGCTGGTGTCGGCCGCGGCGGCGGCAAGGGGCACCACGGCGAGCAAGGTCCAGCAGGCCGTCCAGGCGGAGAGAGTGCGCAGCAGCATGGTCCAGCCTCGACAAAGTGATGAAGTAGCATGTTGGCGAGGAGCATCTATGTCAACGCATATGGAGAAGACCGAGGATGTCTGCAGGGCCTTGACAGCGCCTGCGTCAACCGCCGATCGGCGCATTGACAGGGCCACCTCGGACAGATATGCACGCGCGCTTCGGGTGCCGCTGATTTCGCTCGCGCTGAGCGGATGCGCGCAACGCGCCGCGCCATCGTTCGCGCTTTTCGGCGCCTACTTCCCCGCCTGGATGCTCTGCGCGCTGCTCGGCGTCCTCGCAGCAATATTCGCGCGCGCGGGCTTTGTTGCGACAGGGCTGTCGAGTGCCCTGCCCTATCAGCTGTTCGTGTGCATCGCGATCGGGGCCTGCTTTGCCCTGTTCGTCTGGTTGTTCTGGTTCGCGTAGCAGAAATGAAGGCCGCAGGAATTCACCGACCTCCCCTGTGGGGCAAGCTGACATCGCTGGCGATCATCGCGTTCGCCATCGCCTTCGGAATATACGCATTGCGCCGCCATGCGAGCCTGCCGTCGACCGACGATGCCAGCATCGATGCGGACGTCGTCCACGTCGCATCGGCCGTCGGAGGCCGGATCATCGACATTCCGGTCGCCGAGAACGTCAGCGTTGCCAAGGGCGATCTTCTCTTCCAGATCGATACGGAGCCTTTTCGGCTCGCTGTGGCGCAGGCGCAGGCGGAACTCGACCTCGCCAGGGCCACGCTCGAGACGCAGCGGCGCCTGCTGTCCACACAGCGGTCGACGACGGTCGTGGCCAGTGACCAGACCCGGCGAGCGGCCACCAATCTCGAGCAGGCCACGCGCACCGTGGAGCGACTTCGGCCGCTGGCTGCCAAGGGCTATGTGCCGGCACAGCAACTGGACCTCGCTGAGACGGCGCAGCGCGACGCAGCGACCTCGCTTCGCCAAGCACAGGAGCAGCAAGCCGCCGCCGCCCGGGCGGTGGGCACCGATGAAGGCCCCGAGGCCACGGTGCGCGCACGGGAGGCCGCACTGGCCATCGCCAAACGTGCGCTCGAAGACACCACGGTTCGCGCGCCCCACGACGGGCGCGTCGTCGGCCTGACCGTCTCGACCGGCGAGATGGTGGTGCCTTCGCAGTCTCTGTTCACGCTGGTCAACACCGGCGAGTGGTTTGCGATTGCGAACTTCCGCGAAAACGATCTTCATGCCATTGCCGACGGCGACTGCGCCACGGTGTATTCGATGATCGATCGTGGGCAGGCGATCAGGGGCGTGGTGCAGGGCATCGGATCCGGCGTGCTCGATACCGGCCGCATCGCGCTGCCACGATCCGTGCCCTATGTGGAGCGCTCCCTCAACTGGGTGAAGGTCGCGCAGCGCTTTCCCGTGCGCATTCGCCTCGAGGAGCCGCCGCAGGGGCTCATGAGGCTGGGCGCCACGGCCGTCGTCGAGGTGCAGCATGGCCACGCATGCAAGTGAGCGGCGCCGCGAATCCCTGTCGGGATTGCTGGAGCTTCTCGCGCCAGAGCCCGGAAGGCTGGAGTTTGCATTCAGGCTTGCGCTGGTCTGCACCCTGACGACGCTCGTCGTCGAGATATTTCAGACGCCCGAGGCGGCGCTCACAGCCTACGTCTCGTTCTTCGTCATCAAGCCCGATCGCGCGACGAGCGTGATCATGAGCATCGCGATGCTGTTCCTGATCTCGGTGGTTGTCGGCGGGGTGATGCTCCTCGCCATCGCGGTCATCGACCACCCGCTGTTGCGCGTGACGGCCATGGCCGTCTTGTCGTTCTGCCTTCTCTTCACCGCATCGGCAAGCAAGCTGCGGCCCGTCGGCGGAATCCTCGCGCTGGTCGTCGCGTATGCACTCGATCTCCTGGGCAGCGCGCCAATTGGCGAACTGGCGACCCGTGCGCTTCTCTACGCTTGGCTGTTCGTGGGCATTCCGGTCGGTGTCTCGGTGGCTGTCAACCTTCTGATCGGCCCGGCGCCACGGCGTCTGGCGCAGCGTGCGCTTGCGCAGCGCCTGGAGGTCGCGGCTGCCGTGCTGCGCAGGCCTGATGATCCGTCTCGGCGGGCTCTCGGCAAAGCCCTGTCCGAGGGGACCGGCGAAATTCAAGGGTGGTTGAAACGGGCCGAGGTCGAGAAGACATCGGTCGCAGAAGACGTCGCCGCGCTTCGCCGGGCCGTTGCGTCGGTCACGCAGATCCTGCTGGTGGTGGATTTGGCCGATCCCGAAGGCCCCAGCCCATGGCCGCCCGTGCTTCGGGATCGCGTGGCGCGCACGCTGGAGGAGATGGGCTCGATCCTGCAAGCCGGCGGGTACCCGGTCGACATCGCGCTCGACGATGAAGCCCCTGACCCGGCTTTGTCGCCCGCAGGCGCCGCGATTCTTGCAGAGATGAAGGAAGCACTCGTGCGATTCACGCAGCAGCCTGGTCCAGAGACAGCGCCACGGCCATCGCAGCCGAAGTCGAAGGATGGAGGCTTCTTCCTGCCGGATGCTTTCGTCAACCCGGAGCCTATGCAGTACGCCCTCAAGACCACAGCGGCGGCCATGTCCTGCTACTTCGTGTACTCGCTGCTCGACTGGCCCGGCATCCACACGAGCTTGATCACTTGCTACATCGTCTCGCTCGGCACTGCCGCCGAAACGGTCGAGAAGCTGACATTGCGGATCGTCGGCTGCCTGGTCGGTGCCGCGAGCGGCCTCGCGGCACTCGTTTTTCTCATGCCGAGCGTGACTTCGATCGGCGGCTTGTTGGCGATAGTCTTCCTGGCGGCGCTCGGCTCGGGCTGGGTCGCGGCGGGGTCGCCGCGCATCTCCTATGCGGGGTTTCAGATCGCGTTCGCCTTCTTTCTCTGCGTGATCCAAGGCGCTTCGCCCGCCTTCGACATGACGCTAGCCCGGGATCGGGTCGTCGGCATCCTGTTCGGCAATCTGGTCATGTACGTGGTGTTCACAACGATCTGGCCGGTCAGCGTGACGCGGCGCATCGATCCAGCCATCGCCACGCTTCTGCGTCGCTTGAGCGCCATGATGACGGCGGCCAATCGCTCGAGCCGCTATTCGCTGGCAGGTGAAGCGCACGCGGCGCTGGGCACGCTCGAACAGGATATGGCTCTCGCCCGCTACGAGCCGCAAGCCGTTCGGCCCGCGCCCGATTGGCTGGAAGCGCGACGGCGCGCGGCGCACGAGATCGCAGCGCTCCAGGGGCCGCTGCTCTTGAACGCCAGGCTCGATCCCACGTGTTCCGACGCCATCGCCGGCCGGCTCGCCAAGCTGGCCGACAGCGTCGACGATCATTCGGCATCTTCGGGCGCGGTGGGACCGGGGCCGCAAGAAGAGCCCGAAGCCTCGACACATGCGGTGGGCAGGCGCATCGATGACCATCTCGGCAGACTGGAGCAATCGCTCCTCCATCGATATGCAGAAGAACCGCGCAGGAGCGCTCAGCATGCGCCGGGTTGAGTCGGCAATCGCGACCGCGCTTTGCACGGCCTGGCTGGCCGGTTGTGCAACTTCGGCGCTCGAGATGGCGCCACCCTGGTCCGACCGACCCTGGGTTCCGGCCACGACGGCCGAAGGAGAAATACTGGCCGGGCAGAAAGGTGCTTCGGAAGGGGCCGGCGGCTACGTCCTGCCTGCCAATCGCGCGATGGCGAGCTTTCCGCCGCCGGCCAGCGTCGACAGTGCAAAGGTCTACTCCCTGCCCGAGCTGATCGATCTCGCGGAATCCAGCAATCCGATCACTCGGATTGCCTGGAACGATGCGCGGCGCGTCGCGCTTGCCGCCGGCATCGTCGAGAGCAGCTACCTCCCGAACATCACCGCGAGCGTCGTCGGCGCATACCAGTCGACGAGCACCAGAAATTCGGTGCTCGGCCTCAGCGGCAGCGGCGACGCGTCGGCGCGTGGCACCATCTCGGCGGTCTCGTTCCAGTGGCTGCTGTTCGATTTCGGTGAGCGATCGGCCGTCATCGAGGCGGCGAAGCAGGCGTCGCTGATATCGAACATCGCTTTCACCGCGGCGCACCAGCAGGTGATCTACGACGTCAGCCTGGCCTTCTACGCGAATGCCGCGGCCCGCACGCGACTCGCGACGGCGACGCAATCGCTGAAGAACTCTCAGGCCGTGCAGGCGGCAGCCGAGGATCGCCACAAGCACGGCATCGGGACCGTCATCGAGGTCGCGCAGGCACGCCAGGCCACGGCACAGGCCAATCTCGCCGTCGTGCAGGCGACGGGTGGGAGCCAGGACGCCCATCTCAGGCTGCTGACGGCCATGGGCATTTCGCCACTGACAAGGATCAAGGTCGCCGACGTGTCGGGCCGGTCCCTGTCGCCAGCGATGGCTGCCTCCGTCGAAAGCATCATTTCGGATTCGCTTTCGCGCCGCCCGGACGTGCTGAGCGCCTATGCGGCCCAGAAGGCGAGTCTCGCGAAGGCGCGCGCGGCAGAGGCGGAATTCATGCCGAAAGTCTTCGTCGCGGGCACTGGCGCCTACAACTCCGCAAACCTCGGTGTGACCGCGCTGCCGTCGGTGGGACAGCAAGCCCCGACAGTCAACATCAACGGCAGAGGCAGGGGGGGCACCCTCTTCGCAGGGATCACGATTCCACTCTATGACGGCGGAACGCGGGACGCGATCCTGGCGCAGGCCCGCGCCGACTCCGACAGCGCTGAGGCCAGACTCACGCGCGTTCGTGAAGATGCAGTGCGCCAAATCGTGCTCGCCGACAACGCCCTGCGCACCAGCCTGTCCGCACACGTTGCCTCGCAGGCGCTGGTAGCAGCCGCGCAGACAAGCTTTGACGCGGCGCTGGCTGCCTACCGCAGCGGCGTGGGCTCCGTCACCGATCTGACGCTGGCGCAGACGCAGCTGCTGCAGGCCGAGAATGCTGCAGCCGAGACCTACAGCACGGCACTGTCGGCCGCGGCCACCCTTGCGCTGTCGGCCGGCGCGCTCGGCGCCGCCCCGCAATACTGACACACCTCATGGAATGAAACATGCTTGTCGCATCGCTTCGGTCAGGAGGTCGCCTTGCTCATCGCTCAGCTCTCGGATATGCACATCAGGCCGAAGGGCCGGCTCTATCACGGCGTCGCGGATTCCAATCGCATGCTCACCGAGGCAATCCGACACCTGCATTCCCTTGACCGACGGCCTGACCTGGTGCTGCTCACGGGCGATGTTGTCGACGAGGGGCACCCGGATGAGTACGCTGCCGCCCGAGAGTTGCTCGCCGAGCTGACGATTCCGTATCTGGTCATCCCGGGCAACCACGACAGGCGCGAGCCTTTCCGAGCCGCCTTCGCAGACCACGCATACCTGCCCGAGTCCGGCCCGATGCACTACTGCGTCGACGACTACCCAGTCCGAATCGTGGCACTCGATTCGACTGTTCCCGGGTTGCACCACGGCCATATCGAGCAGGCCGGACTGGACTGGCTGCGCACGACGCTCACGTCGAATCCGATCAAGCCGACGGTCGTGATGCTTCATCACCCTCCGTTTGCCTGCGGCATTCCGTACATGGACACGTACAGGTACCTCGAGCCCGAGCCTCTCGCCAAAGTCCTCAGTGATCTTGACAACATTCATCTCGTGCTGTGCGGACACGTGCACCGCCAGATGCTGCATCGCTGGGCGGGAACCGTCGTCTGCGCTTGCCCCAGCACCACCACAGAAATTGCGCTCCGCTTGTCCCCGGACGCGCGCCCCGCATCCTTCATGGGTCCGCCGGCCTGCTTGCTCCACCTCTGGGATGACACCCAAGGGATGGTCAGCCACACCAGCTACATTGGCAGCTTCCAGGGGCCGTTCGACTTTGCATAGTGCTCGATCAGCGCTCCATCCCCTGGCTTGAATCCCATCGCAGGGCCTTGTAGATGGCGTCCAGCAACTGTTGCTGCCGGTAGGGCTTTTGCAGGAAGTCCACGGCGCCGTCTTTGATGACCTGGACGGCCGTCGGAATGTCGACGCTGCCGCTGACGAACACGATCGGTATGCGGACCTCCATCTCGAGCAATCGCTTCTGCAGAGCGAGCCCGCTCATCCCCGGCATGCGCAGGTCCAGCACCAAGCAGCCACGCCAAGTCGGGTCGAGGGCGGTCAGGAACTCGAACGCCGAGCTGAAGACCGCGGCTGCGAGTCCGACCGCAAAGACCAGCTCACGCATCGCGTCCCGACAGGCGTCGTCGTCGTCAACGATGAATACAGTGGGTTCGCTCACCGGCTCCCCCTCCAAGGGTGTGCTGAGCATGGCAACGCGTCGCTTTCCACGCGAGCGCTGACGTCGTCGAAGCACTTCATGGTGCGCCCGAGCTCATCGGCTGCCATTCTTGCGACTTCTTTTCACAAGGAAGAACGACCGCCCCCGGTCAGCTCCACAACTTTGATGAGGCTTCAGCCGCGGCAAGGTGTGGCCGGGCAAGCGCGCGGGCCGGATGGATCCAGATCAAAGGGGCTGTCGCTGGAGCCGCACAAGATGGCCGCTGCGGAAGACGCGTTGATGTATGCGTTTGCCCACTTCCGCGGATGCGCTCGGCGAGAGGCCGCACGCGCAGAAAGAATACTAAGATGACCTACCGATTGGCGGTTGTCGAGGACTCTGCGGCTGCCGACCCCATCCCATGCCACAGACGTTCCCATCGACGACCATGTTGCGGACCACCGGCCTGACCAAGCGCTACGGCGCGCGGGCGGCGTTGAAGGGTCTTTCGCTGACGCTGGCGACAGGGCAGTTCGTGGCCCTGCTGGGGCCCAACGGCGCGGGCAAGTCGACACTGTTCCAGGTGCTCACCGGGCTGTTTGCGGCCGACGAGGGCGAGGTCGAAGTGGCCGGTCATTCGCTCCACCGGTCCGCGTCGGCGGCGTTGCGCCACATCGGCGTCGTGTTCCAGCAGGTGTCGCTCGATCTGGATCTCAGCATCCGCCGGAACCTGCTGTTCCAGGCCGACCTGCACGGCCTGCCGCGGCGGCTGGCGGCGTCCCGCATCGAGGCGGGCTGTGCCCAGCTCGGCATCGACGCCGACCTCGATCGCAAGGTGCGTGAACTGTCCGGCGGCAATCGGCGCAAGGTGGAACTCGTGCGCGCGTTGCTGCATCGACCCGCCGTGCTGCTGATGGATGAAGCCACGGTGGGCCTGGACCCCAAGTCACGCCAGGACCTGATGCGCGCCCTGCATGCGAACGTGCAGGAGCGCGGTGTCTGCGTTCTGTGGGCAACGCACCGGGTGGAGGAGGCCGAAGGCGCCGACCGTGTACTGGTGCTGCACAAGGGCGAACTCCTGGCCGACGGCACGCCCGTCGAGGTGACGCAAGCGCTTGGAGAGCCGACGCTGGAAGCGGGCTTCATCGCGCGCACGGGATGAACACATGGCTGACGTCAGGAAAGACATCGACATGAATGAAGTTGCCCATGTTCTGAAGCGTGTGGCCCGCTCGGTTGCGGCCCTGTCGTGCATGTGCCTCGGCACGGCCGCGGTGGCGCAAGGCACCGCCTATGTATCGAGCGAGAAAGACCAGGCGATCACGCTGATCGACCTGGCCACCCTCCGCGTCAAGGGCACCATCCCGACCTGCAATCGGGGGCGGCACATCCAGCTCACGGCGGATCGCCTGATCATGCTCGCCTGCAGCGAGTCGAACGCCGCCGATGTGATCGACCCGGCGACGGGCAAGTCGCTGCGCCGCATCCCGCTGGGCGACGAGCCCGAGGCCTTCGACCTGTCGCCGGACGGCAAGACCATCTATGTCTCCAACGAGGACGAAGGCGCGGTCAGCTTCATCGATGCGGCGAACGGCAAGGTGCTCAAGTCGATCAAGGTCGGCAAGGAACCCGAAGGCGTGAAGGTCAGCGCAGACGGCAAGACGCTGTACGTGACTTCCGAAGTCGCCAGTCTCGTGCACGTGATCGACGTCGCCAGCGGTGCCATCGTCAAGAACGTGAAAGTCGGCAAGCGGCCGCGCCGCATGGCCTTCACGCCCGACGGCAAGGAACTGTGGGTCACCAACGAACTCGACGCCAGCGTCAGCATCATCGATACGGCCACCCGCCATGTGGTCGGCAGCCTGAAGTTCGAAGTCAAGGGCGCGCGCAGCGAAGACATCACGCCGGTGGGCATCCAGATGTCGCGCGACGGCAAACGCGCCTTCGTGGCGCTGGGCAGGGCCAACCACGTCGCGTTCGTCGACGTGCCGCAGCGAAAGGTCACGAATCTCGTCCTGGTCGGCAAGCGCGCGTGGAACGTCACGCTCGACAAGGCCGAAGCCCGGCTGTATGTGGTCAACGGCTTGAGCGACGACGTCACCGTGGTCGATGTCGCAGCGGCCAAGCCGATCAAGAGCATCCCCGTCGGCCGCGTGCCTTACGGCCTGGTGGTGGTCGAATGAAGTGGTCCGCCTGCTGCGTCGGCGTGTCGCTGCTGCTTGCGGGGCCGGCGTCGAGCGGACAGCCGACGGGTGCCATCACTGCGTTGAAGGCGACGCTGATCTCGCCCAGTCCCGACGCGCGGCTCGAACGGTCGCGCGTTGAGCGCCATTTCCTGGGCCACCCTGACGGCCCCGCGAGTGACGGCTTGCAGGTCGCGCTGGACGAAGGCCAGTTCGAACTCGACTCCGTCGATGCGGCCGTCACGCTGGCGAAGCAGTCCGCCGACTCGCCGGAGGCCGCACGCGCGGCCGCGCAGGCGGCCGAAAAGTCCGGCGCCGCCGTGCTCGTGACGGATCTTCCCGCGGATTGGACGCTGGCCGTGGTCGATGCCGTGAAGCTGCCGGTGATCAACATCGGCGAGGCCGCCGACCGCCTGCGCGAACAGGACTGCCGGGCCCACCTGTTCCACATCCTTCCGAGCGAGCGCATGCGCGCCGACGCACTGGCGCAAACGCTCGTGTCGCGCAAGTGGAGCAAGTTGCTGCTGCTCGTCGGCCCGAGTGTGCAGGACCAGTTGCGTGCTGCCACGGCGCAAGCTTCGATCAAGCGCTACGGCTTGCAAGTGGTCGAGACGCGGCCCTTCAAGCTTTCCGGCGACCCGCGGGAGCGCGACCTGGCCAATCCGCTGCTGTTGACGGCCGGCAGCACCTACGACGCCGTCTGGGTGGTCGACAGCGACGGCGAATTTGCGCGCGGCTTGCCGTACCGGATCGTGTTGCCTCGCCCGGTGGTGGGTGATGCGGGGCTGGTGGCGCTGGCCTGGCATGCGCAGTTCGAGCGCTACGGCGCGCCGCAGGTGTCACGCCGCTTCGCCAAGGCGGCCGGCCGGCCCATGGCCGCCAGCGACTGGTCGGCGTGGATGGCGGGCAAGGCGCTGCTCGCGGCCGCCATCGCGGCGCCGAAAGGGCCCGCCGCCAGTTGGGCGCAGGCGCTCGCCAAGACGCCGCTCGACGGTTCCAAGGGCACGAGTCTGACCTTTCGTTCCTGGGATGGGCAGTTGCGCCAGACCGTCCTGCTCACCGACGGCCAGGGCGTGATTTCGCAGGCGCCGGTCGATGGCCTGCTGCACCCGAGCAACGTGCTGGATACACTGGGCGCGGACGCCCCGGAGAAGCGATGCACGACGATGCGATGATTCCCGTCGAAGCCGGCGCGGCAGAACTTGCGCCGCGCCACGGCCTCGCGCATGCGCTGCAGGCCATGCAGGCGATCGTCATGCGCGAACTGCTCAAGTTCTCGCGGCAGACCGGCCGGCTGGTGTCGGCGCTGGTGCGTCCGCTGTTGTGGCTGGCGGTGTTCGCGGCGGGCTTTCGCAACGTGTTCGGCGTCGCGATCGTCGAGCCCTACGACACCTACATCCCTTATGACGTCTACATCGCGCCGGGCCTGGTGGGCATGGTGCTGCTGTTCAACGGGATGCAGTCGTCGCTCGCGATGGTCTACGACCGCGAGATGGGTCTGATGCGGCTGCTGCTCACCGCACCCTTGCCGCGCGCATGGCTGCTGTTTTGCAAGCTCTGCGCGACGGCCCTGCTGTCGGTACTGCAGGCCCTGGCCTTCGTGATCGTCGCGACCTTGATCGGCACCGACCTGCCTCTCCTTTCGCTGGGCGGGCTGCATGCCTTGCTGGCGCTGGTCTGCGGGGCGCTGATGCTGGGCGCGCTCGGCCTGCTGCTGTCGGTGCACATCAAGCAGCTCGAGAACTTTGCCGGCACGATGAACTTCGTGATCTTTCCGATGTACTTCATGTCCACCGCGCTTTACCCGCTGTGGAAGCTGCGCGAGTCGGGCGCCGGATGGGTCTATCAGCTGGCCCGCTTCAACCCGTTCACCCACGCCGTCGAATGGATCCGGTTTGCGTTGTATGGCAAGGACCCCGGCGATGCGCCGTGGGTCGTGCTCGGGTGCCTGGCGGTCTTCTTCGTGCTGGCCTGCTGGGGCTACGACCCGCAGCGCGGTTTTGGTGGATTGACGAAGCGCGGCGGAGGTTCGGCATGAACACCGGCCGCCGCCGCTGGCTGGGACGTGCGGCCGCGCTGGCGCTGACTGCGGGGCCTCTGGCGCACGCGCTGGCAGCCGAAGCCTTTCCTTCCCGGCCGATCATGATGTGGGTGCCATGGGCGGCGGGTGGCGCGACCGACCTGACGCTGCGGCTCCTGGCCGAACTCGCCGCGCCGGCGCTCGGCCAGCCCGTGGTGGTGGCGAACCGCGCCGGCGCCGGCGGCACGCTGGCGATGCCGATCCTGCAGCAGGCCGAACCCAACGGCTACACCATCGCGCAGATGCCGCAGCCGGTCTTTCGCGCGCCGTTCATGCAGAAGGTGCTGTGGGATCCGGTGCGAGACGTCACGCCCATCATCCAGATTTCGGGCGTCACATTCGGGGTGCTGGTGCGCGCTGCCAGCCCGCTGCGCTCGCTCGACCAGCTGTTCGACTTCGCACGTGCACGGCCCGGCGAGTTGAGCATCGCCACCAATGGCGTCGGCACCACGCCGCATCTCGTGCTCGAGGCGCTGTTCACCGAGCGCGGGCTGAGCTACATCCATGTGCCGTACAAGGGCACCGCCGAGCTGACCCTGGCGGTGGCGTCGGGCCAGGTGATGGTCGGGGTCAGTTCCACCGGCTTCGCGCCCGAGGTCGATGCGGGCCGCCTGCGGCTGCTCGCGACCTTGGGGGCGCAGCGCTCCGGGCGCTGGCCGCAGGTGCCGACATTGCGCGAACTGGGCTTCGACATCGTGGCGATGTCGCCCTACGGGCTGGCCGGCCCGCGCGGATTGCCAGCCGACGTACTGGACGTGCTGCATGGCGCCTTCAAGAAGGCCCTGTTCGACCCGCGGTTCGGCGAAGACCTGGCAAGGTACGACCAGGAGATCGCCTACCTTGGCCCGGAGGACTACGCGAACGCCTGCCGCGAAGAATACGCCAGGGAGCGTGCGGTCGCCGAACGAATGAAGGGCTCGCGCGGCGCGGGTGGCTGAGGACGGCGTCGAAAATCGCGGCCGCGGCGCCTTTGACTTGAACTTCCGGCGGCTTGCCACGTACGTGGACATACGTGGTCGCCGGGATTGCGCTCTCGGAGGCCACACTTCCAAAATCTTCCGTGTGGGACCAAGATCCCTCGACGCGACCTGCCCAGGTCGATTGAAGCGTCTCCAGTTCAAGCTCCACATCGCCTTCCCTCCTACACGATCGGGATAGAAGCATGAAAAAGATCCTCATCATCATCGGCGTGCTGGTTGTGGCAGGCGCGGCCATCGCGGGAGCGCTCTACCTCACGTTCCCTGTACAGATGACGACCTACGGCGCCATGGGACTCAACTTTCTCAAGTCCTTTGCTGCGCCACCAGGAACGCTGACCACCGAGACGAACTCCGATTACAAAGCGCCTGTGGCCGCAGTGCCCTCACCACCGCCCGTCGATGCCGCATGGCCCGGTGCTGCCGCCAGCGACTGGCCGAGCTATAACAGGACCCCGTCCTCGCAGCGGTTCTCGCCGCTCGACCAGATCAACGCGAAGAATGTCGGGAACCTGAAGATCCAGTGCGTCTACGAGGTCGGGGAGATCACGGCCTTCGAATCCGGCCTGCTCATGGTGAACAACGCCCTGATCGGCTCTACAGAGTTCGACATCTTCTCGATCAATCCGGCCACGTGCGCGCAGAACTGGCGCACGCATCTGGACTATCCCCCAGGCCTTCTGCCTTCCAACCGTGGCCCCGCCTACATGGACGGCCTGCTGTTTCGTGGCACGCAGGACTGCCGGGTGCTGGCCTTCGACTTCAAGACAGGCAAGCAGGTGTGGGAGACGACGATTTGCGATCCAAAACGCGGCGAGTCGGTGCCGTCGTCGCCGATCGCGTGGGATGGCCTCGTTTACGTCGGCAATGCCGGCGGGGACTACAAGGGCGGCAAGGGCAAGGTGTACGGTCTCGACGCGAAGACCGGCAAGGTCGTCTGGCAGTTCTTCCTCATTCCCAAAACCGAGGGCGATGTCGTCCGTGGCCCGGTGGGCAAGTCGCCGCTGGACGCGAAGACGTGGAACAACGCGCCAGGCATACCGATCAGCGGCGGCGGAACCTGGACCTCCTACACCCTCGACATCAAGAACGGCTTGCTCTACGTGCCGGGAGGCAATCCGGCTCCCGACTTCGCTTCGGGGGCACGGGCTGGCGAGAACCTCTTCACGGACTCGGTSGTGGTGCTCGAYGCCAARACGGGCGACTACAAGAACAACTTCAAGGTCGTGAAGAAGGACTGGCATGACTGGGACGTGTCCAGCCCGCCCATCCTGCTTCAGACCATGGGTGGCAAGCAGCTCATGTCGGTCGCACCGAAGGACGGYCACCTCTATGGCTACGACCTTGCCTCCAACAACCTGCTGTACCGCGTTCCCATCACCACGGTCGAGAATGCCGAAGGCACGTTCGCCGTCGGTCAGAAGGTTCACTTCTGTCCGGGCCCGGTCGGAGGCACTGAATGGAACACCCCGGGTTTCGATCCGACGACGAACCTCATCATCAGCGGCACCGTCGATTGGTGCGATACGGTGACGATCAAGACGGACGAGAGATTGCGGTCTGTGGACGTTGGCCAACCCTGGACCGGAATGGCGACGTTGAACCCTATCAACATGTTCGGCAAGGAAGACCGTACCGACGGGCACTGGGCCGGATGGGTCTATGCCAGCGATGCGGACACCGGCGTCTGGAAATGGCGGGCCAAGTCCAACTACCCTTTCGTGGCCGGCATCACGCCGACGGCCGGTGGCATCGTGTTCGTGGCGGACGTCGGCGGAAACTTCTACGCATTGGATTCCTCCACCGGCCAGAAACTCTGGGGCGGTCCGCTCGGAACCGGCGGCGGGATCGGCGGCGGGATCATCACCTACACCGTGGATGGCGTGCAGAAGGTGGCCGTAGCCGACAACTTCACGATGGCCGCGTGGCCCATCAAGCCGAGGCGCGCAAGGATCGTCGTCCTGGGGCTGGCAGGCTGATGGACATCAGCGAGGGCTTGGTGCTGACATTCAAGGCCAGGCAAGGCCACGAAGAACATGTCACACAGTGCCTGCGCGACGCCCGCACCTTGGTCGAAGATGAGCCGGATACGCGTGCATGGTTCGCGCTGCTATTGGACGCAGAACACTTCGGCATCTTTGACGTCTTGCCGGACAACGGCGCGCGCTTCGCGCACCTGACCGGGCACGTGCCGCGCGAACTGGCCAAACACGCGCTGACGCTGCTGGGCGGCATGCCGGACATGCACCTGCCGGACGTGGTGTCAGTCAGCTACCAGTCGACGAGCTGACGAGTGCGCGGCGCTGGCTGCGGCTCGCGCCTTGGAGCCGCGCCGCAGCCGGTCCACGATCGAGGCGGCAGTGACGATCGTGCGCCCGTTTGGCCACCGAAGTAGTACAGCCAGCCGAAGACTGCAGGCTTGAGCCGCATCGCTTGGGCCGGCGCGATGGTCTATCTGTCGCACCTTGCGATCGCTGATTCTTCATGCTCATTGGACTGCCGAAAAGCGGACAGTCGTGACCGACGGCTCCTGGCCGCATTCTGCCTGTCGCTGGCCGACGCCTGACATCAGGAATCGAGCGCCATCTCGAACTGTTCAAGCGTTTGCGGATGACCGGCCAGTGCTCGGCGCAGGGCGCGCAACCGCTTCTTCACTACCGCCTGCATGCCGGTTGGCAACTCGGCGAACGACTCGACGAGCGCTTCATCTTGCTGCTCGACCAAGATTGCTGCCAGCGTGGCAGCCTGAATCAGGTCCTTTTCTGCCTTCTCTGGAAAGCCCTGGCGCGACGAGCTCGAGTAAAGCTTGTGCCAGACGAAACGCTCGGCCCGAGGCAGCATCAGGGGAATGCAGTGGCCGCCCGCCAGGACCGCGCCGGGCTGCGGTTGCTCCAGCAAGTAGTCGAAATACGGCACGGCCTCGGCGTGCCACATCAACTGCGGGACGGGGACGGGCTTACCCAGTTTCTTGCCGTCGACCAAGAGGTCGACGCGTAGGCCTTCTCGCCCTTTCAACTTCAATGACGTCGATGGCGCCTGGCTAGGCATGCCCGGCACCGGCGAGAAGCCCAGCCTTGTAGCCGTCATTGCATCGAGGAATGACTGCGGCGCACCCAACTTGAGGTGCTTGCGTGTAGCAAGGTCCACATCTTGGGTTCGACCTGCAACGGCTTTTGCACCCAACTCATTGAGCCAGGCCATGTAAGCCAGTGTTCCAACCAGGACGAGGCCTCCCTCAAGCAGGTTCCGATTGTGCAACTCGACCAGGACGCTCGCGACCCCCTTGTCGGCCACCTGAAAACCAAGAGTCCGGAGGTTGCGGACCTGCGCGTTAGCCCACTGCGCAAATTCAATCTGCCGTTCAGCCTCGATAAGTGCGTCCCGGTCGCCGTCCTTGCCAATCAGTTGCTCCGACTTTGTCCCGGGCACCGGGTAGTAGACCCTGTACCAGTAGGCGTAGCCCGTACCGTCGCGCTTGACGAGCGTACCGGGCGTACCGGGAAGCAGTGGTGCGCCGGACGAGCTACGCTCCTTCAGTTCAGCGTACTGCGTTCGGAAGGCCAGTTCCTGCAGGCGAAAGAGAGGGTTCGGGAGCGGCATCGCGGAAGTTACCCAACAAAACGTCATTTTAGTGGGTAAATTCGTGCGCAGCGGCCGGGCGCGGCGCCGTTGTGTTCCTCGCCTGCAGGTGAAGCTCGCGTCCCTGGGGGTGAACGAAAGCGGGCGTTCGCTCTTGTAGCAAGGGTAGCTGCACGAGCAAGTAGTTGATTTGCATGTGCCAGGTTCAGCCCTTGTCGCACATCGACACCTGCGAAGGCTGCGTGGTGGTAGATTGCTCCGATGCGCAAACGTCGGGCCCTGCTCGCCGCCTTGTTGGTCGGGGTGGGGGTGAGTGTTGGCGTGGTGTTCCTGGTGACGAAATCCCCCATGCCGTCGTCGAACAAGCTCATGCCCTACCTGGACATCCCGGTGGGCGGCATCCCTGTCGGCGCCCCGTGGTTCTTCACTTGGAACGATGCACCCTTCGCCCTCGTGCGCACCTCCGGCGAGATGCTCGATGATCTGCAGGCGCAAACCATCCATACCTGGAGTCAGCGCCCGATCCCGGCGGATCGTCCGGCGTTCTTTGTCTACTCCCTGGTGAGTCCGGTCCTTGGGTGCGTGGCGCGCCATGCGGCCGCGCCTGCGGCGGTCCCCCTGCCCTTCCTGCTTCGGCTTGGCTCGCACAACGGCACCGCGGTATCACGATGGCCGTTTCCTCATCAGATCAAGCACTTGCGCGCGCCGCCGTCGTCCAGCTCTTCCCGACCCTGGGTATCGGGCATTTTGGAATCGACCAGACCGTACACGATGGCAATAAGGAGCAACTCCGCGGCGACCGAATTTCGCACACGCGTCGCCGAGGCGATGGCCTGGTCAAATTGTTTGCGCCGGTCGTCCGGGATCAGTCCGTCGTCCAGAAACGGACTCACGACCGTGCGCATGCGCTGATGGACGACGAATTCGGAAACGATCAGCAGAGGCAGCGCAATGAGCAGGCGAACTTGCAGCTCGAGGTCATGAAGAAACGGGAAGATCGACGCCACGCCCCAGCGTGTGGCCTTCGGCGAAGGACCGCACCAGCAGCGGCATCCAGGCCAGAAGCACCATGACGACCGCCCGCCGGTGCGCCAGGTTTCCTGCATCGTCTGCGAGCCGGGCCCGCCGCCAAAACTGAAACAACGAACCACCGAGTACGAGCGAGAACTCATCCGGGCCAAGTTTGCCCGACTTGGCGGCGCCCGCAATCACAGTGGCCATCGCACGACCTCTCCGTAGCCCGCGCGCTTCAGCGGATGACGGCCCGGCGATAGCTGCGCCGCGCCACGCCGGCATACGACACCGGCGTCATTGGCATGCCGATGACGTCGATGAATACCGAGACCTCAGCGCCCTTTGCTGGCATCTCGCCCTGAAGCACCTGAACCGTGTAGGACAGGTCGGCACCATTCATTTCAGGGGACTTGAGAACTGCCACGACCTGCCGCAGTTCCTTGCCCTCGACGATGGAGATGTCCGCATTGGGCGGATCGGAAAGAAAGCTGTCCTTCCCCTGGCTCCAAAACGGCACGAATGCGGACGTCTTCATGTTGCCCGCGATACGTTCAGGGCGATCGGAAAAGAACACCGTGATCGGGCTCACTCCGTGCAGGGTCAACTTCTTGGTCGCCTTTTCAAAGCTCATGCTGTTCGCCGTTTGAACGAACAGGAAATCAGCCTGCTTGGCAGGCTGCACAGCATCCTGAGCCACTGCTGTCGAGAGCGCGGTCGCGGACGCGAGCAGGGTCGCGGAAGAAACAAAGATTCGTCGGGTCGTCATAACCATCTCCAGTAAGTTGAAGCGTCTACAGGTGCCGATCGGCCTGCGTGATCTTGCATTCGGTGCGGCCTGGTACGCATTGCGGTTGATGGGCTTCGTCCCGACCGCAACGCGGTCAATCTGCTACGGCCGGCTGGCCGCCGAGATCACGATCTCGACGCGGCGGTTCTTCGCCCTGCCCTGCGGCGTGTCGTTGCTCGCCACTGGCCGCGCTTCTCCAAAGCCCTGGGCCGAGATCGTCGCCGACGGCACGCCCTTCGAGCTGAGGTAGCGCACCACGTCGTCCGCTCGCGCCGACGAGAGCTCGAGATTGGAGGGAAACCGCGACTTCAGCGTGCCGCCGATCGGCAGGTTGTCGGTGAACCCCTGGACAATGATCTGTTGGCCCGGCAGGTTCGACAGGGTCGGCGCGATCTTGGCCAGGGTCTCCTCACCCTTCGCGTTGAGCGTCCAGCCGCCTTCGGGGAACAGCACCTCGTTGACCAGTGTCACCTTGAGCTGGTTCTGCAACTGGGTGATCTGCGCCTGGTCGCTGGTCAGCTCGCCCGAGAGCTTGGTGTTGAGCGCCTGGTAGGTGTCGGCGGTGCTCACTTCCTTGTTGTAGGTCTGCTTGGTCACGCATCCCGCGGCCAGCAGGGCGGCGCACAGAATCAGACCGAACTTGGTGATGGACTTCATGATCTACTCCTTCGACGTTGAACAAATGGGATCGGGTGAGCTCAGTCCAACGCGACGCGTCGCGTGTCCTGCCGCGTCCAGGACAGCAGCAGCGTGACGATGGCGTGGACCGCAGCAGCGGGCCACAACAGCGGGCCCGCAAGGTGCAGGACTGCGCCCACATAACCGAAATACCCGGCGACAAAGGCGCTGTATGTCCACATCGCCCAGAACGCGGCCGAGCTTGGACGCTGGCGTTGCGGCCAGCACGCCAATCCCAGCGCGAGAAGCGCAACACCCAGGATTCGGCCGAGCAACATCGCCAGTTCGGTGATCTCCGCCCGCACCAGCAATGCGATGACAACCGAAGGGAGGGCCATGAGAGCAATGCCCGTGCCAGCCTCCGCGGCCGAGGCGAAGATAAGGATCTTCCGCAACCTGCTGAAGTCCGATTCGATCATGGCGAAGATCCCCGTACAGAGCCGATGGCGCTGTCGATGGCCGCCAACAACGCGGCGTCGTTCACAGGCTTGCACAGATAGGCCGTCGCGCCCAGGTGCAGGGCCCGCGCGCGCGACTCGGGCGTGTCGTGCCCCGTGATGACCACGACAGGCACGGCAGCATGCGCGAGGGCAAGCGCGCTCTGGACGTCGAAGCCGCTCATTTCGGGCATATGCAAGTCGAGCACCAGGCAGTCCGGTTGATGGTCCGCGATGGAGCGCAAGAAATCCGCGCCGGACGCGAAGGTCTCGACAGCGAAGCCAGCGGAGGAAACGAGCCGGGTCAAGGCCACGCGCACATCGGCATCGTCGTCCACCACGGCCAGCAGGGAGGTCTTGCTTTCCATCGTGCCCTCACGCTAACAGCCGAAGGCGGTCGCTCCAACTGGACCTTGGTCCAGGTTTCTGGCGCGCTGCAGGCGCGAAAGGCGAGACTTCAGGTGTTGGGCGATGAGCCGACGCCGGCGCGCTCGGCCAGCTTGACCAGATCGGCGACGACGCGCACACCCATCTTGCGCATCAGGTTGCCACGATGGAACTTGATCGTCTTCTCGACGGTGCCGAGCTCGGCGGCGATTTGCTTGTTCAGCTTCCCGGCCACGATCTGCTCGAGAACCTGCCGTTCGCGGTCCGTCAGCGATGCGAGGCACTGCGAGACGCGCTCGCGCTGCGCATTCACGTGACGCTGGGCCAGGTTGCCGGCCAAGGCTTGCTGGATCGCGGCGATCAACTCGGTGTCGTTGACCGGCTTGGTCAAGAAATCCTTCGCGCCATGCTTCATCGCCTGGACGCTCGCAGCGATGTCGCCCCGACCGGTGAGAAAGACGATCGGCAGCGGGCTGGCCTGTTGTTCGAGGGCGTGTTGCAGCTCCAGGCCGCTCAACCCCGGCAGCGCGAGGTCGAGCACCAGGCAACCCGGCGCCTTCGGGTCGTAGCTGTCGAGGAACTGACGAGGCGACGAGAACGCGACGGCCTTCAGTCCAACGGATTCGAGCAGCCGCTCGATCGCCCTCAACAGGTCGGGATCGTCGTCGACCAGGTAGACCGTGGGCGTCAGTTCTTCCATGGCTTTCAGTCTCGCGTCGCCGGCAGTTCGCAATGCAGCGTGGCACCCGCATCCGCGTTGTTGGTCGCCCACAGCCGGCCACCATGGGCCTCGGCAATCGATCGGCAGATGGCCAGACCCAGGCCCAGGCCGTGCGGCTTGCTGGTGACAAAAGGATCGAATATCCGCTCGAGATCCGCCGGGGGTATTCCCGAGCCGTGGTCAGCAACGGAGAACTCGACGTTGCCCTCTGCGGTTCTGCCCGTTCGCACCAGCAGCCGGCGCGAGTTTTCGCCGCCGTCCATGGCGTCGCATCCGTTCATCATGAAGTTCAACAGCACCTGTTGCAACTGGTTCCGGTCGCCGCTCACGGGCGGCAGCGAATCGCCCAAGTCCGCGCTGGCCACCACATGGCGGTTCAACAGGTCACTGCGAATCAGACGCAGCGATTCCTGGACCACGTCGTTGATGTCCAGAAGATCATGCTGCGCGTCTTCCTTCCTGAGCATGGATCGCAGCCGCTGGATCACCGCGCCGGCACGGTGATCGCACCTGACGATGTCGGTCAGGATCTCGGCGAGCTTGTCGACCCGCGGCGGGCTTTGCGCGAGAAAGCGCTGCGCCGCCTGCGCATTGCTCAGAATGGCCGCCAGCGGCTGGTTGAGTTCGTGCGCGAGCGATCCGGACAGCTCGCCCAGCATCGCGACCCGCGACAGGTGCGCGAGCTCGTCGCGCTGGCGGGCCGTCGTCCGCTCGACGCGTCTGCGTTCAGTGACGTCGACGACCGAGGCCAGGATGAACAGCCCCTTTCCGGTCGACATCGGACTGAGTGCGACCTCCACCGGAAATTCGCCTCCATCGTTGCGGCGTGCGAAGAGCTCGCGTCCGGCCCCCATCGCCCGCGTCCGCGGGTCCTTGCCGTATGACCCTCGCAAGCCGACATGGGGACCGCGAAAGCGTTCAGGGATCAGCATCTCGACAGGCTTCGCGACGAGAGTTGCACGCGAGTAGCCGAACATGGCTTCTGCCTGCGCGTTGGCCAGCGTGATCATGCCCCTGTGGTCAACCAGAAGAATGGCGCTGGGAACGGCTTCGACGACCGCGCGGAAACGCAGCTCGCTTGCGCGCAGCCGCGCCGCCAGTTGCCCGGCTGCGATCACGTCCCAGCCAAGTTCGTAGCCCATGGCGATCACGACAACGAAAACGCCCGGCATGACGATCGTCGGGGCGTGAACCAGGCCCAGCGTGATCAAGGCGGCCAAGCCCGCGACAGTGATGATGAAGATCGCGAGACTTCCGCCGACGATCGTTGCGCGGCGGCGTCCATCGGATCCGCCCCGGCGCCATAGCGTGAGGGAGGCATCCACGACGAAGACGAGCAGGATCACATTCCCGATCTGCGGAATGATCCCCCATGGATTGACAACACCGACCGGCCCCGCGACGATCGGGCCGCCCCAGAACGTGGTCAGATCCAGCGATGAAACCTCGCTGAAGTTGATGTTTGCGCCGGTGATGAAGTTCAGCGCGAGCGCCAACAGCCGGAGCTGGGTGGCCGCCCAGGCAAGCCAGAGGCTTCCGGCGTCGAAATAGAACCGGACGAACCAGACGATCGACAGCACGGCCATTGCCAGCGGCACATGCGCCCAACGCAATGTCGTGGCGTAGCCGGCAGCAGATGTCGAGCGCATCATGGCCAACTCGAAGGCGCCGAAGACCGTCGCAGACGCCGCGAGCGCGAAGAACAGAAGATGGGCGTACTGCGATTTCTGCCTGAGCCAGACGAAAAGGTGAATCACGCCGAGCGTCAGGGTCGCAGCGGACATGGCGATCCAGGCGATTTCGACCCAGTTCATCTCATTGCCGGGAAAGTTGCCGCCGCATCCCATTGATGCGCAATCCGGCCGGCGGTGGTCGCCGCGATCGACTTCGCTTCGCGACGGGTGCCAGCCGCCTCGGTGCCTGGGCCGCGCCGGTTGCCTGCGTTCATCCACACCTCGGGCATCTTGGGTCAATCCAGTGTTGGGAGCTGGCCGAACGTTGTGCGAGCAGTCCGCCGCTAGCGGTCTTGTCGAATCGCGCAAGACAAGGACCAAGGACGCGCGTCGCGCCCGCGCGACGGAGAGAATACTTGGCTATCTGGGGCTGCGATTGATCAGGATCAACTCGGGGCCGACCGCTCGCCGCGGCCCGACGCCTGATTTCGCGCTGCCGCTGCCCCCTCAAAAACCTGGACCAAGGTCCAGTTGGTTCCACTGGCTGCGCCTGATAGCGTGCAGGCTGCAGTTTTCTTGACTGCACGGAGGAAGCAGCGATGAAACCGAAAAAATCCCAAACGGCCCGAGCCACCCTCGCGCTCGCGGCCGCGCTGGCCTGCGTGCCGACGATCGCCCAGGAGAAGAACCCGGAGAAGAACGCGTACTTCGGCGAGACCCACATTCACACCAGCTGGTCGGTCGATGCCTGGGTCATGGGCAACCGCATCACCGGCCCCGACGAAGCCTACAAGTATGCCCAGGGGCAGACGATCAAGCACCCGGTGGGCTTCGACATCAAGATCGACACGCCGCTCGACTTCATGGGCGTGACCGATCACTCCGAATATGTCGGCGTCACCAAGCAGGCCAACACCCCGGGGAGCTTCGTGAGCAAGCTGCCCGCGGCGAAGCCGATGATCATGAAGGATCCCAACAGCTCCGCCGAGCAACAGCAGGTCTTCTCGTACCTGCTCAAGCTGGCCTCAAGCGCGCCGGTGAAGGCCTTGATGGACCCGAAGATCACTGGCACCGTGTGGAAGGAAAACGTCAAGATCGCCGACGAGAACAACAAGCCGGGCAAGTTCACCGCGTTCTGCTCGTACGAGTGGACAGCGATGCCGGGCAACCGCAACCTGCACCGCAACGTGTTCTTCCGGGCCTGCGACAAGGTACCGGACTATCCATTCAGCGCGCTCGACTCCACGCGACCCACGGACCTGTGGAACTGGATGGACGTGCAGCGCAAGAGCGGCAACGAACTGCTCGCGATCTCGCACAACGCCAACGTCAGCGATGGCTGGATGTACCCGGTCGACGTCGACAACACCACCGGCCGGCCCATCGACGCCGCCTGGGCGGCCTCGCGCGACCGCAACGAGCGCCTGGTCGAGATCAAGCAGGGCAAGGGACAGTCGGAGACCCATCCCCTGCTGTCGCCCAACGACGAGTTCGCCAGCTACGAGCTGTATCAGGCCATCCTGGGCCTTCCGGCCAATGTCGGGCGCATCGACCACATCACGGGCAGCTTCGCGCGCCAGGCTTACAAGGACGGCATCACGATGCAGGACCAGCGCGGCTACAACCCGTACAAGTTCGGGATGGCCGGCGGCTCCGACTCGCACAACACCGGCAGCCCGTACCGGCAGGACAACTTCTACGGACTGCACGCCCAGGCGGATGCGTCAGTCGAGCGGCGCTTTGCCGGCGTGCTGATCGGCGGCACCATGGACGTGCGCCTGGAAAATCCTGGCGGGCTGACCGGCGTATGGGCCGAGGAGAACACCCGGGCCTCGCTGTGGGACGCGATGTACCGCAAGGAAACCTTCGGCGTGACCGGCCCGCGCATCAAGGTGCGCTTGTTCGGCGGCTGGGGCTACAACCAGGACATCGCGAAGGCCAACGACTGGGTCAAGCAGTCCTATGCGGGCGGCGTGCCGATGGGCGCCGACCTGCCGCCCATGCCCTCCGGGGGCAAAGGCACCGCGCCGCGCTTCGTCATCTGGGCAGTGAAAGACCCGAGCTCGGCCAACCTCGACCGCATCCAGGTCATCAAGGGCTGGACGCAGAACGGTCAGAGCCTCGAGAAGGTCTTCGACGTGGTGTGGGCTGGCGACCGCAAGCCTGACAAGTGGTCGGGCCGGGTGCCCGCCATCCGCAGCACGGTGGATCTCGACAAGGCCACCTACACGAACGATGTCGGCTCGGCGGAACTGAAGACGGTGTGGACCGATCCGGAATTCGATGCGAGCCTGCACGCGTTCTACTACGTCCGCGTGCTCGAGATCCCGACGCCGCGCTGGACGCTGATCCAGGCGGTGAAGGAGGGGCTGCCCCCGCCCAACATCGTGCCGCTCACCGGGCAGGAGCGCGCCTGGAGTTCGCCGATCTGGYATGCGCCATCGGCGCAGGCGCGCAAGGGCAACCCGGCCGGGATGACCGCCGCCGACCTGAAGAAGAAGGGTGCCGCCGCCCTGAACGACGCGCAGTTGAAGGCGCTCATCGTCGGCAAGGCATTCTGGCTGCRCAACAACGTCACCGGAGAACAGTTCAGCCAGAACTTCACGGCCGAGGGTCATACGACTGTGTTCCGCATCGGAGGCGACTCCGCCGTGCCGAGCGGTTTCGGCAGCGTCGAGCGCGACGGCTATCAGGGCACCACCAGCCCCTACAAGATCGAGGCCGGCAAACTGATTGCCTTCGTCTCGCAGGATCCGTACGCTTTCACGTTCTACAAGCTCGGCGACACGTACTACGCCGCACGCAGCAACGAGTTCGGCTTTGCCAACTACGAGATCGTTCCGGCTCCGCAAATTGCGTCGAATCCGCTGACTGCGCTGTCGAACCAGTTCTCGATCGAGCTGGGGCTGACGGAAGAGCAGAAGCAGCAGATCGTCCCGATTCTCAAGCAGGAGGTCCAGCAGTTGGGCGCGCTGAAGAAGAACGCCTCCCTCAGCGGCTTGCAGAAGGCCAAGGAGTTGCGCAAGCTCGGTCTCTCCTTCGACGAGAAGATCTCGCCGCTGCTCAATCCGCAGCAGCAGCAGAAGTTCCAGACCATGCGCGAGCAGATGCGGCGGCGGATCATCGAGGAGATGGCCGGCAAGGTGCTGCAGGAAGCGGCAACTTTCTTCCCCGATGTGCACAAGTAGCGCCGAGAGTCTGGAAACGCCATGAGACGCCTCCTGCGCGAGCCCTTGGTTCACTTTCTATTGATCGGCGCGATCATGTTCGGCCTCTACGGCCTCACGCAGTCCGGAAGCCCGGCGACCGCATCTTCGAAGGAGATCCAGCTGTCGCTCGATGAGATTGGCCAACTCACCGAGTTGTACCAGGCGCAGTGGCACCGACTGCCGACGCCGCAGGAGCTCGAGCGCATGGTCGAGATGAAAGTCCAGCAGGAAGTCCTCTACCGCGAGGCGCTCGCGATGGGGCTCGACAAGGGCGACGAGATCGTCAAGCGCCGCATGGCGCAGAAGATGCAATTCCTGGCCGAGGATGTGGCCGCTGCGCGCGAGCCAACGCCGGTCGAACTCAGGAACTGGTTCGCGAAGAACGACGCCAGGTTCGCGCAGCCGCCCCGGCTGAGCTTTCGACATTTGTACTTCTCGCCCGACAGGCGCGGCACCCGTGCGAGAGCCGATGCGGAGCAAGCGCTGGCGAAGCTCGCTGGCCAGCCGGTCGACGCGAAGATCGCGAACTCGCTCGCCGACGCGTTCATGTTCCAGGACTACTATCGCGATCGCGCGCCCGAATTTCTCGGCAAGGAGTTCGGACCGCAATTCGCTCTGGCAACAGCCAAGCTTTCGCACGGCGCGTGGCAGGGGCCCATTGAGTCCGGTTTCGGCTGGCACCTCGTGTTCGTTGACACCCTGATTCCCGGCCGCGTACCGGCCTTCGAGGAGGTCGAGGCCAACGTCAAGACCGCGTGGCTCGACGAGCAGAAAGCGCTTGCCTGGGAGAAGTCGTACAAGACGATGCGTGCCAATTACACGGTGCTGCTGCCCGCGCCGCCCGAGAGCCCCGCGGCCTCGTTGGCCTCGCCGTCTTCACAGACAGCGCAAGCGCCCACGCCATCGGACAGGGTGTCGAAGTGAACGGCCTGCGCCGCATCGCCGGATACGTCATGGTGGCGCTGCTCGTCCTGCTTGCCGGAATGCCGGTTTCACGCGCCGACGAGTCCCGGCCGGCGTATCTGGAGATCAAGGAAACGGCGCCAGCCCAGTATGCGGTGCTCTGGCGCACGCCGATGCTCGCGGGCAGGCGATTGCCGCTGGTGCTGACCATGCCCGATGGGGTGAACGACCTGAAGACGCCCGTGGTCCAGGAACTCAGCGACTCCCTCGTCGAGCGGCGTTGGATCGACGCCGGGCCGAACGGGCTGGCCGGCAAGCGAATCAAGATCAAGGGCCTGCAATTCACGATCACCGATGCAATGGTCCGGGTCGAGCTGCTCGACGGCCAGACGGTGCAGACCATCGCACGCCCTTCGCAGCCATGGTTCGAGATCGCGGCCTCGCAAGCGTGGTGGGACGTGCTGGGCACCTATGTCGTCGAGGGCTTCCAGCACATCCTGTTTGGTGCCGATCATCTGCTGTTCGTGCTCGGCCTGCTGTTGATCGTGGGCAATCGGTGGATGCTGATAAAGACGGTCACCGCCTTCACCGTCGCCCACAGCATCACGCTGGCCATCGCCTCGCTCGGCGTCGCGAATGTCCCGGCACTGCCGATGAATGCGGCGATCGCCTTGAGCATCCTGTTTCTCGGCCCGGAGATCGTGCGCGTGTGGCGCGGCGAGACGAGCTTCACGATCCGCCACCCCTGGGTGGTGGCGTTCGCGTTCGGACTGTTGCACGGGTTCGGCTTCGCCACCGTAATGACCAGCGCCGGCCTGCCGCGGCAGGATCTGCCGCTGGCGCTGCTGTCCTTCAACGTCGGCGTCGAGCTCGGGCAGCTCGCATTCGTCGCGCTTGTGCTGGCGATGGAGCGGTCCTTCAGCGTGCTCCAGGTGCGCTGGCCGCGCTGGGTGCAGGCACTTCCCGGCTATGTCGTCGGAGCGCTCGGTGCGTTCTGGACGCTCCAGCGCGTCGCGCTCTTGATCGCAGCGGCACGATGATGCGGCAATTTCGACCTCGATCGGCGCAGGCGCTGGCCCTGTTGGCGGCCTTCTGGGCTCAAGCCGCCTGCGCACACCTCCAGCAGAGCGAGGCGGCCGGACTGCTGACCGGCTTGCTCCATCCGCTCTCGGGCCTGGACCATGTGCTCGCGATGGTCGCCGTGGGTCTGTGGGGTGCGCAACTCGGGATGCCGGCGATCTGGGTGCTGCCGATCGCTTTCCCTCTGGTCATGGCGCTGGGCGGCATGCTCGGATTTCTCGGCGTGCCGATCCCGGGCGTGGAGGCCGGTATCGCCGCGTCGGCGATCGTGCTCGGAACCGCAGTCGCCTTCGAACTCCGCCCGCCTCTGGTCATTGCGGCGCTCGTGGTCGGGGGCTTTGCGATCTTCCACGGGCATGCGCATGGTGTCGAACTGCCGCCAGGTCACAACGCGCTGCTCTACAGCATGGGTTTCGTGATCGCCACGGGTGGCCTGCACGCGTTGGGCATCGGCATCGGAGCCGTCCACGGCCGGCCCTGGGGGCGGCAACTGCTGCGGGCAGCCGGCACGGCGGTCGCAACGGGAGGGGGAGTCTTCATGTGGAGGGCGCTCGCGTGATGCACGCGAGCGCGTCGTGGATTCGTGCGCGCGCGCTCGCCCTGTTCGCCCTTGCGCTTGCGTGCGGGCCCGCCGAAGCGCACCTCAATTCGACCGGGATGGGCCCGGTCTACGACGGCCTGATGCACTTCTTGGCCAGCCCCGAGGATCTTGTGCCTGCGCTGGCGTTGGCGCTGCTGGCCGGGTTGCGTGGCGCGCCTTACGGAAGACGGGCGATGTTCACGCTGCCGGCGGCGTGGCTGCTCGGCAGCCTGGTCGGATCGACCGCGGCCACCGCCCATGCCGGCACGCTGGTGGCAGCCTTGTGGTTCCTGCTGCTGGGTGGCTTGGTTGCGGCCGATGTCAGGCTCACCTTGCGCTCGATGACGGTGCTCGGTGCACTGCTCGGGCTGGTCCACGGGTACCTCAACGGCACCGGCATGGGCCTGACTGCATCGGCGACCCTGGCCGCCCTCGGATTGGCCGCTGCAGTGTTCGTAGTGATCGTCCTGTTCGCCGCGCTTGTCGTTGCGTTGCGGGCGCCATGGGCGCGGATTGCCGTGCGTGTGGGCGGCAGCTGGATCGCCGCGAGTGGCGTCTTGATGATTGGCTGGTCGATTCGCGGGCTTTGACAGGCTTCTTGACTGGCGTTGACCGTCCACTTCGCGAGATGCGGATACGGCCTCAGACACGCGACTTCGTCCTGCTCGTCCCCTGCCACCCGCGATCCGACCACTGTCGCCGAACTCGCATTTCCTCGACGATGTCGCCAAAGGTCAAGTTCCGAGGTAGACCAGCCGTCCGCAAAGAAAAGTCCCAAAGTCAGCTTTCATCAGCCGCCAACATTCGAAAGGGCCAAGGCGAACAGCAGCAGCCAGTCTGAAGCGGAAGGCCGGGTCAAGGACGCCCAGCGGGCGTCACATCACTCAGCCTCTGGGCCAGAGCCCCTCCTGAGTGCCGAGGCTCAACGAAGCGACAGCTCGTCGACGAGATATGCAGTGGCCGCTGCAAGCTGTGTCGTGAGCAGGCCGCAAATCGCCCCCTCGTCAAATGCGTCGTGCGCCGCCGCGACACTCTCGAACCAAAGGACGGCAAATCCATCCGGCGGCGACGGCTCGGACCACAGCCGCTCTCGCCGCGCCGTTGACGCCGTCCAGTTCAGCGCAAGACCCAGGCCGGTCTCGCTGGCATATTGAGTGATCGCCAGAGCGAAGGTCTCCTTTGAAGAGGCCCCCAGCAAGAACGGGACGATCACCTTGACGCGGCGATCGCTCGACCCGGCCTCGTCGCCCTCGGTGTCGACAATACAAAGCGTCCACCCCTTCAGGAAGTTGGGCTCGTCCGCAGGTATGTGGCGCCGGCCGGTGGTCGAGGCCTGAGCGTCGCGCATCGCCTCTTCATCGCGAAAGTAGAGTTCCACGATCCCGTCGATGCAGAAGCTCGAAGAACCGTCCAGGGTCCAGAGAACCTTGTCCACGCGGTTGTGCGTGTACTTCGAGATGCCGTCCATGCCAAGCGCCAAGGCAGCATGGGGACCGGCCCAGTAGTTTCTGAAGTCGCTGGTGGACAGACCTTCCTTCTTCGCCAATAGCGTCATGCGCTTCTTCACTCTTGCCTCCCTATGCCTCAAACGATGCGACGCTCATCCACCAGGAAGGCAGTGATGTCACCCAGGAAGGTCTTGGCGTGCGCCATGGTGGTTTGGCCGGTGGGCGACGCAAAAGCCTCCTGCAGCGTCTGCGCGTCCTTGAACCACAGCTCGACGATGCCATCGATAGGCAGCGTGTCATAGCCGCAAAGCTTGCCCTTCTCGCGTTCTCGGACAATCACGACATTCTGTCGATAGGCGCTCACGCCGGGCATCTGTCGCACCAGATCGCCGTGGATCCGCCATTCGCGCCGGAAGTCTTCCTCGCTCAGGGTCGGCAGTCGCCGGATGACGGAAATGCGCTTCAGCAGCTTGGCGCGTTCATCCTCGCCGGGCAGAGGAATCACGACAGATTGCTCTGCCGTGACGATATGCAGGCCCCCTAGAAAGTGATTCTCATCCTTGATCAGCGTCGCCGCCAGATCGCCATCACTGAACGCACGCTCGGATTGCTGCGCGTCGTCGAACCAGAGTTGGGAGAATCCGTCGAAGTCCCATGGACCCCGGACAAAGTCGATGCCTCGTTGCACTCGATCGACCACGGGGTTTTGCCAGTACTCCCGCAGATTCGGCGCACGCGCCGCCAGGGGTCCGTGCTTGTCCCTCCAGTAGGCATTGAAGTCTTCGAACGTCCAGTCCGCCTTCTTGCGGATCAATCCCATTCGTACATTCATGGCGTGATTCCTTCGTCTATTTGAGAGTGGAGATGAGAGCGTCCGCCGCCTGGGCACGGGCACGCGCCAGTCCCGGCGCGCGCTTCGCAAGCCAGACGCCATGCCGAACGGGCCAGCGCTGATAGCCAGGATCCGCGCCGAGGGACAAAGCAGCGTGATGCGCCCAATAGGGGTCGAACAAGGCTTCACGCCCTAGGGCAATCAGGTCGGCCTTCCCTTCTGCAAGCACAGCTTCCGCTTGCCTTGCGTCAACGATCATTCCGACGGCTTGTGTTCTGATCTTTGCTTCGTTGCGGATCCGCTCTGAAAATGGGACCTGGAAGCCCAGACCGCGCGGTACCGGCAACGCACGCGTCTCCTCGGTCAGCCCGCCGGACGAGCAGTCGATGACGTCGACACCGCATGTTGCGAGCTCGCGCGAAAGCACGATCGAGTCCTCCAGGCTCCAGCCGTCCACGCTGCCATCGACCGCTGATAGCCGACAAAACAGCGGTTTGCCCGCAGGCCAGACCGCACGTACCTTGCGAGCGATCTCGAGCGCCAAGTGCATGCGCCCGGGAAGGTCACCGCCCCATTCGTCCTGTCGATGATTCGAGTTGGGGGACAGGAAGCTCGCGACCAGGTAGCCGTGGCCGAAATGCAGCTCCACGACATCGAAGCCAGCCTTGTCGGCACGCACGGTCGCATCGACGAAGCTCTGCACGACTTCGGCGATACCGTCCGCGTCCAGCGCGCGCGGCGCTGACCAGCCGGGACCCGCCGGCAGCGCACTGGGACCGAGCCGCTCCCACGGCTCCGCATCGGCCGCAAGGCGTGACTCCGCGAGCGCCGCACCGCCTTCCCACAGGGGCTGACTTCCGGCCTTGCGGCCCGCATGCGCGAGTTGCACGCCGATGGCGCTGCCGTTGGCGTGGACGAAATCCACAACCGACTTCAACGGCTCGATCTGGCTGTCCTTCCAGAGACCCAGATCCGCAGTCCCGATGCGCCCGCGTGGGTCGACCGCCGTACTCTCGGTCAGGATCAGCCCCGCGCCGCCCAACGCGAATTTTCCGAGATGGACCAGGTGCCACGGCGTCGCGTGACCCGCCTCGGCGGCATGCTGGCACATCGGCGAAATGACGATCCGATTGCTCAGGACCAACTCGCGAAGATGAATTGACTGGAAGAGAAGTGGTTCACTGGCGGTCATACGAAAAGCCTGTCATTTACGGGGCGACGACCGGGACGGTCGCGGGTTGCCGAGTCCCCAGATAAGTGCCACCGATCACGGCAAGAAAACCAAAGAGATGCCAAGGCGTCAGTCGCTCCCCAAGCAGAAAGGCTGCGAATCCGACGCCGAAGACGGGCACCCAGTACAGAAAGACGGCGGTGCGAGCGACACCGATGCGTGCAATGGCCCGGTTCCAGACGAGATTGGAGAGCGCGGTGGCCATGACACCCGAGAACAAGATGAACGCCCAAGGGCGCCAGCCGGGAAACAGCCCATCGAATCCAATCGCGGACGGCTCGAGGGTGGCATGGAGCGCGAGGAAGAACGCGCCGACCACATAGATCGCCCAACTGATGATCAATGGGTGGAGCTGCTGGGCGAGGCGCTGGACGATTGCGCCACCCGCAGCAAAGCTGACCACGGCGGCCACCAGCATCAAGTCGCCCGCGCCTGCGCTGGAAAGCCCGGCTCCTGGATGACTCAACACCACGGCCGCCACGCCGGCGAAGCCGAGAAGAACACCCGCCAGGCGCGTCAACGTCAGACGTTCCCGGAAAGCGACCGCGGCGAGCAATGCGGACACCAGCGGGCTCAAGGCCATGATGAGCGCGCCATTGGTGGCCGTGGATCGCAGCAAGCCCTCCGCAAACAGTATCTGATTGAGGTACACCATCAAGACCGCACAGACCACGATCGCCCCGCCCTGCGGCCACGACAACGATGGAAGTCCGCAGCGCTTCCACAGAACGATCAGGCTCAACGCAGCGCCTGCCACGAGCATTCGGAGCGCAGCCAGTGTTGTCGGATCGAAGACCCCTGTCAGGACCTTCACCGCTGCCAGGTTCAGCCCCCAGATGGCCATCGCCGCGATCAACGTAGCCTGGACGGCGGCTGGATTCACTTCGCGGTCAGACATGCGTCAGGCCCCTTGCAGTTGGCGATTGCGCTGCCGCAGCAAGGACGCGAATGCACTTCCTAGCAGGAAGAGGCCGATGGCTGAAGACGCAAAGACCATGGTCGACGAGAAGGTGTCGACCACCCACGCGGCAAGCAGAATCCCAAGGGACTGCCCGAAGAACAGGACGCAAGCAAACAGCGAGACCGCCGTACCGCGCATCGTTGGAGCCATTTGAGTCGCATGGGTCTGCAGCGTGTTGTGCAAGGCGTAGAAACCAAAGCCGGCAAGCACGCAAGCCGCAAGCGTCCAGTGCCAGGATGGTGCCAAAGCAATCGTTGCGAACGCGCCGCCCAGGCAAACGCCTCCAGTGGTTGCCAGTCCGGCTTCGCCGAACCGCCGCAGCAGCACGCGGGCGCAGCGGCTGTAAAGAAGGCCGCCGACCCCGTAGAGCGCGACGATGGCGCCTGCCTTTGGCATCGACAGGTTGAACGTGGCGTGGAGGTGCGACGGAATGAAGGCGAGTGCGCTGAAAGCCAGCGCCCCTTCGATGCAAGTCACCAGCAATACCGTCCTTGCCCACGGCCGGGCGAGCACGTCCAAAGCTCGACGTCCCACACTCCCGGTGTCTCCCGCCGGTAAAGACGCAATGTCTCCAGCACGCCAGGCCAGCATCGAGCCGCTGATCAGGAAGATCGATGCGAGCATGACGAACGCCGCTCGCCAGTTCAACATCTCAGCGATGAGGCCGCCAAGCCACTGGCCGCAGATCATTCCGAACACCGTCGCGCCGAGCAGCTTGGCCAACACTTCCTGGCGACCTTCGTAGGCGACGCTGTCGCCGATCCACGCCATCGTCAATGGAATGATTCCAGCCGCCGCCACTCCCGACAAAATGCGGCCGACAACCAGCCAGTCCAACGTGGGTGACAACGCTGCCGCGGTGCTTCCGATCGTGCACGCCAACGTCGCAAAGCCAATGACGCGCACTTTGCCGTAGCGATCACCCAGCGGTCCATAGAACAGCTGGAGAACCCCGTAGGCCAACGCGAAGCCGGAAATGGTCCGAGCAGCCTGGCCCGTCGTTGCCGAGAACTCCGCCGCCAACGAGGGAAGCATGGCGTCACAGATTCGCATCGAAGCCATGCTCGCGAACGCGCATGCGCTGAGCAGCCACAGCATTCGGGTATCGAGGAGACGGATGCTCATGGTTGCATCGCCTGGTACGGGGCTCACTCTCACGCCGTCAGACCTGGTGCGAGGATCAGACTCGCTTCGGTCGCCTCGATCACTGCGAGTTCCGTGACAACCAAGTCCACGCGGCGCACCGATGTGATCGGAAGGCTGCAGCGCGGCACGACCTTGGACCCGACGGCCTTTTTCATCATTCTTCGACGATGCCGACCACTTCGCCCAACCCAATGCGAACCGCGCCGTCGCGCTCACACCACCCACGCATGATCAGCGCGTCACCGTCCTCCAGAAAGGTCCGCTTCTCCCCATTGGGAAGCTGGATCGGCTGCTTGCCGCCGTTCGTGAGCTCCATCAGCGAGCCGGCCTCGTCGGCGTCGGGGCCGGACAATGTGCCCGAGCCGAGAAGATCTCCGGGCTGCAGATTGCAGCCGTTCACCGTGTGGTGGGCGATCAGTTGGGCCGGTGTCCAGTAGGCCGCACGATGGCTGTTGGTCCGCGACAGGCGCACGGGGAGCTCACCGGCTTCGCGCATCCTGGCAGTCTGCAGCAGGACTTTCAGTTCGATGGAGAACGCCCCCTGCGCACGGTTCATCTCCGAGTCGAGGTAAGGCAGAGGCTGCGGATCGCCGGCTGGGCGTTCGAACGCTACGCGGAACGGCGCCAACGCTTCTTTCGTGATCAACCAGGGGGACACCGTGCTGGCGAAATTCTTCGAGAGAAATGGTCCGAGCGGCTGGTATTCCCAGCCCTGGATGTCGCGCGCCGACCAGTCGTTGAACAGGGTCACGCCGAACAGGTGAGCATCCGCCGCGCCAATGTCGATCGGCTCCCCTTGTTCGTTTCCCTGACCGACGAACCAGCCGAGTTCGAGCTCGTAGTCGAGACGCTTGGAGGGACTGACACTCGGCGTCGCAGCGTCGGGCGCCTTCGTTTGCCCGCGCGGGCGTTTGATGCGCTGACCGCTGACACCAATCGAAGAGGCACGTCCGTGATAACCGATCGGCACCCACTTGTAGTTCGGCAGCAGCGGATTCTCCGGACGGAACTGCTTGCCGACGGTCGTCGCGTGATGAATGCTGGTGTAGAAGTCGGTGTAGTCGCCGATGCGCGCCGGGAGAGCGTATTCGGCCTCCGCCTGCGCCACCAGGCAGGGTTCGAGCAGCGGCCGCTCTGACGAACCCACGCGCAAGGCGCGGGACAGCGCCAGGCGCAGGGCCGCCCCCGCAGCCGGACCGAGCGCCATCAGCACGTTGAGCGAATCACCCGATGCGGCGGTCGCGGCCGCGGCGGCTTCGCCCGAGAACAGGCCGCGCTCGACGGCCGCTGCGATGTCGACGATCTGGTCGCCGATGGCCACGCCCCCGCGAAAGACCTCGTGCGTGCCACGACGCCGGAATACCGCGAGAGGGAGGTTCTGGACAGGAAAGTCGGTCCCCGCGTTCCGGGCCGACGCCACCCAGCTCTGAAGCGCCGGGTCGTGGGTTTCGTTCAATGCAATCATGAGATTCACGCGTTCCGTGCCGGCATCAGGGGACCGGCGTGGCCAGGCTGCCGTCGTGCATCCAGGCCGCGTGCTTCGGCGCACGCTTGGTCCTGGCCCACTCTTCGAGCTTCTCCCACTTCACCTCGTCGAGCTTCGTCGAGGGCACTTCGTCCTCGGCGATGGCCAGCACGAACTTCATGTCCAGGTGCTTGCCGTACCACTCGACGGTCTGCTTGGCATCGAGGCAGCGGTAAGCGACGTGATGAACCTTCTTGATCAGCATGGTGGTTTCCTTAAGGTTTCGCGGGCGCTGTCTTTTCGGGGTGAGCGCGGCCCCGCGGTGCCGTGCTCCGCGTCTTCCCTCGTCCTATGAACTTGTCGCGTGATGGCTGACCGGCGAAATAGACCGATCAGCCCGCCCTGGCGCGGTCTACCGATCAGCCCTCGAGCGTCTTCCACATCTCGACATCACGCTCTGCCGTCCAGATGCGGGGGTCGGTGTACTTGGTCACCTCGTCGTAGCACCGCGTGACGTCGAAGGGCATGCAGTGGTCGAAGATCACCCAGTGGCCGTACTTGGGCTTCAGCGCCGCGTACGTGTCCTTGTAGACCGCGTTCAGGTCCTTGCCGGCATCGACGCCCTTCCGAACATTGGCGTACACGTCCGAGATGAAGTCGCGCGTCTCGCTGAGGCCCTTGGCCACTTCGTCGGGCGTGGTGAGCGCGGCGCCGCGACCGGGCACCAGCGCCTTGGGCTTGAGCGCAGCGAGCTTCTCGAGTGTCTTGGGCCAGTCCTTGAAGTACGCATCGCCGGCATAGGGCGTGGCGCCGAACTCGACCAGGTCGCCCGACAGCAAGGCCCCTTCGCCCGGGAGCCAGACGACCGTGTCGCCCTTGGTG
>NZ_JBFUHO010000026.1:0-99693 GCF_056402355.1 Variovorax sp. P4_B11
GCACCGGCAGCTGCCGCGGCACCCGTGGCCGCCGCACCCGCGCCCACGGCGGGAAACTACGCCGGCCAGGCCGACATCGAGTGCGAGGTGCTGGTGCTCGGCGCCGGCCCCGGCGGCTATTCGGCCGCTTTCCGCAGCGCCGATCTCGGCATGAAGACCGTGCTGGTCGAACGCTTTGCCACGCTCGGCGGCGTGTGCCTCAACGTCGGCTGCATCCCGTCGAAGGCGCTGCTGCACACGGCCGGCGTGATGGACGAGGTGAAGCTGCTTGCCAGACACGGCATCAAGTACACCGCGCCCGAAGTCGACATCGACGCGCTGCGCGACTTCAAGGATGGCGTCGTCAGGAAGCTCACCGGCGGCCTGGCCGGCATGGCCAAGGCGCGCAAGGTCGAGGTCGTCACCGGCGTCGGCAGCTTCCTCGACGCCTACCACGTCGAGGTGGCGGCCGAGGGCGGCGCGAAGAAGGTGGTGAAGTTCGCCAAGGCCATCATCGCCGCGGGCTCGCAGGCCGTGAAGCTGCCCTTCATGCCCGAGGACGAACGCGTCGTCGACTCCACCGGTGCGCTGCTGCTCAAGGCAATTCCGAAGCGCATGCTGGTGGTCGGCGGCGGCATCATCGGCCTCGAGATGGCCACGGTGTATTCGACGCTGGGCACGCGCATCGATGTGGTCGAGATGCTCGACGGCCTGATGCAGGGCGCCGACCGCGACCTCGTCAAGGTGTGGGAGAAGGTCAACGCGACGCGCTTCGACAACGTGATGCTCGAGACCAAGACCGTGGGCGCCAAGGCGACGAAGGCCGGCATCGAGGTCAGCTTCGAAGGCGCGAAGGCACCGAAGCAGCCGCAGGTCTACGACCTCGTGCTCGTGGCCGTGGGCCGCAGTCCCAACGGCAAGAAGATCGGCGCCGACAAGGCCGGCGTGGCCGTCACCGAGCGCGGCTTCATCGACGTCGACAAGCAGATGCGCACCAACGTGCCGCACATCTTCGCCATCGGCGACATCGTCGGCCAGCCCATGCTCGCGCACAAGGCCGTGCACGAGGCGCATGTGGCGGCCGAGGCGGCCCATGGCGAGGCTTCGTTCTTCGATGCCAGGCAGATTCCCTCGGTCGCCTACACCGACCCCGAAGTGGCATGGGCCGGCAAGACCGAGGAGGAGTGCAAGGCCGAGGGCCTGAAGGTCGGCAAGGCCGTGTTTCCGTGGGCCGCATCGGGCCGCGCCATCGCCAACGGGCGCGACGAGGGCTTCACCAAGCTGCTGTTCGACGAGGCCACGCACCGCATCGTCGGCGGCGGCATCGTCGGCACGCATGCGGGCGACCTGATCAGCGAGCTGTGCCTGGCCATCGAGATGGGCTGCGAGCCCGGCGACATCGGCAAGACCATCCACCCGCATCCGACACTCGGTGAATCCATCGGCATGGCGGCCGAGCTGTTCGAAGGGCATTGCACCGACCTGCCCCCGGTGAAGAAGAAGTAGGCCGCCCGCCATGCCGCTCACACTGGCTTTCGAGGCCCTGGGATCGGGGCCTCCGGTGGTGATCCTGCACGGCCTGTTCGGCGCGGGACGCAACTGGACGCAGGTCGCGCAGGCGCTGGCCTCCGGCCATCGCGTCTACCTGCCCGACGCCCGCAACCACGGCGCCTCGCCGTGGGCCGGGTCGATGTCGTACGCCGAGATGGCGGGCGACGTGCGCGCGCTGATCGAGCGCGAGCAGCTGCAGCGGCCCTTCGTGATCGGCCACAGCATGGGCGGCAAGACGGCGATGGCCCTCGCGCTCTCGCACCCGCAAGCCATCGGCGGCATCGCCGTGATCGACATCGCGCCCGAGAGCTACACCCACCAGTTCTCGTCGTACGTGTCGGCCATGCGCAGCCTCGACGTGGCCGGCGCAGCCGGCCGTCGCGAGATCCACCAGGCGCTGGCCGACAGCCTCAGCGCCGAAGCCCCGGTCGACGTCCTGATGCAGAGCCTGCGCCGGCAGCACGACCGCTTCGACTGGCGGCTCAACCTGCTCGCCACCGGCCTGTGCATGCGCGAGCTCTGCGGCTTTCCCGAAGCGCTGCGCGACGCGCGCTACGGCGGACCGGCGCTGTTCATCCACGGCGCCGAGTCCGACTACGTGCCGCCTTCGTCGCTCGCCGGCATCCGTGCGCTGTTCCCGCGTGCGGCGACCGAGCGCATCGCCGATGCCGGCCACTGGGTGCATGCCGACCAGCCCGCGGCGCTGCTGCGCGGACTGCGCGGCTGGCTGGCCGACGCCTGCGCGGCCGCCCCTCATTGACATCCCCACGGAGAAACCATGTCCGACAACCTGCGCGAAGCCGCCCTCGACTACCACCGCTATCCCACGCCCGGCAAGATCTCGGTGAACCCGACCAAGCCGATGGCCACCCAACGCGACCTCGCGCTCGCCTACTCGCCCGGCGTGGCCGACGCCTGCATGGAGATCGTGCGCGACCCGGCCGAGGCCATGAATCTCACCTCGCGCGCCAACCTGGTGGCGGTCATCACCAACGGAACGGCGGTGCTGGGCCTGGGCAACATCGGCCCGCTGGCCGGCAAGCCGGTGATGGAAGGCAAGGGCTGCCTGTTCAAGAAATTCGCCGGCATCGACGTGTTCGACATCGAGCTCGACGAGACCGACCCCGATGCGCTGATCGACACCATCGCGCGCATGGAGCCCACCTTCGGCGGCATCAACCTCGAAGACATCAAGGCGCCCGAGTGCTTCTACATCGAGAAGAAGCTGCGCGAGCGCATGAAGATCCCGGTCTTCCACGACGACCAGCACGGCACCGCCATTGTCGCGGCCGCCGCCATCCTCAATGCGCTGCGCCATGTGAACAAGGACATCCGAGAGGTGAAGCTGGTGGCCTCGGGCGCCGGCGCGGCGGCACTGGCCTGCCTCGACCTGATCGTGAGCCTCGGCTTGCCGATGCACAACATCTACGTGTCGGACAGTGCGGGCGTGGTCTACACCGGCCGCAAGGAGCAGATGGATCCGAACAAGGCCCGCTATGCGCAGGACAGCTCGGCGCGCACGCTGGCCGACGTGATCGGCGGCGCCGACATCTTCCTCGGCCTGTCGGCCGGCGGCGTGCTCAAGCCGGAGATGGTGAAGGAGATGGGGCGCGATCCGATCATCCTCGCCATGGCCAACCCGACGCCGGAGATCCTGCCGGAAGACGCGCTGGCCGTGCGCCCCGACGCCATCCTCGGCACCGGCCGGTCGGACTATCCGAACCAGGTCAACAACGTGCTGTGTTTCCCGTTCATCTTCCGCGGCGCGCTCGACGTCGGCGCGACCACGATCAACGAAGTGATGAAGCTCGCCGCCGTGCGCGCCATCGCCGAGCTCGCGCATGCCGAGATCCCCGAAGTGGTGGCGCAGGCCTATGGCGCGCTCGGCCTGCGTTTCGGCCGCGACTACCTGATCCCCAAGCCATTCGACCCGCGCCTGATCGAGGCGGTCGCGCCCGCGGTGGCGCAGGCCGCGGCCGACAGCGGCGTGGCCACACGGCCGATCGCCGACATGAAGGCCTACCGCCAGCGCCTGTCGCAGTTCGTCTATCAGTCGGGCAGCAGCATGCAGCCGCTGTTCGCAGCCGCCAAGCAGTCGCCCAAGCGCGTGGTCTACGCCGAGGGCGAGGACGAGCGCGTGCTGCGCGCCGCGCAGGTGGTGGTGGACGAAGGCCTGGCGCGGCCGCTGCTGCTGGGCCGCCCCGAGGTGATCGCCGAGCGCATCGCACAGTACGGCCTGCGCCTTGCGCCGGGCACCGACTGCGAGGCTGTCGACCTGCTCGACCCCGCCGTGCACGGCGACGCCGCCGAGGCCTACTACCAGCTCAAGCGCCGCGACGGCGTCTCGCGCCTGGTGGCGCAGACCGAGATGCGCAGCCGCGGCACGCTGCTCGCGGCGATGCTGGTGCGCCAGGGCCGGGCCGACGCCATGCTGTGCGGCACATTGGGTGGCTACGGCGACCACCTGCGTCATGTGCGCGACGTGATCGGCCTGCGCCCGGGCACGAAGACCATGGCCGCCATGCAGATGCTGATGCTGCCGGGACGCCAGCTCTTCATCTGCGACACGCACGTCAACCGCGACCCCGATGCGGCGCAGATCGCCGAGATCACATTGCTGGCGGCCGAAGAGGTGCGCCGCTTCGGCGTGACGCCGAGTGTGGCGCTGCTGTCGCACTCGAATTTCGGCGGCTCGAACGCGGCCTCGGCCCTGAAGATGCGCGAGGCGCTCGCGCTCATCAAGGCGAGCGATCCGCAGCTCGCGGTGGAGGGCGAGATGCGCGGCGACGCGGCGCTGTCCAAGTCGATCCTCGACCACGAGTTCCCGGACTCGGCGCTGGACACCGAAGCCAATGTGCTCATCATGCCCAACGTCGACGCGGCCAACATCTCCTACAACCTGCTGCGCATGGCGGCCGGCAGCGGCATCACGGTGGGCGGAATCCTGCTGGGCGCGGCACGCTCGGTGCACATCCTCACGCCGTCGTCCACCGTGCGCCGCATCGTCAACATGACGGCGCTGGCGGTGGTCGACGCCAACTCGCAACGCGGCGCGGCACCATTCGAAAGCCTTGCGCAGCAGGCCCATTCCGCCTGTGTCTGAAATTTTCAAGGAGACATCCGTGGACCACCAACCCGTATCCAAGCCTTTGTACAAGTCGCTCTACTTCCAGGTCATCACGGCCATCGTGATCGGGGTGCTGCTGGGCCATTTCTATCCCGACACCGGCGCGGCGATGAAGCCGCTGGGCGACGGCTTCATCAAGCTCATCAAGATGATCATCGCGCCGATCATCTTCTGCACGGTGGTGGTCGGCATCGCCGGCATGGAGGACATGAAGAAGGTCGGCAAGACCGGCGGCCTGGCGCTGCTGTACTTCGAGGTCGTCAGCAGCATCGCGCTCCTGGTGGGCCTGGTGATCATCAACGTCGTGCAGCCCGGCCGCGGCATGAACATCGATGCGAGCACGCTCGACACCAAGGCCATCGCCGCCTACACCGGGCCGGGCAAGATGACCTCGACCACCGAGTTCCTGCTCAACATCATTCCCAACACCGTGGTCGATGCCTTCGCCAAGGGCGAGATCCTGCAGGTGCTGCTGATCGCGGTGATGTTCGGCTTTGCGCTGCACAAGTTCGGCGGGCGCGGTACGCTGGTGTTCGATGTGATCGAGAAGGGCTCGCACGTGCTCTTCGGCATCGTCGGCTACATCATGAAGGTGGCCCCGATCGGCGCCTTCGGCGCCATGGCCTTCACCATCGGCAAGTACGGCGTGGGTTCGCTGGTGTCGCTGGGCCAGCTGATGGCGACCTTCTATGCCACCTGCCTGTTCTTCATCTTCGTGGTCCTCGGGGGCATCGCACGTTTCCACGGCTTCAGCATCTGGAAGTTCATCAAGTACATCAAGGAAGAGCTGCTGATCGTGCTGGGCACCTCGTCGAGCGAGGCCGCGCTGCCGCGCATGATGGCCAAGATGGAGAACCTGGGCGCCAAAAAATCGGTGGTCGGCCTGGTCATTCCCACGGGCTACTCGTTCAACCTCGACGGCACCTCGATCTACCTGACGATGGCGGCGGTGTTCATCGCGCAGGCCACCAACACGCCGATGTCGCTGACCCAGCAGATCACGCTGCTGCTGGTGCTGCTGCTCACGTCGAAAGGCGCCGCGGGCGTCACGGGCAGCGGCTTCATCGTGCTGGCCGCAACGCTGTCGGCGGTGGGCCATGTGCCGGTGGCGGGCCTGGCGCTGATCCTGGGCATCGACCGCTTCATGTCGGAAGCGCGCGCGCTCACCAATCTGATCGGCAACGGCGTGGCCACGCTGGTGGTCGCCAAGTGGACCGGCGACCTCGACACCGGCCGCCTGACGCGGCAACTGAACCAGGAAAGCGCTGCCGAGGCGGACGAGCCCGAGCAGGTGCTCGACACGGTCGTGGCGCGCATGCCCGCGGGCTCGACGCACTGAGCGCACCGCGCACAGTCCTCTCATAGCCGCACTCCATGAGCACTCCTGATTCCAGACACCGCGTCGTCATCGTCGGCGGCGGTGCCGGCGGGTTGGAACTGGCGACGCGCCTGGGCGATTCGCTCGGCAAGCGCGGCCAGGCGGAGATCACGCTGGTCGACAAGCACCGCACCCACGTGTGGAAGCCCAAGCTGCACGAGATCGCCTCGGGCAGCATGGACATGAGTGCGCACGAGGTCGACTACCTCGCGCAGGCGCACTGGCACCGCTTCCGCTTCCGGCTCGGCGAGCTGACCGGCATCGACCGCCAGCGGCGCGAGGTGCACGTCGCGCCCTACATGGACGACGAGGGCCGGCTGGTCACGCCCGCGCGCGCCTTCGGCTACGACACGCTGGTGGTCGCCATCGGCAGCCTCAGCAACGATTTCGGCACGCCCGGCGTGCGCGAGCACGCGCTGCGGCTCGAGTCGAAGGCCGACGCGCAGCGCTTTCACCAGCGCATGGTCAACGCCTGCATCCGCGCGCATGCGCAGACCACGCCGCTGCGGCCCGAGCAGCTGCATGTGGCGATCATCGGCGCAGGCGCCACCGGCGTGGAGCTGGCGGCCGAGCTGCACCGCACCACGCGCGAGGTCGTGGCCTACGGGCTGGACCGCGTGGACGCCGAGAAGGACATCCAGGTCAGTGTGATCGAGGCCGCCGACCGCGTGCTGCCCGCGCTGCCGCCGCGCTTGTCGGCCGCCACCGAGGCGCTGCTGCGCAAGCTGGGCGTGGACGTGCACACCGCGGCCAAGGTGGCCGAGGTGCTGCCCGAGGGCGTGCGCCTGGCCGACGGACGCACGCTGCCGGCCGAGCTGGTGGTGTGGGCCGCGGGCGTGAAGGCGGCCGATTTCATGAAGGACATCGCGGGGCTCGAAACCAACCGCAGCAACCAGCTCGCGGTGCTGCCGACGCTGCAGACCACGCGCGATGCCGACATCTTCGCCATCGGCGACTGCGCGGCCTGCGACTGGCCCGGGGCCAACGGCGGCAAGGGCGGCCTGGTGCCGCCGCGCGCGCAGGCGGCGCACCAGCAGGCCTCGCACGTCGCCGCGCAGATCCGCCGGCGCATGGCGAGCAAGGCGCTCAAGCCCTACCGCTACCGCGATTTCGGCTCGCTGGTGTCGCTCGGTGAATTCAGCACCGTGGGCAACATGATGGGTGGCCTCATCGGCGGCAGCCTGATGATCGAGGGCAGCTTCGCGCGCCTCATGTACGTGTCGCTCTACAAGATGCACGAGCTGGCGCTGCATGGCGTCGTCAAGGTCTCACTCGACACGCTGGCCCGCCTCATCACGCGGCGCACCGAACCCCACGTCAAGCTGCATTGAGCAGGCAAGGCCGTGCCCCGACCCTTGCTGCCATTCCATTCGCATCAACCCAAGGAGACTCTCATGTCAGACGATATCGTGATCGTGGCCGCGCAACGCACGGCGGTCGGCAAGTTCGGCGGCGCGCTCGCCGGCACGGCCGCGCCCGAGCTGGGCGCGCATGTGGTGAAGGGTCTGCTCGCCAAGGCCGGCGTGCCGGGCGATGCGGTGTCCGAGGTGATCATGGGCCAGGTGCTGGCGGCCGGCGCGGGCCAGAATCCGGCGCGCCAGACGGTCATCAAGGCGGGGCTGCCGGTCGGCGTGCCGGGCCTCACCATCAACAAGGTCTGCGGCTCGGGCCTGAAGGCCGTGATGCTGGCGGCGCAGGCCGTGAAGTGCGGCGACGCCGAGATCGTGGTGGCCGGCGGCCAGGAGAACATGAGCGCCGCAGCGCACGTGCTGCCCAATTCGCGCAACGGCCAGCGCATGGGCGACTGGAAGCTGGTCGACACCATGATCGTGGACGGCCTGTGGGACGTCTACAACCAGTACCACATGGGCACCACGGCCGAGAACGTGGCGAAGAAGTACGGCATCACGCGCGAGATGCAGGACGCGCTGGCGCTGGCCTCGCAGCAGAAAGCGGCGGCCGCGCAGGACGCGGGGCGCTTCGACGACGAGATCCTGCCCTTCGGCATCGCGCAGAAGAAGGGCGACCCGATCGTCTTCGCGGCCGACGAGTTCGTGAACCGCAAGACCAACGCCGATGCGCTCGCCGGCCTGCGTCCGGCCTTCGACAAGACCGGCTCGGTGACGGCCGGCAATGCCTCGGGCCTGAACGACGGCGCGGCCGCGGTGCTGGTGATGTCGGCCTCGCGCGCCGCCGCGCTCGGACTGCAGCCGCTGGCGGTGATCCGCGCCTACGCGAGCGCGGGGCTGGACCCGTCGCTGATGGGCATGGGCCCGGTTCCCGCTTCACGGCTGGCGCTGAAGAAGGCCGGCTGGAAGGCGCAGGACCTCGACCTGATGGAGATCAACGAAGCCTTCGCGGCGCAGGCCTGCGCGGTCAATCGCGAGATGGACTGGGACACCAGCCGCATCAACGTCAACGGCGGCGCCATCGCCATCGGCCATCCGATCGGCGCCTCGGGCTGCCGCGTGCTGGTGACGCTGCTGCACGAGATGCGCCGCCGCGGCGCCCACAAGGGCCTGGCCTCGCTGTGCATCGGCGGCGGCATGGGCGTGGCGATGGCCGTCGAGCGGGCATAGGTTCACCCCCCAGTCTTCGCGCACTTCGTGTCGCTTCGCCAACCCGCTTCCGGGGGCGACACCAGCGGCCCGGCAAAGCCGGTTCCGCGCTATCCCCCGATTGGACCGCGACAGTTTCGTGCAGCACAGGGGATCGAACGGAATCTTTTTTCATTTCACGACGAGGAGCAAGCCAATGAGCAACAAACAACACGTGGTTCTGGTCACCGGCGGCATGGGCGGCCTGGGCGAGACGATCTCCACCAAGATGGTCGATGCGGGCTACCGGCTCGCGGTGACCTATTCGCCGGGCAACAAGTCGCACGCCGAGTGGGTGGCGCAGATGGCGCAGCGCGGCTACGATATTCTGGCAGTGCCTTGCGACGTGGCGGACTACGATTCGTGCGCCCGCGCCGTGTCCGAAGTGCAGGAGCGGCTGGGCCCGGTCGACGTGCTGGTCAACAACGCCGGCATCACGCGCGACATGACCTTCAAGAAGATGGACCGCGTCAACTGGGACGCGGTACTGCGCACCAACCTCGACAGCCTGTTCAACATGAGCAAGCAGGTCGCCGACGGCATGGTGGACCGCGGCTGGGGCCGGATCATCAACGTGTCGTCGGTGAATGGTTCGAAGGGCGCGTTCGGCCAGACCAACTATTCGGCCGCCAAGGCCGGTGTGCATGGCTTCACCAAGGCGCTGGCGCTCGAGGTGGCGAAGAAGGGCGTCACCGTGAACACCATCTCGCCGGGCTACATCGGCACCAAGATGGTCACGGCCATTCCGAAGGAAGTGCTCGACAGCAAGATCCTGCCGCACATCCCCGTGGGCCGTCTCGGCAAGCCCGAGGAAGTGGCGGGCCTGATCATCTACCTCGCCTCGGAAGAGGCGGCGTTCGTGACCGGCGCCAACATCGCCATCAACGGCGGCCAGCACATGCAATGAGCGGCCGGTCTTCCGCGGCAAGACCGGCCAACTGCGCCATGCCTGAGCAGACACGGGGCCTGTCTGAAACGACCCGTGACACGCGCCACCGGGCAGCCACTGATGCGGCCCGTGCGCTCTTGTGCAATAACGGGTTCATGACTTCACGGGAGCCGGCCCGGCGCTTCGATTTGCCTTCCGACACGCAAAGACGCTGGCGCGGCTTGCCGCGCTGGTGCGGCGCGCTGGCGCTGGTGGCCCTGGCCGCCTTCGCCGGCCATCATCTCGCCATGCAGAACGGCCTGGCGCGGCTGCGCGAGGCGGGCGACCACCGGCTCGATATGCTGGCGACCGGGCTCGACGCCGACCTGGCCCGTTTCGAGTATCTGCCCGCGCTGCTGGAGATGACGCCCATCGTCCCGGCGCTGCTCGGCACGCCTTCCGATGCGGCGCTGCGCGACGCGGTCAACCGCTACCTCGACGGCGTCAACGCCGCTGCGGGCGCGGAGATGCTCTATGTGCTCGATGCCACCGGCACCTCGCTGGCGGCCTCCGACTGGGACCGGCCCGGCACCACCGTCGGCCAGGACCTGTCGTTCCGCCCCTACGTGATCGATGCGCTGGGGCAGGGGCGGGGCCGTTTCTACGGCGTCGGCATCACCAGCCGCAAGCCCGGCTACTACCTCTCCTACGCCCTGCGCCGCGGCCAGCCCACGCGCGGCGTAGTGGCCGTCAAGGTCAACCTCGAGGGGGCCGAGCGCGGCTGGCGCAAGCTGCCGGGCGACGTGGCGCTGATCGACCAGCGTGGCGTGGTGATCCTCGCCACCCGCGATGACCTGAAGTTCCGGCCGCTGTCGCCGCTCGACGCATTGCAGCGGGCCGAGGTGCAGCGTTCGCGCCCCTACGGGGAGGCCGGCCTGCAGCCGTTGCAATGGACGCAGAAGGAGGCGTTGGCGCGCGACGTGCAGATCATCGCGCTCGACGGCGTGGACCAGCTCGCCTCGACGCGTTCGCTGCGCGGCGCGCCGTGGCAGTTGGTGGTGCTCGACGACCTGGCGCCGGTGCGCGTGGGCGCGCGCAACGCGGCCATCACCGCGAGCCTGGCGATGGCGGTGCTGCTGCTGATCGTCGTCACGCTGTGGCAGCGCCGCCGGGCCGTGCGGCAGAAGCTGGCCAGCCAGGCCGCGCTGCAGGCGGCGTACGACACCCTCGAATCGACTGTGGTCGCGCGCACCGCGCAACTGCGCGCCGCCCAGGGCGAGCTGGTGCATGCCGGCAAGATGGCGGCGCTGGGCCAGATGTCGGCCGGCGTGGTGCACGAACTCAACCAGCCGCTCACGGCGATGCGCACGCTCTCGGAGAGCGCCGGCATCCTGCTCGAAAAGAGCCGCTTCGACGATGTGCGCGGCAACCTGCAGCGCATCCGCGGCATGGTCGACCGCCTGGCGCGCCTGACCTCGCAGCTCAAGACCTTCGCGCACAAGAGCGAGCTGCCGCTCGCGCCGGTTCCGGTGTCGAAGGCCGTGGCCGACGCGCAGCTCATCGTCGCCGAGGCCTCGAAGAACAACGGCGTCGCCGTCGAGATCGACGTGAAGCCCGCGACCCTGAGTGTCATGGCCGAGGAGGCTGCGCTGGGCAGCGTGCTCGCCAACCTGATGCGCAACGCCATCGACGCCATGCAGGCATCGCCGCGGCGCACGCTGCGGCTCGAGGCGAGGCCGCAGGAGGGCCGCGTGATCCTGCGCGTGAGCGACACCGGGCCGGGCATTCCGCCCGACATCCTGCCGCGCCTGTTCGAGCCCTTCGTCACCAGCAAGCCGGCGGGCACCGGGTTGGGCCTGGGCCTCGTGATCTCGGCACAATTGGTGCGAGCCATGGACGGCACTCTGCGTGCCATCAACCTGCCGGAAGGCGGCGCCTGCTTCGTCGTCGACCTGCCGGCCGCCATCCAAACCATCTTTACCCCCCATCCCACAGGAGTGATCTACAAGTGAGCGAAGCCCCTGCCATCCGGGTGCTGCTGGTCGAGGACGACGAAGACGTCCGGATCAGCACGACCCAGGTGCTGACCCTGGCCGGTTTCGAGGTCGAATCCTTCGCGAGCGCCGAACGCGCACGCGGGCAGATCAGTTACGGCGTGCCGGCCATCGTGGTCTGCGACGTGCGCCTGCCGGGCCTGAGCGGCACCGAATGGCTGCTCGAACTCCACAATGCCGACGCCGAGCTGCCCGTCATCCTGGTCACCGGACACGGCCACATCGCCATGGCGGTCCAGGCCATGCGCGAGGGCGCCTACGACTTCATCGAGAAGCCTTTCAGCTCCGAACGGCTGGTGGCCATCGTGCGTCACGCCATCGAGCGGCGGCAGCTCTCGCTGCAAGTGCGCGCGCTGCGCGACGCGCTGGAGAACTGGCACGGCATCCAGTCGGTGCTGATCGGCCGCTCGGCGCAGATGCAACTGGTGCGACGCACCGTGATGACGCTGGCCGGAACCTCGGCCGACGTGCTGATCTACGGCGAGACCGGCACCGGCAAGGAACTCGTCGCCCGCTGTTTGCACGACCACAGCGAACGCCGCCGACAGCATTTCGTGCCGCTCAACTGCGGCGGCCTGCCCGAGGCGCTGGCCGAGAGCGAGCTGTTCGGCCACGAGGCCGGCGCCTTCACCAGCGCCAACCGGGTGCGCGTGGGCAAGTTCGAATACGCCAACGGCGGCACGCTTTTCCTCGACGAGATCGAGAGCATGCCGATGGCGGTGCAGATCAAGCTGCTGCGCGCGCTGCAGGAGCGCAGCATCGAACGCATCGGCTCCAACAAGGCCATTCCCTTCGACTGCCGCGTGGTGGCCGCGAGCAAGGACGACCTCAAGGAAATGAGCGACCGGCAGAAGTTCCGGGCCGATTTGTACTATCGGCTCGGCGTGGCCTTCATCGAACTGCCGCCGCTGCGCGAACGGCGCGAGGACATCCCTCTGCTGTTCGAGCATTTCACGCTGCTGGCGGCCGCGCGCTATGAGCGCGTCGCGCCGATCCTGAGCGGCGCGCAGCTGGCCGACCTGATGGCCTACGCCTGGCCCGGCAACGTGCGCGAGCTGCGCAACGTGGCCGACCGCTTCGTGCTTGGCCTGCTGGGCGAGCGCCTGACGCAGGTGCGCGGCACCACCGAAGGCATGCCGGCCTTGCCGCGCGGACTGCCGCAGCAGGTCGAGTCCTTCGAGCGGGCGGTGATCGTCGAGGCGCTGCGCAAGCACCAGGGCGACCAGCCGGCCACCGCCAGCGCGCTGGCGATCGCGCGGCAGACGCTGCACGACAAGTTGCGCAAGCTCGGTATCACGGCGGAAGAATTCAAGTCCCAGTGACTCCCCGACCGTGCCTATCTCATCACCAGGCCGCCATCGACGAACAGCACCTGTCCCGTCATGAAGCGGCTCCAGTCGGAAGCGAGAAAAAGCACCGGACCGGCCACATCCTCGGGCCGGGCGATCCGTCGCAGCGGGGTGGCGGCGATCAGCGACTCGCGGAATTCTTCCCGGGTCGCGCGGCTGGCCTGCGTCGGGTAGACCAGCCCGGGGGCGACGCAGTTGACGCGGATGCCGAGCGGCCCCAGTTCGGCGGCCAGGTTGCGGCTGAAGCCGACCAGCGCCGACTTGGCGGTCGTGTAGTCGTGGTACGGAATTACCGGGCGCTCGACCAGGTCGCTGACGATATTGACGATGCTGCCCTGGGCGCGCTGCCTGAAGTGCGGCAGCACGGCCCGGCAGACGTTGTAGGCGCCGCCGACGGCGCCGTCGAACTGCGCCTGGTAGTCCCGCCACGCCGTCTCGTCGAACAGGGCCCGGCGCTGCGGGTCGAATGAATAGGGGCGCAAGGCATTGTTGACGACCACGTCGATGCGCCCCGCTTCATCCAGGACCTGCTCCACCATGGCCTGCACGGCCGCGGCCGAATGGACATCGGCCTTCGCCGCCCAGGCATCGCCACCGGCCGCCTTGCAATGCGCGACCACGGCGGCGGCTGCGGCGTCGTTGCTCAGGTGGTTGACCACCACCGTCGCGCCCTCGCCTGCGAAGGCCTGCGCGATGGCCGCGCCGATGCCGCGGCTGGCCCCGGTCACCAGCACCACCTTGCCATCGAACTTCATGGCGTCGCCCTCATCGTGCCGGCAGCAGGTCCGTGGCGACCACGTCGGGGACCTGGATGTCGTGCTCGATCAGGCCCAGCTTCCGGTAGGCATCGGCGGCCTTCTGCAGCGACTCGAGGTCGAAGGCGCCGAGGCCGTTCTTCGCGGTGGCGGCCGACACGCTGGAGGCATTGCGCAGCCGGATCACTTCGAGGTTGGCGGCGCGGTCGGTGCCGTCGATGGCGTATTTCACGGCCAGGCCTGCCGCCTCCTCGGGGTTGGCGATCATCCAGGCCGCGCTTTCGCGGTATGCCTTCAGAAAGCGCTTCAGCAAGGGCTTGCGCTGCTGGTAGACCTGTTCCCGGACCACGAACAGGTCGCTCGATACGTTCAAATAGCTGCGCACCTCCATCACGTTGACTTCGCCCAGTCCCTTGCGCCTGCCCACCAGCAAGCCGGTGTCGGTGGCGGCGGTGGCATCGACCTGGCCTTGCAGCAGCGGCGCGAAGTTCAACAGCCCGGTGACGACGATGGTGACGTCGGATTCGGTCAGCCCGGCCTGGTGCAGCAGCACCAGCAGGTTCTGGCGGGTGCCGCTGGACAGGCTGTAGACGCCGATCTTCTTGCCTTTCAGGTCGGCTGGCTTGGTGATGTTGGCGGACTTCAGCGAGACGACGTTGAAGACGTTCTGCGGGTAGATGTCGTAGATCGCGCGCAGCTTCTCGCCCTTGTCGAGGGCCGAGAAGAAGGCCCCCGGATCGGTGAAGGCGACGTCCGCCTGGCCAGTCAGGATGTTGCGGATCGCGTCGCCCCCGCCGGCGCCCGGCACGTAGGCCAGATCGATCCCGTTGGCCTTGAAGATGCCCTTGTCGGGCTCGACCAGCAGGTGCGTGATCTCGGTGATCGGCTTGCTCCAGCCGGCCACCGTGATCTTCTCGAGCGGGTCGGCGGCGTTGGCGCCGCGGGCGGCCGTCAAGGCCAGGATCGCGGCGCTCGCGAGCAGCGCGGCACGGCGTGCGATGGGTCTTTGCATGGTCAGTGGTTCCTTCATGAGATTCGGGTGTAGGGCAGCAGCAGTCGTCTCTCGACGGCCAGCGTGATCTCGTAGAGCAGCAGCCCGAGCGCGGCGATGACCACCAGCACCGCGAACATCAACGGCGTGTCCATCATCCCTTGCGAGGCGATGATCAGCGCGCCGAGCCCCTGGCTGGCGCCGATGAACTCGCCGACCACGGCGCCGACCAGCGCCAGCACCACCGCCACCCGCAGACCTGCGAGGATGCCGGGCAGCCCGGCGGGCAGTTTCAGGCGCAGCAGTGTCTGGCGCCGCGTGGCGCCCAGCATCCGGAACAGTTCCAGCCGCTGCGGGTCGATCTGCTGGAGGCTGGTCACGGTGTTCTCCATCAAGGGGAAGAAGCAGATCAGCGCCGTGATCACCACCGTCGACGTCATGCCGAAGCCGAACCAGACGATGAAGAGCGGCGCCAGCGCCAGCTTGGGGACGACCTGGCTGACCACGATGTAGGGCTTCAGCAGGCGCCGCAGCAGGGTCGACTCGGCGAGGGCCACGCCGCTCGCGAAACCGATCAGGCAGCCGGTGGACAGGCCGAGTACCAGCTCGAGGCCGGTCGCGCGGATGTGGGGCCACAGGTAGCCGGTGGACAGGCCCATCCAGAGCGACTTCATCACCGCCGAAGGCGCCGGCAGGACCAGTGCCGACACGCCGGAGGCGCGCGACGCCAGTTCCCATCCGGCGAGCAGGGCGAGCAGCAGCGCCCAGGCGCCGAACCGGGTACGTGCGGAGGCTGTCTTCATGCCGTTGCCATGTCCATCGCATCGCGCACCTGCGCGCAATGCCGGTTGAAGGCTTCGCCGTAGCGCATCGCCGGCGCGCGCGGCCTGCTCACCTCGACACGGATGTCGCGGACGATCCGGCCGCGGTCCATCACCGCGACCCGGTCGCCCAGGTACACCGCCTCGGCAATGTCGTGCGTGACGAACAGGACGGTGGTGCGGCGCAGCCGGCACATCTGCAGCAGGTCGTCCTGAAGCTCGCCACGGGTGATCGCATCGAGCGCGGCAAAGGGTTCATCCAGCAGCAGCAGCGCCGGCTCCAGGATCAGGGCGCGCGCCAGGGCCACGCGGCTCTGCTGGCCGCCCGACAACTGCCGGGGGTAGTGCTGCGCGTGATCGGCCAGGCCCAGCAGCGCCAGCAGTTGCCGCGCCTTGTCGGTCTCGTCCGCGCTGGGCTTGTGCTGCAGCGACACCGGCAGCAGGACATTGTCGATCACGCGATGCCACTCGAGCAGCGTCGGCGACTGGAACACGAAGCCCAGTTGCGGGCCCGGCGCGACCACTTCCTTTCCCTGCAGGCGGATGCTGCCCGTCTGGGGATGCAGCAGACCCGCCGCGAGCTTGAGCAAGGTCGTCTTGCCGCAGCCGCTGCGTCCGACCAGGCAATGGAATTCGCCCTGCGCGATGGTCCAGTCGATGCTGCGCACCACCGGCGGCCAGCCGGGATAGGTGAAGCCCACCTTGTCGATGTCGAGGAAGCTCACAACTGATCCTGGTTTTCCACCACGCTATTGCGTGACCCGCGACCCATGAAACCTGCACGGGCCCGTGCCGGGGATACCGCGGAACCGGCTTTGCCGGGCCGCTGGTATCGCCCCCTTGAGGGGGAGGCGCCGCAGGCGCTTCGGGGGTGTTTCATTTCAGTCCGCGTAAGGCGCCAGCTTGTCGGCCGCGATTTCTGCCGACTGCTCGATCTCGACCATCCGCACGAGGTCCAGCAGGTTGAACCGGCCGTCGTGGTGCCAGCCCGCCTCCGGCGAACTCATCGCGCCGATGGCGCTGATCCGTGTCACGCCGGCGGCTCCCAGCAGCTCCGACAGCCGGAACAGTTCGGCCGGAGCCGCGGCCACGCCCGCGGTCTGCAGGAACGGCCGGTGCGCTTCCACCCGCGCGACCACCTGGTCCAGCGTATCGACCGCGACGACCTGGATGCTGCGGTTCAGTGCCGTCGGCACCAGGCCTTTCGCCTCATCGGTGTAGGCGACGCCGAAGGCCGCGCCGTCCTCGCCGATCAGCTCGCCGCCGAGCCCGCCGCCCGCCGCCATCGCCTGCAGCTCGATGGCCTGGCGCCAGCCGGCAACCGCGGCCGAATCTTCCAGTGCGAGGGCCCGGCGGGGGAAGCGGTTCTGCAGGTTGGCGAGCTCGCTGGCGAGGTACTGCGCGAATTGGCGCGGCGACACCCTGCCGCCGCGTTCGACGTAGAACACATGGGGCGAATAGCAGCCTTGCTGGTCGTAGCGCATCACGTCCCAGGCGGCCAGGCGTGCCGTCGCCGGCGCCCGCAGGGTGTCGAGGGCCGAGGCGCTCACCAGGCCGAAGCCCAGCTTGTGGCCGTACGGCAGGAAGCGCGTCGTGACCGGCAGCCGACGGCGGATTTGCTCCAGCGAATCGTTGCCGCCATAGGCGAGCACCGTGTCTGCCTCGGCATAGAGGGCCGATGCCTGTTCCTCCGCACCGCCTTTCCACCACACCACGGCCAGGCAATCGGCCAGCGGCGGATGGACCTCGGCCAGCAGCCGTGCGAACAGGCCCGCGAACAGCGGCTCCGCGCTCGGCAGCTTGCCGATGCTCCCGGCTTTCACGAGCAATCCGCAGACCAGGCTCCAGAGCGGAAGGGCCGGCACGTTGCCGGCCCAGCTGTGGACCAGCAGATCCGGCCCGAAGGCCTTGGCCGCGCCGCCCTTGGGGCGCGGCTGGAATTCGTCCAGCAGCTTGGGATTGGCGAAATCCTCGGCGACGAAGCGATGGAGTTGCGGCGCGCGAAAGGTCTTGAAGAAGGCCGTGAGGCCCAGGCGGACCATCTCGGCGTCGTAGCCGCTGACGATCGGCAGCAGCTGGTCGATCTCCCGGCGGTAGCGGTCGGCCGGGTCCAGCAGGCGGGCCATCGCGCGATCGACGACGTCCACGACCTGCGACACGGTCATGGTCTTCAGATGGCGGCGGCTGGCCTGCTTGACCCGCACGGCGAGCGCGCGCATCTGTTCCGGGCTCAGCACGGGAACGGCGACCTCGAGCCGGGTCGGGCCCGATTCGAAGACCAGGGCCTGCCATTGCACTCGCGCAGGCGCCAGGCCGGGCAGGTAGCCGGCAGCCGCGTTCAGCGTCGTCATGCCGCCGCCGCCCGGATGAATTCCTCCACCGCCAGCGAGCAGCCCTTGGCCTGCGCGCCCTCGGCGCGACCGAGCAGCAGGAAGCCGCCCTCCGCGGCCAGGCCCACGTCCTCGGTCAGGATGGTGGTCACCGAATTGAAATTGGCGAGGTCGCAATGGACCAGGATTGCGCGTTCGCCAGGCGCGACTTCGCGGCCCGTGAGCGGGTCGACCAGCCGAGAACGGATCCAGTGCGGCCCGGACTTCACCGAGGGCACCGACGCATTGCCGGCATCGTAGAACTGCGTGCTCAGCTCGGTCATGCCGTACATGTTGATGCAGTGCGATCGCTCGATGCCGAGCAGCGCGGCCAGCGCCGAATAGAAGGTGTCGAGCGGCAGTTCGCGCGACTGTCCCTTGTAGCCGCCGGTGTCCAGCACCCGGCTGCCCGCGGGCAGGCGGAACGACCGGCCGCGCTGCTTGAGTTCGTCGATCAGGTGCACGAAGCTGTAGCTGGCGCCGAGCAGCGCCAAGGGCTCGCCGCGATGTTCGGCATCCGCCAGGGCCTCGCACAGGCCCGGGAGGTCCAATCCCTGCGGGCTCACGAAGTAGCGGCTCTCCCCGGTGCCGAATGCGTCCAGCGCGAGCGCCAGGTAGTGGGCCAGCGAGGAATTGGGCAGCACGGTTTCAGTGGGGAACAGGATGCCCATGCGCATCCGGCCGCGGCCCTGCATGAAGCGCTCCGAGAAGTTGCGGATCATCGACCGGTCGTAGACCGCCAGCGTCGGATGGAAGTGACGGCCCTTGACCTCGCTGCGGGTCGTGCCGCTGGTCATGAAGACCCGGTCCGTTGCGGCTGGCGGCTCGCAACGCAGGTCCAGCTCCTTGAAGGCGTCGATCGGAACTGCCGGGATGTCGCTCCAGCGCTTCACATTGCGCGGGGTCGCGCCGCGCCGCTGGCAGAAGCGTCGATAGGCCTCGTTGTTGCCGTACTGGTGGGCGAACAGGCGCAAGGCCAGACTATCGAACGCGTCGTCGGTGCACCCGTCTTGCGCGATGAAGGCGAGGACGTCGGCGACCACGTCGCCGGCCGTACCCGTGATCGCGGAGGTGTTGTTCATAAGGACTTCTTCGTGACCGTGAAACGGATGCTCCGAAGGCCACCTCGACCTCGGCAGGATGCGCCGATGATCGAAGTGATTGCTCTTCTTCCGCCGGCATTAACCGGTTCAAGTTCGCGGGTTTGGATCTCAGCACTGTGGCGTGCACCCCGGAGCGTCGTCGATATTACATGGATCCCAGGCGCGCGCGATCCCCGCCGCCCAGCTCCCGGTAGAAATAGGTCGTCGCGCACAGCCCGCCCTGCGGCAGCAGCGCATAGCCGGGAATCACCCCGACCCTCTGCCAGCCGAGTCGCGCATAGAGCCGTTCGGCGCTGTCGCTGGAGGTGTCGAGCACCAGCAGCGTCTTGCCGCAATCGCGTCCCGTCTGCTCGGCCGCGCGCATCAGCGCCTCGCCCCAGCCGCGGCATCGCGCGCGGCGGTGGACCAGCATCTTCGACAGGTCCGCGCGGTGCGGCTGGTTGTCGGGCTGGGCCAGCACCAGCTGCACGGTTCCCACGATGCCTTCCGCATCCTCGGCGATCAGCAGCGCGCGCTCGCCGCTGGCGACCCCCTCGGCCACCTGGCGCCAGAACGCCATGGCTCTCGACAGCGGCAACGGCTGCATGAAGCTCACGGAGGCGCCGCCGTCGACGCAATCGATCAGCAGTTCGGACAGCGCGCGCACCTGCGCGTCGGAGACCGGGTCGAGGCGTCGAATGTGGCGCACGCAAGGGGCTGTGTCGGGGGTCATTTCATCTCCACGCAGAGGGCAGGGTGGCCATCACGACGGCATAGCGCGTCAGGCGGCGCGTCGGGTTGTGATAGCTCACGGGACGGTCGAGCACATGGGCCAGGCAGTCACCGGCGTCGAGCCGATGGCAGACATCGCCGACCGTGACCTCGATGGCGTTCTCGAGCACCCACACCTGCTGGTGGATGCGCGGCTCGCGGGCGCCGCTCTCGTAGGCCACGCGCGCCTGCGGCGGAAAGGCCACCTCGACGATCCGGATCGGCGACGACACGCCGGCGGGAGAGACGTTGCGCCGCACGTAGCCCGAATGCGGATCGCGCCACAAGGGCTGGTCGGCCAGCCGCGCCACCGGGTCGTCGCTGGCCTGCGCCGGCTCGAACAACGAGGCCAGCGCCACGCCCAGGCCGGTGGCGAGCTTCTCCAGCACGACCGCGGTCGGACTGCTCTCTGCGCGCTCGATCAGCGAAATCATCGAGCGGCTGACGCCGCAGTGCGCGGCCAGTGCGTCGAGCGAGAGGCCGCGCGCCGCCCGCAGCGCGCGCACCCGCTCGGCGATGCGCCCGTTCAGTCCGCTTGCTTGATCCGTCATGTTGGAATGAGTATCCGATATATTGGATTAATCGTCCAGTCCGCGCTGCGCCGGCCCGGCACGGCGGCTGCTTGGTTAGCATCGTGGCGAGCGGGAGCGGTTCCGCCCCGAGCGAGAAGGAGTTCCCATGCGATACCTGCAATTGCCCGGCGGCGGGCAAATGCCCGCGCTCGGTCTGGGCACCTGGAAGATGGGCGAGTCCGCTGCCCGGCGCGCCGCGGAAGTCGCCGCGGTTCGCGCCGCCATCGACATGGGCTTGCGCCTCATCGACACGGCCGAGATGTATGGCGAGGGCGGCGCCGAGGAGGTGGTCGGCCAGGCCGTGGCCGAGGCGCTGCGTGCCGGCGATGTGAAGCGCGAGGAGCTGTTCATCGTCAGCAAGGTCTATCCGCACAACGCCAGCCGCGGCGGCACCCCGAAGGCCTGCGCGCGCAGCCTCGCACGACTGGGCCTCGACCACATCGACCTCTACCTGCTGCACTGGCGCGGCGAGCATCCGCTCGCCGACACCCGGGACGCGATGCGGGCGCTGGTCGCCGACGGCAGCATCCTTCGCTGGGGCGTCAGCAATTTCGACACCGACGACATGGAGGAACTCGCCGCGCTGGCCGGCGACTGCGCCGCCAATCAGGTGTATTACTCGGTGGCCGAGCGCGGCCCCGAGTTCAGCCTGCTGCCCTGGCAGCGCGCGCGCGGCATGCCGATGATGGCCTACAGCCCGATCGACCAGGGCGCGCTGGCCGCCGACGCCGGACTGCAGCAGATCGCCCGCGGGCTCGGCGTCAGCGCGGCGCAACTCGCGCTGGCGTGGGTGCTGGCGCAGCCCGGCGTGGCGGCCATTCCGAAGGCGGTGCGCGAGGTCCATCTGCGCGACAACCTCGCGGCGGCCGGCCTGGCGCTGAGTCCGGACGTGCTGGCCGCGATCGACCGCCTGCACCCGGCGCCGCGGCGCAAGAAGCCGCTGGCCATGATCTGAACCCATGACCCCGCAACTCGGCCTCGTCCTCGCGCTGCTGGCCGGTGCCGTGGGGATGTTCGCGCTTGGCCGCCCGCGTACCGATGTGGTCGCGCTGCTCATGATGGCGGCACTGCCCTTCACCGGCGCGGTCAGCATGCAGGAGTCGCTGGCCGGCTTTGCGGACCCCAGCATCGTCCTGATCGCGATGCTGTTCGTGATCGGCGAAGGGTTGTTGCGCACCGGCGTGGCGCAGCGGCTCGGCGATCTGCTGGTGGCGCGGGCGGGCGGCAACGAGACGCGGCTGATCGTGCTGCTGATGCTCATCGTGGCCGGGGTCGGCTCGGTGATGAGTTCGACCGGCGTGGTCGCGATCTTCGTGCCGATCGTGATGCGCGTGGCGCGCAACACCGGTGTCGCGGCCGGACGCCTGATGATGCCGCTGTCGGTCGCGGCGCTGATCAGCGGAATGTTGACCCTGGTGGCGACGGCGCCCAACCTGGTGGTCCATGCCGAGCTGGTGCGCGAGGGCTTCGAAGGCTTCCACTTCTTCAGCTTCACGCCCTTCGGCTTGCCTCTGCTGCTGCTGGCCGTCGCCTACATGCTGGGCGTGCGGCGCTGGCTGGGTGGCGCGCAGCAGCCGCCCCGGACGGCGGACCGCCGGGCCGGGCTCGACCAGTGGATCGGCGAGTACGCGCTGGCCGAGCGCGGATCCCGATTCCGCGTGCGGCCCGGGTCCACGGCCGTCGGCCGGGTCTTCGACGCGCTCGACGCGGCCGCCATCCCGGGCCTGAACCTGCTGGCCATCGAGCGCCGACGCCGATTCGCGCGCGACCTCCTGGCGCCGGGCACCGCGATCGAGGTCGGCGACGTGCTCTTCTTCGACCTCTGCCGGCCGGGCGCCGACCTGGAGGGTCTCGGCCATCGTCTCGCGCTCGAACGATTGCCGCTCGCCGGCGCCTATTTTTCCGAGCATTCGCAGGACATCGGCATGGCCGAGGCGCTGGTCCCGCCGGGCTCCGCCTTGATCGGAAAGACCATCGTCGAGGCCCGCCTGCGCGCCCAGCACGAGGTCTCGGTCATCGGCCTGAAGCACGGCAGCACGCCCGAGCGCGGGGAGATTCTCGATGTGCCGCTGAAGGCCGGCGACACGCTGCTGGTGGTCGGCCTCTGGCATGCGATCCGCCGGCTGCGCCCCGACATGGACCTGATCGTCTTCAACTTGCCGGCCGAGTTCGACGAGGTGTCGCCGGCGGCCTCGCGGGCGCCGTTCGCGCTGGCCTCGCTGGCATTGATGGTGGCGCTGATGGTCAGCGGCGTGCTGCCCAATGTGCAGGCGGCGCTGATCGGCTGCCTGCTGATGGGACTCTTCGGCTGCGTCGACCTGCGCAGCGCCTACCGTTCGATCCATTGGCCCAGCCTGGTGCTGATCGTCGGCATGCTGCCGTTCTCGCTGGCCCTGCAGCGCACCGGCGGCGTCGATCTCGCGGCCCAGGTGCTGATGGGCGTCGTCGGCGAAGCCGGCCCGCGCACCGTGCTGGCCGTGATCTTCGCGGTCACGGCCGTGCTCGGCATGTTCATCTCGAACACCGCCACTGCGGTGCTGATGGCCCCCGTGGCGCTGGCGATCGCGAAGGAGCTGCAGGCCTCGCCGTACCCCTTCGCGATGATCGTCGCGCTGGCGGCCTCGGCCGCCTTCGTCACGCCGGTGTCCTCGCCGGTCAATACGCTCGTGGCCGGGCCGGGCGACTACAGCTTCATGGACTTCGTGCGCATCGGCCTGCCGCTGGTGCTGCTGGTGTTGATCGCCAGCGTCGCGCTGGTGCCGTTGCTGCTGCCGTTCTGATTTGGCTCGCCCCCAGGTTGCCCGGCACTTCGTGTCCGGGCGCCCACCCCCTACCGGGGGCAACACCAGCGGACTGGCAGAGCCAGATCCGCGGTGTTTCACCGACGGGCCTGGCTGCGCCGGCCGGTGAAACTGGCGCTGTGGGTTGTTAGTCGGCTGCGCGCAGCGCGCCCGTTGGTGGGCAGTCGCGGAACCGGCTTCGCCGGGCCGCTGACTGCGCCCCCGGTAGGGGGTGGGCGGCCCGACACGAAGTGCGGGCCAACCTGGGGGCGAGCCCAAGTCACGCCTCTGCTTGTTTCGCCGCCGCGACGATCGCCGCTTCGTCGTGCTTCGCGCCATTCAGGAACAGGTTCAGCAGCACCGCGCAGATCGACGCCAGCAGGATGCCCGACTCGACCAGCGAATGGATCGCATGCGGCATCCACTGCTTGAAGTTGGGTGCCAGCAGCGGGATCATGCCGACGCCGATCGACACCGCGACGATCATCGCGTTGTGCCGGTTGGTCTTGAAGTCCACGCCCGACAGGATGCGGATGCCGGTCGCCGCGACCATGCCGAACATCACCAGGCCGGCGCCGCCCAGCACCACGGTGGGCAGCGACTCGACCATCGCCGCCATCTTGGGCAGCAGGCCCAGCACGATCAGGATCAGGCCGCCGGCCACGCAGACGTAGCGGCTCTTGATGCCGGTCACCGCCACCAGGCCGACGTTCTGCGAGAAACTGGTGTACGGAAAGGTGTTGAAGATGCCGCCGATCAGCGTGCCCAGGCCGTCGGTGCGCAGGCCGCGCGCCAGGTCCTGCTGGCCGATCTTGCGGTCGGTCATCTCGCCGAGCGCGAGGAACATGCCGGTCGATTCGATCATCACCACGATCATGATCAGCGACATTGTGAGGATCAGCACCGGGTCGAACTTCGGCATGCCGAAGTGGAAGGGCAGCACGATGTCGAACCAGGCCGCGCTGCCGACCTTCTCGAAGGTCATGAAGCCGAAGGCGGTGGCCACCACCGCGCCGATCACGATGCCGAGCAGTACCGAGATGTTGGCGATGAAACCCTTGGCGTACTTGACGATCAGCAGGATCGACACCAGCACCAGCGCCGCGATGGCCAGGCCGCCGAGGTCGGCGTACTTGGGGTTGGGCACCGACGGCACGATCGAGAGTCCCTTGGGGATCGGCGGCACCGCCGAGCCGGGCGAGGTGACGTCGGCCAGCCACTTGGCGTACACCGGGTCGACCAGCGCCGGTGCGGTCGGCCCCACGGGGTTGCCGAAGATCCAGTTGATGCCGACCCGCATCAGGCTGATGCCGATCACCGCAATGATGGTGCCCGTGACCACCGGCGGGAAGAAGCGCAGCATCCGCGAGACCATCGGCGCGATCAGTATCGAGATGACGCCGGCGCCGATGATGGCGCCGAACAGCAGTTGGGCGCCCGCCTGGCCCGGGTTGGCATTGGCGATCGCGACCATCGGTGCGACCGACGCGAAAGTCACGCCCATCATCACCGGCAGCTTGATGCCGAACCACTGGGTGGCGCCGAGCGCCTGGATCAGGGTCGCGACGCCGCAGCAGAACAGGTCGGCCGAGATAAGCAGCGCGACCTCCTGCGGCGTGAGCTTCAGCGCGCGGCCGACGATCAGCGGCACCGCCACCGCACCGGCATACATCACGAGCACGTGCTGCAGGCCGAGGGCGGCGAGTTTGCCGGCCGGCAGGCGCTGGTCGACCGGGTGGATGGAAGGCGAGGCAGCCGTCATTGAGTGGACTCCTGGGCAGCGTGGAGGAAGAGGTTCAGGCGAACGGCGCTTTGCCTTGAATCGTTCACCGTTCTGTACGCGAAACTGTATACAAATCAGGCGGTCCGACGTATGGCGGAAAACCCGCGCTCCGCGCGTCGACGCCAGTCGCGGGCCTGGCAGGTGACAAGAATCTAATGAATCATCTTGTTACTTTTGGCTTAACTAGGCACAATGTATTACATCGATTCGGTGCCGGCCTTCGGCGCCGGCGTGACCCACCATTCCTTGCAAGCTCCCATGAAGACTCAGAAACAGGCAATCAGTGAAGGCTATGACGTCGACCTGTCCGGTCCCGGACGACCGATGGGGGCCAAGGGCAAGTACCCCCATTTCGAGGTGATTCCGCTCCTGACCGAGATGGAGGCCGAACTGATCAACACCCTTGGACTCGTCCGGCAGATGCTGCTCGAGGGCACCCCTTCGAAGGACGCGCGGGAAGGTGTGGTGCTCGCGATCGAGGGCTTGCTGGAGGCGGCGCGCGGGTGACATTCCGCCCCGTCGAATGGTCTACCAGACCGGAGGCAACCGCTTCGTGACCGCCCGGCCGTCCGACCCTGTCAATGGTTTGGTGATCGGCATCTACCAGAACGGCTATCAGATCCAGAGCGGCCAGCGCACCGCCTGATATCCCGGCAGGGCGCTGCGAAGATCCGGCGCCCGCCGCCCGGCCGATTTGCCGCGTCGGCCGAGGGCTGCACGCGTGGCAGGCGGCCCGGCCCCAACTCCCGACCCACCGGACGCGCGCGAGCGTCGCTCCGGCAATCCCTGCCGCCCGCGCGGGTGCGTCCGCGGCATTTTCCCGTTCTCGCCCGCCACAGAGTGACGGCCCCGCCATGACCGCGGTTTGGGCGCGGTCGCCACCTGCCTGTGCCAGAGGTTTCAATTGGAGACAATTGCAATTGATATATTGGAATTATTGATTGAGAAATTTCTTATCAAGTATCAGGAAATGGATAAAAATCAATAAGAAAATTCTGAAAATGAAATATGGTTCAATGACCTGATTGTGTGGAATTAGTCTCGAATTGGTTGAATATGACAATATATCAATCCTGATTTGTCCTCTATTGGGTTCGGAGGCGACTTAAAATCGATTGGAAATCGAGAGTCTGATGGCATTCGATCAAAAATGCCGCTTCTCATGCATGGCCTGCGCGTGGCCGAACTCAAAGTAAGGGAATTTCATGCACACCGTCATCGTCGTCGACGATCACCCGGCCATTCGACTGGCAGTCCGCGCGGCGCTCGAAGCAGCGGGCGGTTTCAAGGTCGTCGGAGAGGCGGGCGACGGGCCGACGGCGCTCGCCGCCTTCAGGGAGCACACCCCGGATCTGATCATTCTCGACCTCGATCTGCCCCGGCTCAGCGGCCTCGACCTGATCGAGCGCGTACGCAGATCCCAGCCTTCGGCCAAATTGCTGGTGCTTTCTGCCCAGCAGGCATCCATTTTCGCCGCGCGCACGGTGCAGGCGGGCGCCAATGGCTTCATGAGCAAGAGCGAAAACATGGCGGCGGTCGTTCAAGCGGCGCAAACGGTGCTGGCCGGCTACAGCCTGTTTCCCTCGTCGGCACTTACCTCCCAGCATTCCAATTCGGCGTCGCCCGCGGACGCACTCATCAAAACCTTGTCGGACCGGGAGCTGACCGTGCTGCAATACCTTGCGCGCGGCATGAGCAACAAGGAAATTGCCGAGACGCTTCTGATCAGCAACAAGACGATCAGCAGCTACAAGACGCGCATCTTCGAAAAGCTCCGGATTTCAACGCTGGTCGAATTGGTGGACTTCACGCGCGCCCACCATCTCATCTCCTGAAGGGCCGCGATGTTTTTCGGTTTTTCCAGTCCCGTCGCGATCCATTCCGCATGGGACCAGGTGCTGGGGGTCGCGCTGGTCGCATCGCTGGCGTTGCTCGCGGTCTGGAACCGTCGTCTGTCCAGGAAATTGCAGCGCCGCAGGGCCGTGAAGGCCGAACTGCGCGACGAGCTCGCGTTCCAGCGCGCCCTGATCGACGGCATCCCGCACGCCATCTGCGTGCGCGATACCCAGGGACGCCTGATCTTCTGCAACCCGGCCTTCGAGAAACTCTTCGGCACCACCCGCGAGGCGGTGAAAGACAAGACGGTGGTGGAGAGCGGGCTGGATTACGTCGATGCGCGCCTCATGCGGCTGCTGCAGCAGCGCTACCTCGGCCTGCTGGCCCATGGCGGTTCGATCAGCGAGGACGTCGACATCTCCCTGCGCGGCGAGTCGCGCCGCATCTTCCATTGGGCGACGCCCATCACGCTGGCGGATGGCGCAGCGCCCCGCGGCCTGGTTGCCGGGGCGATCGACATCACCGAGCGTCACCAGCTGATCGGCCAGATCGAGGCGGCGCTCGGCAAGGCCGAAGCGGCGAACCGCGCCAAGTCCAACTTCCTGGCCACCATGAGCCACGAGATCCGCACGCCCATGAACGCCGTGATGGGCATGCTCGAACTGCTGGCGCGCGAAGGCCGGCTGACCGCCCGCGACCGCGAATCGGTCGACCTGGCGCGGAATTCGGCCGTTTCCCTGCTCGGGCTGATCGACGACATCCTCGACATCTCGAAGATCGAGGCCGGCGGCCTCGAGATCGTGCTGGCGCCGGCGCGGCTGCGGCCGATCCTGGACGAGACCGCCCGGATGTTCGGGAGCCTGGCGCGCCAGCGCGGCCTGACGCTCGGACTGGAGATCGATCCAGCGGTCGGCGAATGGCACGTGGTCGACGCCGCGCGCTTCAAGCAGATCGCCAACAACCTGGTCAGCAACGCCATCAAGTACACGGATGCCGGGCGTGTCACCGTCCGGTTGCGCCACGTGCGCCGCGCTGGCGATATCGAGTCGATCGTGCTCGAGGTCGAGGACACGGGCATCGGCATCGCGCCGAAAGACGTCGCCAACCTCTTCCAGCCCTTCTTCCAGGCCGAAGCTGCCGGGCCGCGTGCGGTGGGCGGCACGGGCCTGGGCCTGCCGATCGTGCAGCGGCTGTGCATCAGGATGGGCGGCACGATCGACGTCAGCAGCCAGCCCGGCAAGGGGACCTGCGTGCGGGTCGCGTTCGATCTCGGGGCGTCACCCGCGCCGGCCAGCGCGACGATCCCGGCATCTCCGGCCGACCATGGGCAGGCGCGGCATTGGCAGGGCAGCGGCAAGGTCCTGGTGGTCGACGATCATCCCGCCAACCGGTTGCTGCTGCAGCGGCAACTCGAATACATGGGGCTGGCGTGCGAACTCGCGGAAGACGGCGAAGCGGCGCTGGAACTCTGGCGCGACGGCAATTTCGACCTGGTCATCACCGACTGCTCGATGCCGGGCATGGACGGCTATGCGCTGGTCACGGCCATCCGCGAACTGGAGCGCGAGCGGCACTTGCCGCGCCGCCCGGTGCTTGGCTGCACGGCGCATGTCCAGGAGGAAGAGCGGCGCCATGCCATCGATGCCGGCATGGACGAGTGCCTGATGAAGCCGTTCAGCCTCGATGCGCTGTCGGAGGCCCTCCACCGGCACCTGGGCCCGGCGACGGCGGCGTCCCTTGCGCTGCCGAAGCCGGCGCAGCCGCCTTTGAAGTCCGCCTTCGATCCGCAGGCGTTGCGCGGGCTGTCCGACGGCGATGCGGATATCGAAAAGCGCTTCCTCGAGGCGCTGCTGCGAACCAATCTGAGCGATGCGCAGGAGATCGCCGCGCGCATCGGCTCCGGCGCCTTCGCCGAGGCGGCGTCCATCGCGCACAAGATCAAGGGCGCGGCCCGGATGGTCGATGCGCGGCGCGTGGTCCAGGCGTGCGAGGCCCTCGAATTCGCATGCGGCCACGGCCGTCCGGGCGCGCCGGATGCCGGCCTGGCCATGCTCGCGGAAGCCCTGGACGAATTCAATCGTGCCATCCGGGCCCAGTTGGCCGACCTGGCCTCGCCGGCCGGTGATTTCCGGGGCTAGGCCAAAGTTCGGGCTAGAGCGCGTAGTCGCCATGGGCTTCGGGCTGGAACAGGACGGCGACGATCTCGGCGCCGCCTTCCTTGCCGCCCGGCGTCTGCCAGCGTGCCACCGAGCCGCGCCGGAGGCCGAGCAGGCCGCTGCCGACCGGCGACAGCACCGAGATGAAGCCCGCGCTGGGTTCCGAATCGCCGGGATAGCAGACCGTCAGCGTCTGCCGGCGCCTCGTATGGATGTCGATCAGCTCCACCTGCGAGTACATCGTGACGATGTCCGCGGGCACCTCGCGCGAGCGAATCACTTCGGCCGAGGCGAGGATGTCGGCCAGCGCGGGCGGCAGGAGACCATCCAGCAGCTTGCTGAGTCGGGTGAAGTCGTGTTCGGTGAGCGTCCGCTCGCCGAGGATGGTTGCATGCATGGAACGCACTCCAGTCGAATGCGGCCTGCCCGAACCCACGGGCTGCGGCCGCTACCGCGCGAGGCTGGTGCCCGGCGGTCGAGGGTTGCGCTACAAGGGGGAGAAGCGGATCGCCGGGCCTAGGAGTGTGCGGGCGTCAACTGCAAGCCCGCCGTGCTGGCCGAAAACAACGCCTGCGCCTGGTCCGCCACAGCGAACAGAACCGCGAGGGCAGCGTGGTTCTGGAGGCGGGCCGGGGCGTGCATGGGCCGAGTCTAGTGGCGAAGGGCGGCGGGCTCAATCAATGGCCTCACGGTCCTTGCCGATATGGAGCGCGTCTGATCAGTTGAGGACAGAGCAAAAACTGCTGCGCAGTTTCTTGATCTGTCCCGCAAGGTTTCTGATTGGTTGAGGACGGAGCAAGAACTGCTGCGCAGTTTCTTGATCTGTCCCGCAAGGTTTCTGATTGGTTGAGGACAGAGCAAAAACTGCTACGCAGTTTCTTGATCTGTCCCGCAAGGTCTCAGGAGAGCAAATCGCTCAGCGTGCGCGCGATGACCTTCGTGGCGCGCCGCAGGTCCTCGAGCACCACGCGCTCGTCGTTGCGCTTGGCATGCGACTCGAGCACCGTGCGCGGGCCGGCGCCGTAGATCACGCCCGGGATGCCGGCCTCGCCGTACAGCCGCACGTCGGTGTAGAGGGGCGTGCCCATGGCCTTGATCGGCTCGCCGAAGATCGCCTGGCCGTGGGTCTGGATCGCATCGACCAGCGGCTTGTTGCCGGGCAGCGGCTTCATCGAATTGGCCAGCAGCATGCGCTTGATGTCGACCGTGATGCCGGGCATTTGCGCAGCGGCATCGGCGATGACCTTGCGGATGGTGGCTTCGACCTCGACCGGATTCTCTTCGGGGATCATGCGGCGGTCGAGCTTGAAGACCACCTTGCCGGGCACGACGTTGGTGTTGGTGCCGCCTTCGATGCGACCCACATTGAGATACGGATGCGTGATGCCCTCGACCTTCGAGCTGACCTGCTGATAGAGCGTGTTCTGCGCATAGAGCGCGTTCAGGATGCGGACCGCGCCCTGCAGCGCATCGACGCCGGTGGTCGGGATGGCCGCATGCGCCATCTTGCCGTGCACCGTGACTTCCATCTGCAGGCAGCCGTTGTGCGCCGTGACGACCTCGTAGCTGAAGCCGGCGGCGATCATCAGGTCGGGCTTGGTCAGGCCTTTCTTGAGCAGCCACCCCGGGCCCAGGATGCCGCCGAACTCCTCGTCGTAGGTGAAGTGCAGCTCGATGCTGCCTTGCGCGGGTTTGGCGACGGCTTCGAGCGCGCGCACCGCGAAAGTGAAGCTCGCGAAGTCGCTCTTGCTGACCGCCGCGGCGCGGCCGTAGAGGCTGCCGCCGTCGACCTCGCCGCCGTAGGGGTCGTGGGTCCAGCCCTCGCCGGGCGGGACCACGTCGCCGTGCGCATTGAGCGCCACCGTGCGTCCGCCCTGGCCGTACTTGCGGCGCACGATCAGGTTGGTGATCGATTCGAGGCCGTATTCCTTCACTTCCTGCGCGGGCACGGCGTGCTTCTCGGCTTCGAAGCCGAAGGCCTGGATCAGCTCGGCCGTGCGTTCGGCGTGCGGCGCGTTGTTGCCGGGCGGGGTGTCGGTGGGCACGCGCACCAGTTCCTGGAGGAAGCGCACTTCCTCGTCGAAGTGGGCGTCGATCCAGGCGTCGAGTTGGGTGTAGTCGGTCATGTCAGTGGGCCGGTTCGGCGGCAAGGTTGTCGAGCAGCAGCTGGAAGGCCTGGACCGCCAGCTGCATGTCGTCGTTGGTGCTCGATTCGAGCGGGTTGTGGCTGATGCCGGAGTTGATGCCGCGCACGAAAAGCATGGCCTGCGGCATCACTTCGTGCAGTTTCATCGCGTCGTGGCCGGCGCCGCTGGGCATGCGGAACAGCGGCACGCCGAGCGTGTCGACCGCCTTCTCCCAGCGCTGCTGCCATTCGGGCGCGCTCGGCGCGGCGGCGGCGCGCATGGCTTCCTCGAGGGTGTAGCGCACACCGCGGCGTTCGGTGACTTCCTCCAGCGCGGCCAGCACGTCGCGCACCACGGCATCGCGCTGCGGGTCGTTGGGCGCACGGATGTCGAGGCTGAACTTGCAGCGCCCCGGGACCACGTTGATCGAGCCGGCGGGCACTTCCAGCATGCCGACGGTGGCGACCGAATCACCGTCCTTCGCGGCGCGCTGCTCGGCGAACAGGATCAACTCGGCCACCGCGGCCGCTGCGTCGCGGCGCCGGTTCATCGGCGTGGTGCCGGCGTGGCTGGCCATGCCGATCACTTCGCCCACGTAGCGCACGCCGCCGTTGATGGAGGTGACGATGCCCAGGGGAAGGTCCAGCTCGTTGAGCACCGGTCCTTGCTCGATGTGGACTTCGACGAAGCCGAGGTAGCGCGCCGGATCGCGCTGGATCTTGGGGATGTCCTCGTCCTTCAGGCCGGCGTTCGCACGCGCCTCGCGCATGGTGATGCCGTGTGCGTCCTTCTGGTCGAGCCAGTTGCGGTCGAAATGGCCGATGAGCGCGCCCGAACCGAGGAAGGTCGCCTTGTAGCGCTGGCCTTCTTCTTCGGCGAAGCCGACGACTTCGAACGCGAAGGGCAGGCGGCGGTTCTGCCGCTTGAGTTCCTTGACGCAGGCCATGGGCACGAAGATGCCGAGCCGGCCGTCGTACTTTCCGCCGTTGCGGACCGTGTCGTAGTGCGAGCCCGTGAGCAGGGCCTTGGCGTCGGGCGTGGTGCCCTCGTAGCGGCCGACCACATTGCCGACGGCATCGATCTGCACGCTGTCGAAGCCGGCCTCGCGCATGTCGGCCGCGATCTGCGCAGCGCAGGCGCGGTGCGCATCGGTGAGGTAGGTGACCGTGAGCTGGCCCTTCTCGGCATAGCCCGGGTCGGTGTGGACCGACAGCTTTTCCTGCCAGTCCCAGACCCCGTTGCCGAGCGCCGGCGTGGCGTCGAACTTGTCGTCCAGCCGGATTTCGGCGATGCGATGGATGTTGCGCAGGGCCTCGCCGAGTTCGAAGTCCGGGTGGTGGTGCAGCCGGCGTTCGAAGGTGTCGATGATCTCGCGCTTGGCGAGGCCGGTGCCGCGCGGGCCGCGCACCGCGAGGATGAACGGAAAGCCGAACTTGGCGTTGTAGTCGGCGTTGAGCTGCTGGATCTTCGCGAATTCCTCCGGCGTGCAGTCGGTCAGGCCGGCCTTGTTCTGCTCGTGGGTCGACTCGGCCGTGAGGCTCTTGCTGACCATCGCCTTGCCCGCGAGCTCCGGGTGGGCGCGGATCAGGCCGAGCTGCTCTTCGCGCGAGGCATGGGTCACGGCCTGCACCAGCGCATGCTTGAGATGCGGCAGCGAGCGGAAAGGCCGCGACACGAGCGATCGCGCCGCGATCCATGGCGAATGCTCGTAGACGCCGTCGAGCAGGGCGACGGCTTCGTCGGCCGATGCCGCGTTGAGTTGGTCGATGGTGAGCGCCATGTCAGTCTCCTTGCGAGGCGGCGTAGGGATGCGTCGCCTTCCAGTGCCGTGCGATGTCGAGCCGGGTGCAGACCCAGACCCGGTCGTGGCCGGCGATGTGGTCGAGAAAGCGTTGCAGGGCCACGATGCGGCCCGGACGTCCGAGCAGCCGGCAGTGCATGCCGATGCTCATCATCTTCGGCGCCTCGTCGCCTTCGGCATAGAGCGCGTCGAAGCTGTCCTTCATGTACTGGAAGAAGGGGTCGGCATGCGAATAGCCCTGCGGCAGCGCAAAGCGCATGTCGTTGCAGTCGAGGGTGTAGGGCACGATCAGCTGCGGCACGACCTGGCCGTCGGTCTTCTGCACCTTCATCCAGAAGGGCAGGTCGTCGCCGTAGTAGTCGCTGTCGTATTCGAAGCCGCCGTAGTCGGCCACCAGGCGCCGGGTGCGCGGGCTGTCGCGTCCGGTGTACCAGCCGAGCGCCCGCTCGCCCGTGAGCTTTTGGATGGCATCCATGCCGAGCCGCATGTGCTCGCGCTCGGTGGCTTCGTCGATGCCCTGGTAGTGGATCCAGCGCCAGCCGTGGCAGGCGATCTCGTGGCCCAGGTCCTTGAAGGCGGCGGTGAGCTCCGGGTAGCGCGCGAGCGCCATGCCGACGCCGAACACGGTCAGCGGCAGGCCGCGCTTCTCGAACTCGCGCAGGATGCGCCAGACACCGGCGCGCGAGCCGTACTCGTAGATCCCTTCCATGCTGATGTGGCGCTCGGGGAAGCTCGCGGGATTGAACATCTCGGAGAGGAACTGCTCGGAGCCGGCGTCGCCGTGCAGCACGCAGTTCTCGCCGCCTTCCTCGTAGTTGAGGACGAACTGGACCGCGATGCGGGCGCGGCCGGGCCATTGCGCATGCGGCGGATTGCGGCCGTAGCCGACAAGATCGCGCGGGTAGGGCAGGGTGCTGTCGTAAATGCTCATGGGTGTCAGGCCAAGGCCAGCGAGATGTCGTGGGTGGGAACCTTGCGGTCGAAGGTGAGGTTGGCCTCGACGTGGTCCAGGTGCTCGGTCATGAGGCGCACGGCGCGTTCCTCGTCCTTGGCGGCGAGGGCCTTCACGATGTCGGCATGCTCGTCGTTCGAGTGCTCCGCCGCGGTGGCGCTCTGGTACATCAGCGTGATGAGCGCGCAGCGCGAGATCAGTTCGCCGAGGATCTGCGCCAGCACCGTGTTGCCCATGAGTTCGGCCATGCGCACGTGGAAATCGCCCAGCAGCTCGGTGCGGCCCGAGATGTCCTCGCCCGACACCGCGGCCTTTTCGAGCGCCACATGCTCCCTGAGCGCCTTGATCTTGGCCGGCGTGACGCTGCGCACGAAGGCGCGCGTCATCTCGGCCTCGAGCATGCGGCGCACTGCGAACACCTGCCGGGCCTCGTCGACCGCGGGTGCCGCGACGAAGGCGCCGCGCGCGGGCTCGAGCCGGATCAGCTTGTTCTGCGACAGCTGGAACAGCGCCTGCCGCACCAGGGTGCGGGAGACGCCGAAGTGGTCGGCGAGCTTCTGCTCGGCCAGCTTGCTGCCGGGCTGCAGCCGGTGTTCCACAATGGCCTTGGTGAGTGCGTCGACGATGGAGCGGGTGGTGGTCGAGTCCATGCTTTTCATGATAGACCCAAAGCCGATAACTGTATACACTTTTGTCGACCGTAATTTCCCGAATGCACCGAAGGAGAACATTCATGGGCCTGAGCACTCACGTACTGGACACGATGCACGGCTGTCCGGCCGCCGGCATGGAGGTCGCGCTGTTCACCACCGACGGCACGGCCGAGGACGCCCGCGCCACGCTGGTGCGGCGCTTCACGCTGAACGCCGACGGCCGCAGCGACGGCCCGCTGTATGACAACAGCACGCTGAAGGCCGGCACCTACCGGCTGGTGTTCGATGTCGCGGGCTACTTCAAGGCCCGCGGCGTGACGCTGCCCGAGCCGAACTTCCTCAATCGCGTGGCGCTGGACTTCGGTGTCGCGCACACCGACCAGCACTACCACGTGCCGCTGCTGGTGAGCCCATGGAGCTACTCGACCTACCGCGGGTCATGATGCTCGCCCCCAGGTTGTCCGGCACTTCGTGTCCGGACGCCCACCCCCTACCGGGGGCAACACCAGCGGCCCGGCGAAGCCGGTTCCGCGGTGTTTCACCAACGGGCCTGGCTGCGCCGGCCGGGGAGACTGGCGCTGGGATTGTTTTTCGGCTGCGCGCAGCGCGCCCGTTGGTGGGCAGTCGCGGAACCGGCTTCGCCGGGCCGCTGACTGCGCCCCCGGTAGGGGGTGGGCGGCTACACGCAGTGAGCCAACCTGGGGGCGAGCTACATCTGCCCTTCGCTGAGGGTGTCGAGCTGGAAATGACCGCCTTCGTCCCACAGCCAGGTGTCGGTCCAGGTGACCTTGCCGAGCCGCGTGGCGGCCGGGTAGGGCGCGGCCACGAGCACAGTGCGCTCGATCTCGGCGATCACCTCGGGCGCGTGCGTCGGCGCCCGCATCCAGTGCATCGACAGGACCTTGCCGTCGGCATCGAGGTTGACTTGCAGCGTGCCGACCGCATAGAGCAACGGCGGCAGCTTGCCGCCGTAGATGCGGTCCTTGTTGATCTGGTAGACATGGCGGGCGGCGTCCTTGCGGTAGTCGCGCGCCGTGGCGGCGCTCGACGCGCGCGGCTTGCCGCGGCTGTTGTCGCCCGGCTCGGGCTTGGCGCTGCTGAGCTGGCCCGGAACCGCGCCGGTCGGCGTGGTGCTGCAGCCGGCCAGCCACAGGCTGGCGAGGAGTGCGGCCGCCAGGGCGAGGCGGCGCGAAGTGGACTGAAAATGCATCGGCGGGTTTATACCGCGCCCGGCCATGGGCCGCGCAACCGGAGGTTTCCAAGATGAGCGGCGCAGTCGACGAATTGCTGGGGCGGCTGGCGCACGAACGCGGCGTGCTGGTGCGCGTCGAGTCGACCCAGGGCTCGGCGCCGCGCGAAGCCGGCACCTGGATGGCGGTCTGGGCCGAGGGGCTCACCGCCACCATCGGCGGCGGCCAGCTCGAGTTCCAGGCCACCGATGAAGCCCGCGTCTGGCTCGCGGGCGGCCCGCCGATCGAGGGCGTGCGGCGCTACCCGCTGGGCCCGAGCCTGGGCCAGTGCTGCGGCGGCGTGGTCTTCCTGTCCTATCGGCTGATCGATGCCGGGGATGCGAAGGCACTGCAAGCCGAACTGCTGGCGCACCTGGAGCCGGTGGCGCTGTTCGGCGGCGGCCACGTGGGCGCCGCCCTGGCGCGACTGCTCGCTGCACTGCCGTTCGCGGTGCGCTGGATCGACAGCCGCGACGGCGTCTTTCCGCCCGAGCTGCCGGCGCAGATCGAGACCGAGCATTCCGACCCGGTGCAGCAGGCCGTGGCGCAGCTCGCCCCGGGCTCGCGCGTGCTGATCATGAGCTTCAGCCATGCGGAAGACCTCGATATCGTCATCGCCTGCCTCAAGCGCCTGCGCAAGCGCGACGACCTGCCCTATATCGGCCTGATCGGCAGCAAGACGAAGTGGGCGACCTTTCGCCACCGGCTGGAGGCACGGGGTTTCACGGCGCCGGAAATGGACCGGGTGACCTGTCCGATCGGCGTTCCCGGCATCACCGGCAAGGAACCCGAGGTGATTGCCGTGGCGGTCGCGGCACAGTTGTTGCAATCGCTTCCGCCTGCATGAGGCGCCCGGCCGCTCCGAAGGCGAATAACGAAGCGCTCCTGCGTGAAGGTGTTCCTGTCAATGGCGCTCAGGGTTTTCGAGCACGCTGAGTGATGCAAAAACCCGGGAGCCAGCCCTTAAAAGTGTATACACTTCAGTCCACAACAAGCCGCAGCGGAGCGAGACCCCAGCCCGGGTCTGCGTTCGCGGCACTTTCTCTGCTTACAGCGCCCGCAGTGGTGAGCAGGCCGGTACACCGCGGCGCCCCCACGCGCCGACAAGGTTGAGAGCACATGGAAAGCTACTACCTCGACTGGGCCAATCTGCTGTTGCGCTGGGTCCACGTCATCACCGCCGTCGCCTGGATCGGCGCCTCCTTCTACTTCGTGATGCTGGACAACAGCCTCGAGAAGCCGCAAGACCAGGAATCCCTCGACAAGGGCGTCGGCGGCGAACAGTGGGCGGTGCATGGCGGCGGCTTCTACAACATGCAGAAGTACGCGCTGGCGCCCAAGCGGCTGCCGGACCACCTGCACTGGTCGTACTGGGAGAGCTACTCGACCTGGCTCACGGGCTTCGCGCTGTTCACGATGTCCTATCTGTGGAACGCCAGCACCTACCTGATCGACAAGTCCAGGATGGACTGGCAGCCCGGCGCCGCGATCGGCGTCGCGCTGGCCTTCTTCGTGGTCTTCTGGATGGTCTACGACGGCATCTGCCAGTTGTTCGGCCGGCGCAAGAACGGCGACACCATCGTCGGCGTGCTGGTCGCCATCTTCATCGCCTTCGCGGCCTGGCTGGCCTGCCAGTGGTTTGCCGGCCGTGCGGCCTTCCTGCTGGTCGGCGCGATGATGGCCACGACCATGAGCGGCAACGTGTTCTTCTGGATCATCCCGGGCCAGCGCAAGAACGTGCAGGCGCTGCGCGAAGGGAAGCCGGTCGACCCGGTGCATGGCCAGCGCGGCAAGCAGCGCAGCGTGCACAACACCTACTTCACCTTGCCGGTGCTGTTCGCGATGCTGAGCAACCACTACAGCTTCACCTACACCCACAAGTACAACTGGATCGTGCTGCTGCTGATCATGCTCGGCGGCGCGGCCATCCGGCAGTTCTTCGTGGTGCGCCATCGATTCAAGCTCGGCAATGCGCGCAATCCGATTCCCTACGCGCTGTTCGGCATCGCGGCGCTGGGCCTCACCATCGTCTGGATGAAGCCCGAGCCGGCGGCGGAACCGGCGCCCGGCGCGGCGGTCAAGAAGGTGTCCTATGGCGACGTGCAGAAGGTGCTCGAGCAGCGCTGCTACATGTGCCACGGCGCCCAGGTGCAGATGAAGAACGTGCGCCTCGACACGCCCGACCAGGTCGCCGCGCATGCGCAGGCGGTGTACCAGCAGGCGGTGGTGACCAAGATCATGCCGATGAACAATTCGACCGGTATCACCGACGCCGAGCGGGCCTTGATCGGCAAGTGGTTCGAAGGCGGAGCCAGTACGAAATAGCTCGCCCCCAGGTTGGGCTCACTTCGTGTAGCCCGCCCACCCCCTGCCGGGGGCAACACCAGCGGCCTGGCAAAGCCAGCTCCGCGGTGTTTCACGAACGGCCCAACTCGCCTCGCGGCGAGGCGGGCGAAGATGGAGACAATGTCGAGACAAGGCGATCTATGACCACATCGAAACTGCAACCATCCCCCGACGCGCACTCGGCGCCGCGCGAATTCCTTGAGCATCTGTACCGCGTCGCGGTCGAGCGGGCGCTGCCGCTGGCCAGCATGGGCGCCTACCTCCCCCCACCGCCGAAGGGCCGCACGCTGGTGCTCGGCGCCGGCAAGGCCGGCGGCTCGATGGTGCAGGCGCTGGAGGCGCTGTGGCCGGCGGAGGCACCGCTGTCGGGCCTGGTGGTCACGCGCTATGGCCACATCCCGCCGCGCCCCGAGGGGCTGGCCTCGCGCATCGAACTGGTCGAGGCGGCGCATCCGGTGCCCGACCAGGCCGGACTCGACGCCGCGCAGCGAATCCTCGCGCTCACCCAAGGCCTGACGGCCGACGACCTCGTCCTGTGTCTGATCTCGGGCGGTGGCTCCTCGCTGCTGACGCTGCCGGCCGACGGGCTCACGCTGGCCGACAAGCAGCGCATCAACACCGAGCTGCTCGAATCGGGCGCCCACATCGGCGAGATGAACTGCGTGCGCAAGCACCTGTCGCGGATCAAGGGCGGCCGGCTGGCGGCCGCCTGTGCACCGGCCAAGGTCGTGACGCTGACCATCAGCGACGTGCCGGGGGACGACCCGGCCGTGATCGCCAGCGGCCCCACCGTGCCCGATGCGAGCAGCTGCGCCGACGCGCTGGCGATCCTCGACCGCTACCGGATCGAGGTGCCCGCGCCGGTGCGGGCGCGCCTCGAAAGCGGGGCGCTCGAGACCTCGAAGCCGGGTGATGCCGTGTTCGAGGGCCACGTGACGCACGTGATCGCGGCGCCCCAGCAGTCGCTCGAGGCGGCTGCGGCCGCGGCCCATGCCGCCGGGATTCCGGCCCACATCCTGAGCGACGAGATCGAAGGCGAATCGCGCGAAGTGGGCAAGGTGCACGGCGCCCTGGCGCGCGCCGTGGCGCTGCGCGGCGCGCCGTTCGCCAAGCCTTGCGTGATCCTGTCGGGCGGCGAGACCACGGTCACCATCCGGCCGCGGCGGCCCGGCCAGGCCAAGGGCCGCGGCGGCCGGGCGGGCGAGTTCTGCATGGGGCTCGCCGGCGCGCTGGCCGGCCGCGACGGTGTCTGGGCGTTGGCGGCCGACACCGACGGCATCGACGGCGTCGAGGACAATGCCGGCGCCGTCGTCACGCCCGACACGCTGCGCCGCGCCGAGGCGGCCGGTGTCAAGCTCGCCGACCATCTGGACCGCAACGACGCCTACGGCTACTTCGATGCCATCGGCGATCTGCTGGTGACCGGACCGACCCATACCAACGTCAATGACTTCAGGGCGCTGCTGATTCTCTAGCGTCGACTCGCCCGGCGTTGTTGCTGATGCGAGAATCCGCGACAACGCCGAGCCCCATGACTCCCCCCCCCGACCCGCGCCCGGCGCCCCGTCCCCCCGAGAGCTGGAAGGTCGAGATCTGGTTGCGGATCCGCAGGCATTTCGCCTTGAAGGTGATCGGCACCACCGCCTTCACCTGGCTGTTCTTCATCGGCTACTTCCACTTGTTGCGGCAGCCGGCGAGCCCGGTCGCGGTGATGCCGCTGACCGCGTTCGACCACCTGGTCCCGTTCCAGCCCCAGGCGCTGGTCGCCTATTTCTCGCTCTGGCTGTATGTGGGCTTTGCGCCCGGACTCCAGCTCAGCTTCCGCGAACTGGTGGTGTATGGGCTGTGGGTCGGCGGCCTGTGCTTGACGGGCCTGTCCCTGTTCTACTTCTGGCCGACCCAGATCCCGCCGATCCCGCTGCCGCCGACGGACTTTCCGGGCTTCGCGATCCTGCAGGGCGTCGACGCCGCCGGCAATGCCTGTCCGTCGATGCATGTCGCGATCGCAATCTTCACGGCCCTCTGGGTCGAGCACATCCTGCGCGACGCGGGGGCGCCGATGTCGCTGCGCCTGGCCAATGCGCTGTGGTTCGCGGCCATCGCCTGGTCGACGCTGGCGATCAAGCAGCACGTGGTACTGGACGTGCTCGCCGGCGCTTTGCTGGGCGTCCTGTTCGCGCTGCCGTCGCTGCGCTGGCGGCCCCGCCCCAGCGCGAATCCGACGGGCTGGAGCGGATATCATGAGACGTCACTGCCCGCGGGCCGCTTCGGCGGCCGCGCCAGGAGGAGCTGATTCTCGCGGGCCGACATCCACAACATTGCCGTCCTCAGGGAGACGGCCAGAAATGACGACGGACACCGCACGATGAGTTCGCTGAAGGAATTGCAGGACCTGATCCACGAGAAGTACGGCATCGAGGCATCGGCACTCGACCCCCATGCTTCGATGCGCGAGAAAGGCTTCGATTCGCTGGCGTTGGCCGAGTTCGTGTTCGCCATCGAAGACCGTTTCTCGATCGCGATGCCCGACGACGATCCGAAAATCGACACCCTGGCCGATCTCGCGGCCGTGGTCGACAGCATCAGGGCGACGCAGACCACCACGTGAACCCGGTTGCGGTCACCGGCCTGGGCCTCATGGCCCCCCACGGCGATGATCACGCCGGCGCGTTCGAGGCCTTGCTGCGCGGCCGTTCGGCGCTGGAGCCGGTCTTTCCCGAATTGCCCAAGGCGGCCGCCGCGGCGCGCGTGGCCTTCGATGAATCGCGCTGGTTCACCAAGCTGCAGCTTGCCGGCGTCGACCGTGTGAGTCAGCTCGCGGTGGCCGCGGCCGACCTCGCGATGCGGGATGCCGGCGCGCTCGGAGACATCGATCCCGAGCGCATCGGCGTCTTCTCCGGCTGCGGCATGGGCGGCGCCGCGGCGCTCGAGGCGGCCTACCGCGGCGGCGCACGGGTGCCGCCGCTGACCATCCCGGCCTTCATGCCGAATGCCCCGGCGTCGCAGGTGGCGATGCGCCAGGGCGCGCAGGGTCCGGTGCTGACCTATTCGGTGGCCTGCGCCTCCTCGTCGGTGGCCATTGCCGAAGCGGCCAAGGCGGTGCAGCGTGGCGATGTCGATCTGGCGATCGCTGGCGGCAGCGAGGCGCTCATCGTGCCGGGCGTGGTGCTCGCCTGGCAGGCGATGCAGACGCTGGCGAACGTCAAGCCCGGCGAAGAGGCCACTGCGATCCGGCCTTTCGCGAGCGACCGCAGCGGCTTCGCGCTCGGCGAGGGGGCCGCCTTCCTGGTGCTCGAATCGGCCGAGCGCGCACGCCGCCGCGGCGCCCGGGCCTACGCCGAACTGGCCGGCTGGGGAATCAGCTGCGACGCCACCCACCTGACCAAGCCGGACGCGCCGGGCCAGGCGCGCGCGCTGCGCCAGGCGCTGCGCCAGGCCGGGCTGCAGCCGCGCGACGTCGGTTACTGCAATGCGCACGGCACGGCCACCCGCATCGGCGACGTGGTCGAGCGCGATGCGCTGGCCGCTGTCTGGGGCGAGGACCTCGACCGCCTGCGCGTGAGCTCGACCAAGGCGCTGCACGGGCACCTGCTCGGCGCCGCGGGCGCGCTCGAGGCCGTGGTCACGGTGCTGGCACTGCATCTTCGTGCGTTGCCGCCGAACATGCACTGCGTCGCGGCCGATCCGGCCTGCGGGCTGAACCTGGTGCTGCCCGGTGACAGCGACGCGCCGGATTTGCATGCCGCGATCAGCAACTCCTTCGCTTTCGGCGGCACGAATTCGGTGCTGCTTTTCAGCCGGTCCTGAGCGCTAGTGGTTATCCCGGGGGATGCCGAAGGTCGCGTGGATCTTCTGGTATTTGACCGCCGGCTTGAGCACCATGCCTGCCGACAACTCGTCGACGATGCCGCGCTGGATTTCCTGCCACGGCGTCTGGCTCGGGGGGTACGGGTAGCCGCCGGCGGCGGCCAGCTCGGCGCGCCGCTTCTCGAGCTCCTCGTCGGACACCAGCATGTTGGCGGTGCGCTTCTTCAGGTCGATGCGCACGCGGTCGCCGGTGCGCACCAGCGCCAGACCGCCGCCGGTCGCCGCCTCGGGCGAGGCGTTGAGGATCGAGGGCGAGCCCGAGGTGCCGGACTGCCGGCCGTCGCCGATGCAGGGCAGGGCGGTGATGCCCTTCTTGATCAGGTAGGACGGCGCGCGCATGTTGACCACTTCGGCCGCGCCCGGATAGCCGACCGGGCCCACGCCGCGCATGAAGAGCACGCTGTGGGGGCCGATCTTCATCTTCGGGTCGTCGATGCGATGGTGGTAGTCCTCGGGGCCGTCGAAGACGATGGCCGTGCCTTCGAAGGCCATCGGGTCCTTCGGGTCCTCGAGGTAGCGGGTATGGAATTCGGGCGTGATCACGCTGGTCTTCATGATCGCGGAGTCGAACAGGTTGCCCTTGAGGTTGAGGAAGCCGGCGTTCTTCTTCATCGGCTTGGCATAGGGCCAGATCACCTTGCGATCGCTGGTGAACTGGCCTTCGCAGTTCTCGATCAGGGTCTTGCCGTTGGCCGTGAGGGCCGGCTTGATCTTGTCCTTGGCGATCAGCTCGGCGACCACCGCAGGCACGCCGCCAGCGCGGTAGTAGTCCTCGCCGAGGTACTCGCCGGCCGGCTGCAGGTTGACGATCAGCGGGATCTTGTAGCCGTGCTTCTCCCAGTCGCCGGTGGTCAATTCGACACCGATGTGGCGGGCGATCGCGTTCAGGTGCACCGGCGCGTTGGTCGAGCCGCCGAGCGCGGAGTTGACGACGATCGCGTTCTCGAAGGCCTCGCGTGTGAGGATGTCGGAGGGCTTCAAGTCCTCGCGCACCATCTCGACGATGCGCTTGCCGGTCATGTAGGCCATCTCCTGGCGGTCGCGGTAGGGCGCGGGAATCGCGGCGCTGCCGGGCAGCGTCATGCCGAGCGCCTCGGTCAGCGAGTTCATCGTCGACGCGGTGCCCATGGTGTTGCAGTGGCCGGTCGAGGGGGCCGACGACGCGACCAGCTTCAGGAACTCCTGGTAGCCGATCTCGCCGGCGGCCATCATCTCGCGCGCGCGCCAGACGATGGTGCCCGAGCCGGTGCGCTCGCCCTGGTACCAGCCGTTGAGCATCGGCCCCGAGTTGAGCGCGATCGCCGGGATGTCGACCGTGGCGGCGGCCATCAGCTGTGCCGGGGTGGTCTTGTCGCAGCCGGTGGTCAGCACCACGCCGTCGATCGGATAGCCGTAGAGCACCTCGACCAGCGAGAGGTACTGGAGGTTGCGGTCGAGCGCCGCGGTCGGCCGCTTGCAGGTTTCCTGGATCGGGTGGATCGGGAATTCGAAGGCGATGCCGCCGGCGTCGCGGATGCCTTCGCGCACCCGCTCCGCCAGCACCAGGTGGTGGCGGTTGCAGGGCGCGATGTCGGAGCCGGTCTGGGCGATGCCGATGATCGGCCGGCCCGACTGCAGTTCGTCGAAGCCGAGGCCGAAGTTCATGGTGCGCTCGAGGTAGAGCGCGGTCATGTCGGCATTGGCCGGATTGTCGAACCAGGCCTGCGAGCGCAGCGCCGGCGTTCGCGGCTTTTGGGCGGTGGACTTGGCTTTCTTCTTCGTGTGGGTTTTCATCAGGACATTCCCTTCAAGGTCTGGTCTGCATTCGGCAGCGCCGCGCAGTCGTCGATGTACTGGCGGACGATATCGGCAAAATTCTCGTGCGGCAGCAGGCCCAGGCGCGCCGCTCGCGCGGCCGTTGCGCCGCCGGGCCAGTTGGCCACGATGCCGGCGATGCGCTCGTCGCGCTCGAAGCGCACCCGGGCGCGCACCTTCGGACCGGCCACCGCTTCGAGGGCGTCGAGCATGTCGGCCACGCGCACGTTGAGCGCCGGCAGGTTGAGCGCCGTGCGGCCGCAAAAGGCCTCGCGCGTCGCCTCGTAGACCGCGATCAGCCCGTCGACGGTGCGCGACGGCGAGGACACCGGGTGCGACACCTCGGGCGAGACCGGGCAGATCGATTCGACGCCGGCCAACGGCTCGCGGATGATGCCGCTGAAGAAAGAGGAGGCGGCGCCGTTGGGCCGGCCCGGCCGCACGGTGACGGTCATGAGCCGCGCGGCACGGCCGTCGACGTAGCCCTTGCGCGTGTAGTCGGCCACCAGGTGCTCGCAGATCAGCTTCTGGGTGCCGTAGGAGGTCTGCGGCGCCGGCAGCGTGTCGTCGGCCACCTGCTTGGGCAGGGGCAGCGCCGGGTCGGGCCCGAACACCGCCACAGAGCTCGAGAACACCAGCCGCGCGAGCTTGCCGCCGCCGTTCACGTGGGCCCGCAGCGCATCGAGCAGCGCCCGCGTGCTGTCGAGGTTGGAGCGCAGGCCGAGGTCGAAATCGAGCTCGCATTCGCCCGACACGGCCGACGCCAGGTGGAAGATGCCGTCGAAGGGCTCTTCGCGCAGCGCCTCGGTCTGCGCCAGCAGTGCGCCGGTGCGGGCCTCGACCCGCGCGTCGGCCAGCAGGTCGGCCGGGGGCGGCGCGATGTCGGTCAGCACCATGCGCTCGATGCGCTGGCCGGCCAGCGTGCCGCGAGCGAGCAGGGTGCGTGCGAGGCGGGCGCCGACGAAGCCTCCGCCGCCGGTGATCATGAGTTTCATTGCGTTCTCCTTCAGTGCTTTGCTTTGCGGATGGGTGCGGAGGCCCCGGCGCGAGCGACCCGGGCAGCGGCCTGGCGACGGCGACCGTCGATGACGCCGCCCTCGACCAGCCGCTGTTCCCCGCGGATGAGGTGTTCGTTGGCGTGCAGGCGGGCCGCGACCGGGTCGTGGGCCGCGATGGCCTCGAAGATGGCGCGGTGCTCGCGCTGCACTGCCGTCATGAAGTCGGCCCGCCGGGCCTCGTTGCCGCGCGTGATGCGCATGCCTTCGCGCAGGTACTGCTCGAGAAAGCCGAGCAGCAGGCGGAATTGCGGGTTGCCGGTCGACTCGCCGATCACGCGGTGGAAGGCCAGGTCCTCGGCGACGCCGTCGCGGCCCTCGGCCACCGCGGTGTCGATGGCCATGAGGGCGCGCCGCAGCGACGCGATCTGGCTGCGCGTGGCGCGCTCGGCGGCCAGTGCGGCGATCTCGCCTTCGAGGACCCGCCGCACTTCGACCACGTGGACCACCGCCTGCACCGAGGTCAGCACGGCCGGGTCGAAGGCCAGCGGCTGGTTGAGAGGCGGCGGCGCGACGAAGACGCCGGAACCCTGGCGCGACTGCACCAGGGCCCTCGACTTGAGCTGGTGCACCGCCTCGCGCACCACGGTGCGCGAGACGCCGTGGGCCGAGGCCAGCTGCTGCTCGGTGGGGAGGCGGTCGCCGGCCTGCAGGGCGCCGCTTTCGATCTGCGCGCCCAGCAGCGCCGCCAACCGGTCCGACAGCCGGTCGACGACCAGCGGCTGGGGTTGGGGGGAGGCGGAATCCCGCACGGCGGAGGAAGAGAAAAAGGCGGTTATCAGGTCATCATACAAATTTTTTGCGGGTTGATGCCTAACGGTTTGCCCTGATGCGCCGCCGGGTCGCGATGCTGGCGCTGGCCGACCAGGGCGGCATTGCCGCCCAAGTGGCGGTGATGGAGCCGACCGGCATGGACACTTTCGTCGCCTGCCGCCACGAAGGGGTCGAACTCTCGGCTGTGTTCCGCGAGCGCCACGACTTCGCGCCCGGCACCACGATCCACCTGCAACCCGACCTTCAGCGCGCGCATCTCTTCGACGCCGGCACCGGCCAACGGCAAAAGTAATAGCCTCGGACTGTCGCCCGATCGAGGAATATCCAGACCATGTCCCAGACCCCACCCCTTCCGGCCCAGGGCTTGCACCCCACGCACGACCAGATGCTGCGCCACCTGCGCCGCTCCAACGCGGTGGCCCAGCGCGCCGTCGCGCTCGGCCATCACCCCTTCGGCGCCGTGCTGGTCGGTCCCGACCAGGAGACCGTGCTGCTGGAGCAATGCAACATCGACACCGTCAACCACGCCGAGTCGACGCTGGCACGCGTCGCCGCGACCAACTTCACGCCCGAGTTCCTGTGGGGCTGCACGCTCTACACGGCGGTCGAGCCCTGCTGCATGTGCGCCGGCACCGCCTACTGGGCCAACATCGGCCGCGTGGTGTTCTGCATGACCGAGGCGCAACTGCTCGCCGAGACCGGCAGCCATGCCGAGAACCCGACGATGAGCGTGCCGTCGCGCTACGTCTTCGACCATTGCCAGAAGCCGGTGGAGCTGATCGGTCCGGTGGCCGAGATCGCGCAGGAGACGATCGCGATGCAGCGCGCCTTCTGGGCTGCGCGCTGAGTGTTCGCTGGTTGCCGGCAATAACGAAATGACGCCCGGCCCGCATCCGCGCGGAACATGGCGGGCGTTGCGTGATCCAACAACATGCCGTTTGGGGCGCCAGTACGCGCTCGCCGGCGGCAGGAGGTGTGTCATGAAGCAACTGAAACATTGGCAGGATGTGGTCAATGCCCTGCTGGGCGTCTGGGTCGTTCTTTCGCCATGGGTCTTGGGCTTCCAGGACACGCGGACAGCCATGGTCAACGCCGTGGTCGTCGGCGTGGCGCTGGTTGCGGCCGCGCTCGGCGCAATGCTGGTGCCGCGCGCATGGGAAGAGTGGACCGAGTGCGTGCTGGGCGCATGGCTGGTGATCTCCCCCTGGGTGCTGGGCTTCGACGCGCAGCGCGATGCGATGCTCGCCGCGGTGTGCAGCGGCCTGGTGATCGCGGTGCTGGCGCTCTGGACGCTCTGGACCGACAAGGACTACAGCGGCTGGCTGCACGGCGCGGCGCATTGAGCGAGACGCCGGGCCGCCCCAAGGCGGCCTGCGGCCCCCTTGAGGGGGCAGCGACCACATGAAGTGAGGAAGCGTGGGGGCTCAGGCCGACGCCGGGCCGCCCCAAGGCGGCCTGCGGCCCCCTTGGGGGCAGCGACCACACGAAGTGAGGGAGCGTGGGGGCTCAGGCCGACGCCGGGCCGCCCCAAGGCGGCCTGCGGCCCCCTTGGGGGGCAGCGACCACACGAAGTGAGGGAGCGTGGGGGCTCTTTCACCCCGGCAATGCCGCTTTCGGCCGGTCGCCGCGCGCGTCGCGCCCCGGCCGCAACTGGATGACCAGCGCAACCAGGCCATCGGCCATGCGCTGGTAGGCAGCGCCGCTGCCCATCAGGAAACGGGCGTCGAAGAGGGTCGACAGCATCTCCAGGTGCTCGACCGTCCTGTCGACATGCCGCACTTTCGGGCTCAGGTTCTCCAGCGCTGCGCGATAGGCCTGGAGCACGTCGTTCAGCGCCGCCTCGCCGGCGGCGCCCGGTGCCGCGAGGCTGCCGTCGCGCAGCCGTTCGACCAGCACCGCCTCCGGGCTCATGACCACGTCCCAGGGATCGCCGCCGGCGGCATAGAGGCGCGACACGGCCTGGCCGCATTGCCGGGCCAGGGCCACGCCGGCCGACATCTCGTCGGCCTCGTCCCAGCCGTCGAGCGCGACCCGCAGCGCCAGGCCGTGCAAGGCGTAGCAGGGCCTGAAGCCGTCGTCCCCCGGCACCCCCTGCGCCCGCGAGTAGGCCTGCAGGCCGGCGGCGGCCGCCTCGGCCATCGCATCCCGCCAGGGGGCCCGCTGGGTCGCGCTGGCGTCGAGGCGGAGCAGCCGCTGCGCGAACACCACGGCCCGCCGCTTGTGGGCGCTGGCCAGCAAGGCGAAGCGGTCGGCGTTGAGGATCGCCGCCGGGCCGGAATGGAGGAGGCCCGCGTTGGACACCAGCTTGTCCAGCGACAGCAGCCGTTCGATGCCGTTTTCGATCAGCGACAGGCCCTCGGGGCCGGGCCGCGGGCTGCGCGCCTTGCCGCCTTGCTGTTCGGCGCGGATGCGGTTGACGTCCTGCTCGGCGCGCGCGGCACCGAGTTCGATCTCGACTGCCGCCAGCTGCTCGATGTCGCGGATCGGCACCCGGCCCTGCGGGTCGACCGACTGGATCGCCGACAGCAGCGCCTGGTGTGCCTGCTCGATGCAGCCGAGATCACGCCAGGTGGCGCCGAGCGCCGACTGCAGCGCCGGCAGCCGCAGCCAGGCCGGCGGGCAGCGCTTGTCGCACGCCACCTCGATGGCCCTGATACGCGCCTGCCGGTCGCTCTCGAGCTGGCGGTCGGGCCGGCGCGAGGCCTCCACCCGTGCGCGGGCCAGCTCGTCGAGCATCTCGTCGAGCGAGACGAAGGTGCTGCTGCCCTTCGACGCGCCGGCAACGCCATCGGCATCGGTCTCGGCCAGCCAGAGCGGGTCGCCATAGGCCTGGAAGGCACCCCAGGTCACGTTGTCGGGCCGGGCGGCCCAGAGCGCCTGCCGCGCTTCGAAGACCGCATTGCCGAAGGGCCGCCGGTCTTGCAGCAACGCCTGGTAGAAGACCTCGCCGAACTGCTGCGCCAGCTTGTCGTCGACCGCCCAGCCGGCCACCACCACGCAGCGCACGCCGATGTCCATCAGCTCGCGCGCCACGCTGGAGGCCAGCTTGTTGCCGTCGCGCACCGTGGGTCCGGCCGGCGCGCCGGCGTCGATCTGCCCGAGGTGGCAGCAGTTGAGGAACACCAGCTCCGGCACCGATTCCATCGCCGCGATCTCGGCCGCGGTGATCAGCAGGCCGCCCGAGAGCACCACGCCGCTGCGCCGAAGGCCATCGGCGTGCAGCTGGTCGAAGACACCGTGGGCCGACACGTGCAGGATCCGGTAGGGCTTGCGGTAGAGCTTGGCCAGCACGTCGGAGGCCAGGTTGTGGTCCCCGATCGCGCGGCTGACGTCGTAGCCCATGTTGGCGAAGAGCGCGGCGATCGCGGTCGCCTCGACCTCGGCGCCGGCGAGCGCGTCCGGGTCCCTGTGCTCGGGATTGGCCGGGTCGGGAAAGGCGGCGCCGAAGCCCTGCACCGAGGGATTGCCGACCACATAGGCGTTGCGGGCCAGGCTCTGCCGCACGTCGCGGCGAAAGGCGGTGGAGGAGAGCTGCCGCACCACCGGCGTGCACAGCGCCAGCGGCAGCAGCGGGCCGTCGCCCTGCGCCTCGGGCGTGAACAGCGGGTCGGTCAGCATCAGCTCCCAGGGCAGGTTGGCGGTGGCACCGTCGACCACCAGCACGATCCGCTGCAACTGCCGCGCGGCGTCCTTGAAGTCCGGCGGCACGATCAGCTGGAACAGCATGCGGCCGAAATCGGAGTTCCAGGTCGTCTGGCTGATCTGCTGGCGCACCAGGGTCTCGATCAGGCTCGGCTGGCGCTGCTGGACCACGGCCTCGGCGCGCGCGCGCTGGCCGACATACAGGAAGCGCAGCCGGTTGGCGAGCCGGGTCGCGCCCTCGGGCCGCGCGCCGCCGGGCGGGTCGTCGGCGTCGGTCACGATCAGCCGCGGCCAGTAGCTGGCGCCGCGGGTATCGAACAGGCGCTGGCGCAGGCCGATGCCCTGCATCAGCTCGCCGCTGCAGGCGAGCATCTGATCCTTGGCGGCCGCCATGTCGGCCAGCCGCGGCGTCAGCTGCCGCAGCTCGTAGACCGCGGTGATCGCGGTGTCGAGGTAGAGCTCGACGATGTCGAGCTGCGACACGCGCACCGAGAGTCCGGTGGTGCGCTTGAACTTCTCGTTGGCCTCGACCACGCCGCGCACCAGCGCCTCGACCGAGGCCGCGATCGTGAGATTGGCCGACGAGTTGTAGCCCAGCAGCAGCGTGGCCAGCGGAACCTCGCGGTTCTCGCGGCCCATCACGTCGACCACCTGCAGCAGGTAGCGCAGCACGCCGGCGCGCACCGCGAGCATCAGCGAATCCTGGCTCAGGCTGCCCTCGTAGCGGCCGAGGCCGGTGACCACGGCGCCCGTGAGCACGCCGCGCCGGCGGTCCAGCGCGCTCGGCGCGCGCAGCACCACGGCGGCGGTGCCCAGCGGCCCGGCGTAGAGGTCGAGCGCCTTGCGCTGCGCCAGCTGGCCGTCCATCAGTTCGGTGTCGATCAGGGCCTCGGTGCCGGCCATCGAGTCGTTCTCGTAGTGGCCGACCAGGATCGGGCAGGCCAGGAAGCGCAGGTCCATCGCCTTCATGCGCACCTCGAGCCCGAGCCGGCCGCGCGGCGCCATGCGGCTGCCCGGGGTGCCGCCCATCACCGTCGCCGCCAGGTTGATGTCGTCGATCGCGTTCGGCGGACCCGGGTCGTAGCTGCGCGGCCGCTCGGGCGCTGCCGCGCGGGCCGCGGGCGGATGGCGATCGAGCCGGGCGGTGCTGCCGCTGACCAGCAGTTCGCCCAGGGCGGTGAAGCTGCCGGCAGTCGACAGCAGGTCGCCATGCACCGCCGGCAGGTAGTAGAAGCTGCCGATGTTGCCGATGCGCCCCGAGTCCCAGGTCACGGTGCCGTCGCCGCGCGCGGTCGACACCATGCGCAGGCGCTTGCTGCCGCCGCGCGCTTCCAGGCGCAGGCCGCAGGGCGTGTTGGGCGCGATGCCGAAGACGTAGATGGCCTTCTCCTGGTAGTCGGCGGGCAGGCTCGGCGCGGCCCCGGCCTTGGCGTCTTCGGTCCACAGCCAGCCGGCTGCGGCCAGCGTGCCGGCGTCGGGCTGGCCGCAGCGCTGGTCGCCGAACCAGAGGTCGGTGTTCAGGGCCTTGAGCGCCTTCCAGGTTTCGGCTTCCCAGTAGGGATGGGCGTCGCCGCCCTCGGGCTGGCCCTGGAAGGTGTCGACGAAGCCCGGCGCCGGCAGCAGCTGCAGCGCGCCGCGGAAGCCGGCCACGATGTCCAGCACGTCCTGCAGGTCGTGGCGCAGGTCGAGCCGGGCCAGCGCCCGCAGCGCGTTGCCCTTGCCGAGCAGGTTCTCGACCATCGAATGCGAGCCCTGGTGCGGCGTTCCGGCCATCACGAGCCGGGCGCCGTCGCGCCGCATCAGGGCGTCCATGACATCGCGGCGGCGATGGATGCAGGCCCGCACCACCAGGCCGCCCATGCTGTGCGCGAGCAGGCGCACCGGCTGCGCGGTCTGCTTCAGCAGCAGCTCGAGAAAGGTCCCGAGCCGTTCGCCCAGCACGTCCAGCGGCTGGCGCCAGTCGTAGGGGAAGGGCAGCACCCGGTGGCTGTCCGCGAGCTGCTCGCAGATGTCGCCGTAGGTCTTGCCGAACAGTTCGCCGGCCGTGACCCGCTCGGCGTCGAAGGCGATCTTCCGGAGCCCGCCGGCGGCCAGCGAGACCGGATCGAGCCAGACCCTCTGGCCGTCGGCGTCGAGGCAGGTGCCCATGACGCCCGGCAGCAGCACCACCACCGGCCGGTCGGCGCCGGCGACGCCGCGCGATTTGCCGATGCCGGCCGCATCGAGGCTGGTGAAGCCGGCCGGGAAGGCCTGGAAGGCGTCGAGCGCGTCGGGCTGCTCCTCCACCAGCCAGTCCCGCAGCGCGCTGCGGGTCTCCAGGTTGCTGAAGTAGTTGAAGTGCGAGACATCCGCGGCGCGGTCGAACAGCACCCGTGCCTGGCTCTTCGCGGCCACGCCGGCGAGCATCGCGGCGGTGTCGACCACCAGGTCGTTGTCGGTGTTGTCGAACAGCAGGAAGTCGGTCAGCAGCACGCCCATGCGCATCAGCAGGTTGCCGCCCTGGATGTCGCCCGCGACCAGCGCCATGCGCAGGCCGGGCTGGACCGCGCCGTCGCGCAGCAGGGCCGCCATCGGCGAGTCGGGCAGCATCGCCTCGAGGCCCGGCATCAGGTGCGGATTGGTGCGGTTCTTCGCGATCTCGATCACCACCCGCTTGAAGGCCGAATAAAGCGGATTGCCGAAGAAGTAGGGCACCCGGCCGATCAGCGTCAGCAGGCCCGACAGGAAGACGTCGAAGTTGCCGCTCGCGAGCCGCGTGCCCTGCGCCGGCGCGGCCACCCGGACGTAGCGATCGATCACCAGCGCCTTGTCGCGCAGCAGGGTGAACAGCGCGCGCAGCTGCTCGCGGTGCTCGGCGTGCGCGCGGTCGAGTTCCTTGCGCACTTCGGCCTCGCGGCCCTGGGCGTCGCCGACGCCGGGGAAGGCATAGCTGTAGCTGTCGATGTGCTGGTCGATGTCCTGCAGGCACAACAGGTCGCCGACCAGGCCGCCGCGCGAGTGCGTCACCAGGCTGATGCGGGCGCCGCGCGGCAGCGCGGTGGCGAGCTGCAGCGCGTTCTCGATCGGACTCTCCGACAGCGTGCGGTGCTCGAAGCCGTAGATGCCGCCGGGAAAGCGGCTCTCGAGCCGGGCCCAGAGTCCGCGGTCGCTGCGCTGCAGGTCGCCGAAGCTGCCCAGCGTGCTGGAGCCGGTGCCGTGGATGAAGACCAGCGCCGGCCGCGGCGTGCCGCCGGCACCGGTCATGCGGGCGGTGTCGTCGGCCTGCCCGCCTTCGAGCGCGCCGCCGCCGTCCTGCCAGCGGTAGAGATGCCCGGCAGGGCGCGCGAGCCGCTCCTCGACGGCCCACATCAGGGCTTTGGTGCCGAGCCAGCTGACGCCCAGGCCGGCGATGTCCGCGGGCTTGCCCTTGCGCTGCATCAGCTCGGCCAGGCGGGCCTGTGCCGCATCGATCAGCGGGTCCCGGCCCACCGCGAGCGAGATCACGCGGCTGACCAGGCCGCCGGCGGCACGGGTGAGGATGCCGCGTTGCATGACCGCGCCCTCGGCGTTCATGCGGTCGAAAAGGATCCGGCCATCGGTGGCCACCAGGTCCGGCCGGTTGCGCAGCAACGCCGCCTGCAGCCCCGCGGGGCTGGTGATCAGGGTGCCGCCGTCGGCCAGCTCCAGCACCAGCACCTGGCCGGCTTCGGCTTCCAGGTCCGCGCTGCCGCCCTCGGGCAGGCCGCGCGCCCCACCGGCGAGGTCGATGCTGGCCTTGGCTTCCAGCAGGCCCGGCGGCAGGAATTCGTCGGGCGTGCGGTCGGCGCCGACGCCGCGGCTCGCGGTCGATCGCAGCAAGGAAGGGACCTCGGGCGTGTCGCTCCTGCGTCCGGTGATCTGCAGAACGATCGCTTCGGCCATGGCGCACCCTCAGCTGAAGATCGCGCGTCCCGTGGATTCGCTGCTGCCCTGGATCTGCGGCTTCTGCGGATAGCGCGTGGAAGGCAGGTCGTCCGCCAGCGCCTGGTGCCATTGCGCGTAGGTGGCGCCTGCCGGCAGCGTGCGCAGCGCCTTCAGGGCGTAGAAGGTGAAGGCGCCGTTCGGGCGGTTCTGGAAGTCGGCGTCGTAGCTGAAGTGGCCTTCGCCTTCCTCGCAGCCGGCCAGCAGCACGTCGCCGGCGTCGTCTTCCGGCTCCGTCGCGAAGGCCGAGGAGGCGCCGTGCTTGCCCTTCTTCGGCACCGCTGCGCCCTGCGGCCCCGCGGTGGCCAGGCGCGCCTCGGGCATCCAGGCGCGCATCGGCATGAAGCGCGGCATCCGGCCGGCCTCCTTGTCGCTGTTGTCGGGCGGCGCCCGGTTCACGGTGCCCGAATGGCAGCTGTCGGAGATCAGCACCAGGTGCACGCCGTCGCGGCGGGTCTTGAAGATGGCATGGATCTCGTCGTCGATCAGCGCGGCGCCGAGGGCCCGGATGTCATGCGGACACAGGGCCTCGTCGAGGCCGTCGGCCTCTTCGCCGTCGGTGTCGTACTGGTAGGTGCCGTGGCCCGAGTAGGTGATCAGCACCACGTCGCCGGGGGCGGCCTGGCCGATCACGCGCCGGAAGCCCGCGATCATTCCGGCCTTGGTGGCCTGCTCGTCGAGCAGCTTGCTGACACTGAAGCCGCGTGCCGACAGTTCGGCGGCCCAGTCGTTGGCGTCGTTGACGCAGCCCGCCAGGTCCATGTCGGTCCCGGGGTAGTTGTTGATGCCGATGCACAGGGCGAGCTTGTTCATGCGGAGCCTCCGGTCGTCTCCAGGCATTGGACACGCCGCGGCGGTGCAAATCGTCCGCCAAACGAGGTATGGCGCACGCTAGGGTGCGGGAGGGCCCGAACCGTGCCTACTCGCAGAGCCGCCGGATCTCGGGCGGGATCGGCACCGCACGGATGCCTCCGCCTTCGCGCTTCGCCGCGAAGATGCGTACCTCTTCGCATTCGAGGATCAGGTCCTCGCCGCGCTGGACGCGGTAGGTCTGCACGAAGCTCTTTTCGCGCCATTCGGGGATCGCCACGGCGATCTGCAGCGCGTCGCCGTAGCTTGCGCTCTTGACGAAGCGCGTGTGGGTGTCGACCAGCGGCGTGCCGATGACGCCCAGCGTCCTGGCGGTCTCTTCCCAGCGCGGCACGCCGCGCTCGGCGAAGAAGTGGCGCGAGGCGGCGTCGATCCAGCGGAAGAAGTTGGGAAACCAGACGATCCCGGCAGGATCGCAGTCGCCGAATTCGACGCGGACGCAATAGCTGACTTCAATGTTCATATCGATGACTGTGCATGTCTGTGGCCGGCGCAGCCAGGCCCGTTGGTGAAACACCGCGGAACCGGCTTTGCCGGGCCGCTGGTGTTGCCCCCGGCAGGGGGCTGGGGAGCCGCGGCTCCAAGCCTGCCTGCGCAGGCTTGGACGGCTCCGAAGGGTCGCTGCCTCTGGCAGCGACTCGAGGCGCCCGACACGAAGTGAGCCAACCTGGGGGCGAGCGCATCTCACCCCATTTTCGTTGGCAGCCAGAGTGCAATGATCGGGAACGCGATCAGGATCACCAGCCGCAGGATGTCGGTCAGGATGAAGGGCAGAACGCCCTTGAAGATCGTGGTGAAGCTGACATCCTTGACCACGCTCTTGATGACGAAGACGTTCATGCCCACCGGCGGATGGATCAGGCCGAGCTCGACCGTCATCACGATGATCACGCCAAACCAGATCGGGTCGAAGCCGAGGTGCACGATCACCGGGAAGATGATCGGCACCGTGAGGATGATCATCGCCATCGCGTCCATCAGGCAGCCCAGCACCAGGTACATCAGCATGATCAGCGCTAGCACGCCGTAGCGGCCGATGCCCAGGCTGGTGAGGAACTCGGTGAGCTTCTGCGGACTCTGCGTGATGGTCAGGAAGTAGCCGAACAGCAGCGCGCCGATCAGCACCGTGAACACCGCCGCCGCAGTGCGGGTGGCCGACAGCAGCGCCTCGCGGATCTTCGGGCCGTCGAGCTTGCGGCGCAGCAGGCCGAGGATGAAGGCGCCGCTGGCGCCGACACCGCCGGCCTCGGTGGGCGTGAAGAAGCCGCCGTAGAGGCCGCCGATCACGAAGACGAAGAGCACCAGCGGCGCCCAGACGTTCTTGAGGTCGGCCACGCGCTCTTTCCAGGGCTTGAGCTCGCCGCTCGGCAGCCAGTCGGGCCGCGCCTTGACGATCAGCACGATGGTCAGGACGTACATGGTCATCGCCAGGATGCCCGGCACGATGCCCGCCATGAAGAGCTTGCCGATGTCCTGCTGCGTCAGGATGGCGTAGACCGCGAGCACGGTCGACGGCGGCAGGATGGCGCCCAGCGTGCCGCCGGCCGCGATCACCCCGGTCGAGAAGGATTGCGGGTAGTTGAAGCGCCGCATCTCCGGATAGGCCACGGCCGAGAAGGTGGCGGCCGTCGCGACCGACGAGCCGCAGATGGCCGCGAAGCCGCCGCAGGCCAGCACGGTGGCCACGCCGAGCCCGCCGCGCAGGTGGCCGATCATCGAGTTGGCGGCCTTGAAGAGCTCGCGGCTGACGCCCGACACCGAGACCAGCGCGCCCATCAGCATGAACATCGGGATCACGCCGAAGGTGTAGTCGGTCACGGTGCGCATCGAGGTCTGGCCGACCAGCTTGAGCGCCGGGCCGGGGCCGACGATCCAGGCGTAACCCGTGACGCCCACCAGGCCCATCGCCATGCCGACCGGTACGCGCAGGAGCATCAATGCGAAGAGAACCACGAAACCGAGAACGGCGATGGCATCAGTGCTCATGGGGCCCCCACGTTCGGCACTGGCGTGTCCTCACTGCCCCCCGAGGGGGCCCTCGCATCTTGGAGCGGTCCTGCGATGCTCATGTGGCCCCCACGTTCGGCACGTGCGTGTCCTCACAGCCCCCCGAGGCCCGCGCATCTTGGAGCGGTCCTGCAATGCTCATTCATCGGCTTTCATTTCAGGTTTCGTCTCTTCGAGCAGTTCGGGATGGAAGATCAGCCGGTAGGTGCGGATCGCGATCAGCACCACGGCCGACACGTCGCCGAGCCAGGCCACCGCATAGAAGGGCCAGGTCGGGATGTTCATGTCGTAGGTCAGCACGTTGTCGACGTAGGTGCCGCGCACCTTGTCGAACAGCGTGGCGGTCTGCACCGCGACCACGAACAGCAGCACCAGCGTGGCGAAGACGTCGATCCAGCGCTTCGTGCGCGGGCCGGCGGCGGTCCACACCAGGTCGACCGTGATGTGGCCGCCGCGGTAGCTGGTGGCCGCGATGCCCCAGAAGATCAGGATGCCAAGCAGCATCCGGCCGAAATCGTACGAATCGGGAATCGAGGTGTTGAAGAATTTGCGCAGCACCACCGCGAGGAAGATGTTGAGCGCGACGATCCCCACGAACATGGCGGCCAGCCATTCGATGGCATTGATCATCTTGTTGCTCATTGCTCCCCCCCAGGTTGGCTCACTTCGTGTAGCCGCCCACCCCCTGCCGGGGGCAACACCAGCGGCCGGGCGTTGCCGGTTCCGCGGTGTTCCACCAACAGGCCGGGCTTCGCCGGCCATGGGGCAACGGTTGCCAGACGCTGAAGCATCAGAGCGCCGACTTGTTCTTCGCCAGGCTGGCCTTGAGCGAATCCATCACCGCCTTCGGATCCTGGCCCACCTTCTTCACGCCCTCGGCCCATTGCGCCTCACCGGGTGCGGTGGCGCGGCGCCAGGCGTCGAGCTGCTCGGGCGTCAGCTTGTAGATCTCGTGGCCGGCCTGGCCGGCGATCTTGGCGCGGCCGGCGAACTCGAACTCGGCCCAGGGCGTGGCGACCTTCTCGGCCCATTCGCTGGTGCAGTGGTCGTCGATGACCTTCTTCTGCGTCGCCGACATGCTGTCGTACTTGCTCTGGTTCATGGCCCAGACGAAGGGCGTGACGTAGAGCGGAACATCCATGTGGAAGCTCACCACCTTGTCGATGCCGAACAGCCCGATCGAGCCCCACGGGAAGGTGATGGCGTCGGCCACGCCGCGCTCCAGCATGTCGCGCGACTCGGGCGCCGAGGCCTGCACGTTGGTGCCGCCCAGCGAAGTGACCATCTGGCCGATGGTGCTGGTCGCCGGACGGATCTTCATGCCCTTGATGTCGGTCGGAAGCAGGATCTTCTTGCGCGCATGGAAGGTGCCCGGGTCGTGCACGAAGGCGAAGCAGAACTTCACGTCCTTCATTTCCTTGGCGGCGTAGGGGCGGTACCAGGCGTCGATGGCGCCCGAGCCGCCCTTGCCGTCGGCGAACAGAAAGGGCAGGGACGCGCCCGCCATGATCGGGAAGCGGCCCGGCTGGTAGCCGGGGTTGACGTAGGCGAAGTCGGCGATGCCGTCGCGCGCCATGTCGTAGTGGTCGAAGGCCTTGCCGAGCTGCTCGGAGGGAAACAGCGTCGCCGTGATCGTGCCGTTCGACGCCTTCTTGATGTCGTCGGCCCAGGCCTGCAGCGAGGGGTTCAGCGGATGCTGCGCCGGCACCCAGCTCGACATCTTGAGATTGACCGGCTTGTCCTGCGCGACGGCGGACACGCACGAGAGGGCCAGCAGCGCGGCGAGCGCGGCGAGGGTCTGGATGCGCGATGGCTTCATTGGATGTCTCCTTGCGTGATCGATGGCGAGAGGCCGTCGGAACCGGTTATCTTCTATAAGAATCGTCCGGACCCGGCTATTCGCGTTTACCTTGGGGAGCGGCTCAGTCCGCCTGGATGTTGCGGTCCTTGATGAGCTGGCTGAACACCACGGTCTCCTTGCGCGCCACGGACTTGAAGGCCTCGGGCGTCATCGGCGTCGCTTCGCCGCCGACGTCGCGCAAGCGGTTGCGCACGGCCTCGTTGGCCAGCGCCTTGTTCACCGCGGCGTTGAGCCGCAGCCGCACCTCGGGCGGCGTGGCGGCCGGCGCGAACAGGCCGAACCAGGTGTCGTAGTCCATGTTCTTGTAGCCGCGCTCGGCCAAGGTGGGCACCTCGGGGAACAGCGTTGAACGCTGGCCGCTCGCGACCGCCAGCATCTTCAGCTTGCCGGCGCGCACGTTCGCGAACGAGATGCCCGGGTCGAAGAAGAAGTCGATCTGGCTCGCCAGCAGGTCCTGCAGCGCCGGCGCGGCGCCGCGATAGGGCACGTGCACGGCATAGATCCCGGCGCTCTGCTTGAACAGTTCGCCGACCAGGTGCGGCGTGCTGCCGGACCCGGCGGAGCCGAAGGACAGCTTGCCCGGATTGGCCCTGGCGTAGCGAACGAAAGCGTCGACGTCGTTGGCGGCCAGCCCCGGCCGGGTCGTGAGGAAGAGCTGGATGCGGCCGGTGGCGGCCACCGGCACCAGGTCCTTGTCGGGATCGAAGGGCATCTTGCCGAACAGGAAGGGATTGACCGACTCGATGCCCGTGCTGGTCAGCGCCAGCGTGTAGCCGTCGGCCGGGGCCTTGGCCACCGCATCGGCGGCCACGTTGCCGTTGGCGCCGGCACGGCTCTCGACCACCACCGGCTGGCCGAGCGTCTCGGACATCAGCGGCGCGATCGAGCGCGCCATGATGTCGGCCACGCCGCCGGGCGGAAAGCCGACCAGGATCTTCACCGGCTTGCTCGGCCAGGATTGCGCCAGCGCGGTGCCGGAGGCCGCGAGCGCCAGGGCAAGGGCGGTGCAGGCGGACAGGGTGCGTCGGCGGAAGCGGGTTGCTCGTTCGTCCATGGGGAGTCTCCTCTTTCTTGATTTCAGGACCGACGCCGGCAGCGCCGGCGTTCGCGGGCGTTCAGTGGCGATGGCCCGCCGCCGACTGCGGCGGCCGCTTCATCCAGCGGATCGGCTGCGCCTTCACCGGCCGCGGCGGTGCGCCATGGCGCACCAGCGCGGCATCGAGCGCGTTGCCGGCGTCGTCGGCCAGCGCGGCCTCGCGGGCGGCGGCGATCGCCGTGGCGCGCGCGGACGGCGAGCCATCGGCCAGCGGGGCCGTTGCCAGGTGGCCGATCACGTGCAGCAGGTTGTTCTTGCCGCGCTCGTTGGTGCTGCCGTAACCCTTGATGAGGCGGCCGCAGAGCGCGATCTCGTGGCCCAGCCGCCAGTCGCTGCGGGTGCCGGCGACGACGGCGTCGAGCCAGCGATCGATCAGCACCTGTTCTTCGGCGAAGCGGCTGCCGCGCTTGCGCAGCCAGCGCAGCGAAGCCAGCAGGCGCAGCGCCGCCATGCCGGCCACCGAATGGCTGCCGATCTTGAGCGGCATCGCCCAGGGTGTCGCGCGGCGCCGGTCCCAGGCCGTCACGCGGTGGGCGAGCGCGGCCGGCAGCAGCGCCGCGAACTCCGGCGCGCCGGGCTTGAAGTGGTCGTAGACCTTGAGGATGTCGTCCTCGCCGGCCTTCACCTCGCTGCGCACCCGCTGGGCCCGGCTGGCCCGGCTCTTGAGTTCGGCCACCCGCACGATGTCGTCGAAGGCCATCCACAGCGCGAGCCAGCGCGCCATCTCGCGGGTGGTCGCGAAGCCGTGGGCTGCCGCGGGGTCGGCCGCCCGTTCGGCCGCCAGCACCCGGGCCAGCCGTTCCACATAGCGCGCGGCGTAGCCGGCGTCCTGGTAGTCGAGCACGCGGGCATGGCCGAGCGCGAGCAGGTCGTGCACCGGCGTCGGAAACTGGGCGGCCACCGCCGACGGCAACGTCTGCGCAAGCGCGCCCTCGCCACGCGGGGTGTCCAGCAGGCGGCTGACCATCGCGGCCTGCTCGCGCGGCGTGTTCACGGCGTCGAAGGCCGCCGCGAAGCCGCGCAGGCTGGCAGCAGCCATCTTGCCGAGCTTCTCCGGTGCGCGGATGTCGCCGCCGCGCACCACGCGCTCGTACGCTTCACGCGGAAACGGGAACAGCGCGCTGCCGGCGATCGCGCCGAGCATCACGGCGCTGACCACGGTGCCGGCCTCGCGCGCCGCCGCGCCCATGTCGAACACGTGGTGCTCGCGGCTGAAGGCCTTGACGACCTCGAGCAGGCGCCCGGCATCGGCGCGGCCGTCGCCGGGCTGCATGCGTTCGGCGGTGGTCAGCGTGCGGGCCGACGAGCTGATGACGACGGTGCGTTCCGGCGCGCTCATGCCGTTGCCGATCTGGCGGGTGGTCTCGAGCAGCTCGGACGAGACGATGGCGTCGAGCGCGCCCGGCACCGGGCTCAGGCTGAACACCGGCCGCCGGCCGCCGAGCTCGGCCAGCGGCACCGGGAAGACCTCGACGTAGTAGGTGGTGGCGCCGGTGCGCTGCGCCACGCCGGGGATCGAGGTGCTCTGCGCGGCGTAGCCGGCGTGGCGCGCGGTGTCGACCAGCCATTCGGTCAGCACGCCGCCGCCTTCGCCGCCGAGGGCGCAGATCAGGAGGGTGATCGGTTGGGTTCGGTTCATGGGGTCGTCATGCGGGTTGGAGGGCGCGCACCACGGCACCGCGCAGGCTGTGCAGAAGTCTTTCGTGCCACTTGGGGTTCTGCACCACCTCGGCCCTGTAGAAGCTCGGGCACAGCGTGGCCGCATGCGCATTGGCGCCGCACAGGCCGCAGCCGACGCAGCCGTCGATCACGACGGCCACCGGGTCGACCTTGAGCGGATCGGGGTTGTCCTTGATCGTCAGCGTGGGGCAGCCCGACAGCCGGATGCAGGCGTGGTCGCCGTTGCAGACGTCCTCGTCGACGCCGTACTTCACGCGCACCACGCGCTCGCCGCGCTGAAGCAGGCTGGCGATCCACGGCTTGATCCGGCGTTGGCGCTCGAGCTGGCATTCGCCCTCGGCGATGATCACCTTGAGGCCGTTGAAGTCGCTCGTGAAGGCGTCGTTGAGCGTCTTGCGCATCTTGTCGACGTCGTAGGTGTGGACCGTGCGCAGCCATTGCACGCCCAGCCCCTTCAGCGTCGCCTCGATGGTCTGGTTCTTGTCGACCAGGCTCTGCTGCTTGTCGACCGCGCGCGCCTTCACCTCCTCGTCGGGCGTCGAGATGATGTCCTGCGTGCCGGTGGCCGAGGTGTAGCCGTTCTTGAAGATCAGAAGCACCGCGTCGTCGCCGTTGAAGAGCGCGCTCTGCACGCCGGTGAGCAGGCCGTTGTGCCAGAAGCCGCCGTCGCCCATGATCGACAACGCGCGCCGCTGCATCATCGGCGACACGCCGGCGCGGCTCGCCAGGCTCATGCCGTAGCCGAGGATCGAATGCCCCATCGAGAAGGGCTCGAAGGTGCCGAAGGCGTGGCAGCCGATGTCGGCCGCGATGTGCACCGGGCCGCTGTCCTGCTGCGCCAGCTTGAGCGCGGCGAACACCGGCCGTTCGGGGCAGCCGATGCAGAAGCTCGGCGGCCGGTTGGGCAGCGGCGCATCGAGCTTCGCCGCCACCGCGGCGCGGCGGTCGTTGTTGCCGGCCAGCCATGACCTGGCCGAGTCGTGCGAATGGTCGGGAAGGTAGCGTTGCGCGAAGCGGCCGAGGCCGGTCGCCAGCACCTCGACGCCGTATTCGCCCGCGGCCGGCAGCATGTCGCAGCCGTGCAGCGGCGTCTGGATGTCGCGCCTGCGCAGCAGCGTCGCGATCTCCTGCTCGATGTACTCGGGTTGGCCTTCTTCCACCACCAGCACTGCGCGTTTGCCGATGCAGAAATCCGCGACTTCCTCGGGCACCAGCGGGTAGGCGACGTTGAGCACGAGCAGCGGAATGTCGGTGGCGCCGAAGGCATCCGCCAGGCCGAGCTGCTGCAGGCTGCGGATCAGCGCGTTGTACAGCCCGCCCTGCACCACGATGCCGAGGTCGGCATGGGTGCCCGGGATCAGCTCGTTGAGCTTGTGTTGCGCGATGTAGCGGCGGGCGGCCGGCAGCCGCTCCTCGCCCTTGAGCTTCTCGTGCCGGAAGGTGACCGGCGGGTGTGCGAGCCGCATGTAGTCGAAGCCGGCCGGCTCTTCCATGAGTGCGCGTGTCGAGATCGCCGGCGGCAGGTTGTCCTTGCATTCGAAGCTGCCGCGCACATGGCAGGTGCGGATGCGCAGCTCCATCATGCAGGGCATGTTGGAGAACTCGGACAGGCGGAAGCCGTGCTCGACCATGTTCACCATCACGCCGAGATCGGGCCGCGGGTCGAGCAGGCACATGCTGGACTTCAGCGCGTAGGCATGGGTGCGCTCCTGGATCACCGAGGCGCCTTCGCCGTAGTCTTCGCCGACCACGATCAGCACGCCGCCCTTGACGCCCGGCGACGACAGGTTGGACAGTGCGTCGGCCGCCACGTTGGTGCCGACTATCGATTTCCAGGTGACGGCGCCGCGCAGCGGGTAGTGGATCGACGCGCCCAGCATCGCCGCCGCCGACGCCTCGTTCGAGCAGGCCTCGACGTGGACGCCGAGCTCGTCCATGTAGGGCTTGGCCTGCACCATGACGTCGAGCAGGTGCGACACGGGTGCGCCTTGGTAGCCGCCGACGTAGGCCACGCCGGACTGCAGCAGCCCCTTGGTGATCGCGAGGATGCCCTCGCCGTGAAAGGTGTCGCCGGCACCGAGGCGCAGCGCCTCGATTTCCTTGCTGAATGAGACTTCCATGAGAAGGGGCTCCTATTGGCCGGATGGTGCGGCGCAAGACGGAACGGCGAATGCCGTTCGTTGACGGATCGTGCGCATGGTGTGTCTCCTTCTCTTTGTGGGTCGGCTGCGAGGCCGGCCGCCAGTGTCGCGGGGAGGCGACCTGCGATCAATAAAATATTCGGACTAAGCAACATGAACGCCATGCATATCGATTCGATCGACCTGAACCTGCTGCGGCTGTTCGACGCCGTCTACCGGGCGCGCAGCGTGAGCCGGGCCGCCGAGTCGCTGGGCCTGACCCAGCCGGCCGCCAGCCATGGGCTGGGCCGGCTGCGGCTGCTGCTCAAGGACGCGCTCTTCGTGCGGGCGCCGGGCGGCGTGGCGCCGACGCCGCGCGCCGACCGGCTGGCGGTGGCGGTGCAGGCGGCGCTCGGCACGCTGGAGGAGGCGCTCAACGAGCCCGACCGCTTCGAGCCCTCGGCTTCGCACAAGACTTTCCGCATCCACATGAGCGACATCGGCGAGGGCCGCTTCCTGCCGGTGCTGATGGCCAGGCTGGGCGAGTTGGCGCCGGGGGTGCGGCTGGAGACGCTGCCCCTGCAGCCTGCCGACATCGCACCGGCGCTCGACAACGGCCGCGTCGACTTCGCCTTCGGCTTCCTGCCGAAGGTGCGCGACACCCAGCGCGCCCTGCTGCTCAAGGACCGCTACATCGTGCTGCTGCGGGAGGGGCATCCGTTCACGCGCCGGCGACGCGGCGGCCGAGCGCTGCTCGATGCGCTGCAGACCCTCGAGTACGTCGCCGTGCGCACCCATGCCGAAACGCTGCGGATCCTGCAGTTGCTCAACCTCGAGGACCGGGTCCGGCTGACGACCGAGCATTTCATGGTGCTGCCGGCGATCGTCCGGGCCACCGACCTGGCGGTGGTGATGCCGCGCAACATCGCCCGCGGCTTTGCGGCAGAGGGCGGCTACGCGATCGTCGAGCCGGCCTTTCCGCTGCGCGACTTCAGTGTGTCGTTGCACTGGAGCAAGCGCTTCGAGGCCGATGCGGCGAACCGCTGGCTGCGGCAGGTGATCCGGGAGCTGTTCACGGAGCGGTGAGGGGGCGGGCTCCGCTTCATGGGTTAAAAGTCTGAATTCCTGGCTGGCCCGACAGCAGCCGGTCGGGAAGTGCCTGGCACCGAAGCGTTCAGCTCACCTCGCGCGCCAGCTTCGCGCGCCTTTCGACTTCCTTCGCGCTCGGCTCGGCCTGCACAAACGATCCGAGCGGGACGTCGCCGGCCGGCACGTAGGTGCTCATCACGACACCGGTGGCCGAGGCTTGCGAAGCGACGAGCCGCAGCGCGCCGGGCTTCGCTGCGGCTTCGAACAGCCGCTTGCCGCGTCCGAGCACGACGGGGAAGGTCCACACGTTGTACTCGTCGATCAGCGATGCGGCCTGCAGCGTCTGGATCAGGTTGCCGCTGCCGATGATCTGCAGGTCTTGTCCCGCCTCTGACTTGAGCGCCGCGACCGCCGCGATGACGTTTCCGCGCAGGAGCGTCGAGTTGTTCCAATGCAGCTTCTTCAGCGTGCGCGAGGCCACGTGCTTCTTGGCCGCGTTGAGCGTCTGCGCGATCGGGTTGTCGGCCGGCTGATACGGCCAGTACGCCTCGAAGATCTCGTAGGTCCTGCGGCCGAGCACCAGCTCGCGGTCCTTGCCGTCGAAGCCGTTCATGGAGCGGCCCATGGCCTCGTCCCAGTGGTTGAACGTCCAGCCGCCGAAGGCGAAACCGCCGCCAGGATCTTCCTCGGGGCCGCCCGGCGCCTGCATGACGCCGTCGAGTGAGACGAAGGTGGATGCGATGAGCTTTCTCATGGGGCGACTCCGAGGGTTGGGCGCTGAGGCATGGACGATGGCTGTGCCATCTCCACGACGAGCGAGGTCCACTGGTGCGACAACGGCCCGGCTCAAGAATGCCACATGCCTCCCGTTCAGGCATGGCGCGTGAACCGTGAGCTGCTCAGGTCAACACCTGTTGACCCCCAACAGCGCCTTCGCTTGTTGGGCGCACGCCCCCGGAACGTCGAACGGACCACGGATACAGGCCTGGATACCGGCACCGCCCAGGCTCACAATAGGCTCCGACCCCAGGGTTTTCCCCAGCGTCACATACCAGCGTCCACATAGGCGCTATGGTGCCGGCCGTATGCATCCGGCGTCGCCAGGGACTAACTTCCAGTTGGCCCGTTTTTTGATCGTCAGCAGCGCAGCCCCACGAGAAACCAGCATGACCCCGAGCACCCAACCGATCCGTTTCTTCCATCGCGGCCGCATCGTCGATGTCAGCGGCGTCCACCCGACCCGCTCGGTGCTCGACTGGCTGCGCGAGGACGCCCGCTGCACCGGCACCAAAGAGGGCTGCAACGAGGGCGATTGCGGTGCATGCACGGTGGTGATCGGCGAGCTGGCCGAGCCGGGCGAGCAGGGCGCGGTCGGCGGCCTGCGCCTCGCGACGGTCAATGCCTGCATCCAGTTCCTGCCGACGCTGCACGGCAAGGCCCTGTTCACGGTCGAGGACCTGAAGGCGCAGTGCGGCCACGGACACGACGCCACCCGTCACGAGAAGCATTCGGTCCAGCGCCTGCATCCGGTGCAGCAGGCGATGGTCGACTGCCATGGCTCGCAGTGCGGTTTCTGCACCCCCGGCTTCGTGATGTCGCTGTGGGCGACCTACGAGCACCACCAGGAAGGCGGCACCCAGCCGACCCGCCAGCAGCTGGCCGACGAGCTGTCGGGCAACCTCTGCCGCTGCACCGGCTACCGGCCGATCCTCGACGCCGGCCAGCGCATGTTCGACCTGCCCGGCGTCCGGCTCGACACCGCCCCCGTGGTGGCGGCGCTCGCCAGCCTGAAGCACGACAGCACCTTCGACTACGCCGCCCCCCTGGGCCAGCGCATCGACCACTTCCACGCGCCGACCACGCTGGCCGAGCTCGCCGCGCTGCGCGAGGCCAAGCCGGCCGCCCAGCTGCTCGCCGGCTCGACCGACGTCGGCCTGTGGGTCAACAAGCAGTTCCGCGACCTCGGCGACATCATCTCGGTCGGCGACGTCGCCGGGATGAAGGTGGTCGAGGAGCGCGGCAGCGGCACGACGGCCGAGCTCTACATCGGTGCCGGCGCCTCGCTCGAGAACGCCTTCCGAGCGCTGGCGCAACGCCTGCCCAGCCTGACCGATGTCTGGCTGCGTTTCGCCTCACCGCCGATCCGCAATGCCGGCACCATGGGCGGCAATGTCGCCAACGGCTCGCCGATCGGCGATTCGCCGCCGGTGCTGATGGCGCTCGATGCCGAGATCGAACTGCGCCGCGGCGAGCGCGTGCGGCGCATGCCGCTGCCCGAGTTCTACCTCGACTACATGAAGAACCGCCTCGAACCCGGCGAGTTCGTGCAGGGCCTCGCGGTGCCGCTCGCCGCGCTCCGGCGCCAGGTGCGCGCCTACAAGATCAGCAAGCGCTTCGACTGCGATATCTCGGCCCTGTGCGGTTGCTTCTCGATCGCGCTCGACGGCGAGGTGGTGAAAGAGATCCGCCTGGCCTTCGGCGGCATGGCCGCGACCGTGAAGCGCGCGGCCCAGGCCGAGGCCGCCCTGGCCGGCAAACCCTGGACCCAGGGCAGCGTCAATGCCGCCAAGCGCGCGCTGGCGCAGGATTTCACGCCGCTGACCGACATGCGCGCCAGCGCCGACTATCGGTTGCAGGTGGCGCAGAACCTGTTGCAGCGCCTGTGGCTGGAAACACGCACCCAGGACCCGCTGCCGGTGGCAGCCACCAGCGTCTGGAGCGTGATGCCCCATGCCGCCCTCGACACCGTGCAAGGAGCCTGAAATGAAACACCCCCCGAAGCGCCTGCGGCGCCTCCCCCCTCAAGGGGGGCGATACCGGCGGCCCGGCATAGCCGGTTCCGCGGTATCCCTGGTATTCGGCTGCGCCGGTTTCATGCGTCGCGGGTCACGCGATCGCGTAGTGGAGCATTGACATGAACAAACCTCTTGATCCCAGCCTGTTCCAGTCGGCCGAGGCCTTCGCCGACTACCTCACCAATGCCGCCGCGCGCATCGACGCCAAGGCCGAGGCCGAGGCGCACGACGGCGGCGCCCGCGTCGGCATCAGCCGGCCGCACGAGTCGGCCGCGTTGCACGTGGCCGGCGAAGCCACCTACATCGACGACATTCCCGAGCTCGCCGGCACGCTGCACTGCGCGCTGGGCCTGTCGCCGGTGGCCAATGGCCGGCTCAAGGGCCTCCGGCTGGACGCGATCCGCGCGATGCCGGGCGTGGTCGCCGTGCTCACGGCGGCCGATATCCCGGGCAGCAACGACTGCGGCTCGATCGTCCACGACGACCCGATCCTCTGCAGCGGCGACATCCGCTACCTGGGCCAGCCGGTGTTCGCGGTGATCGCCGAGACGCGCGACGCCGCCCGCCGTGCCGCGGCCGGCGCCAGGGACGCGCTCGACATCGAGGCCGAGCCGCCGGTGCTGACCCCGCAGGACGCGCACGCCAGGGGCCAGTACGTCGTGCCGCCGATGCACCTAGTGCGCAGCACGAACGAGGGCGGCGCCCAGGCCGCGATCGCCAAGGCGCCGCATCGCCTGAAGGCGGAGCTGGATGTCGGCGGCCAGGAGCAGTTCTACCTCGAAGGCCAGATCAGCTACGCGATCCCGAAGGAGGGCGGCGCGCTGCATGTCCATTGCTCGACCCAGCATCCGAGCGAGATGCAGCACCTGGTGGCGCATGCCCTGCACCTGCAGGCGAACGAGGTGCACGTCGAGTGCCGGCGCATGGGCGGCGGCTTCGGCGGCAAGGAATCGCAGTCGGCGCTGTTCGCCTGCGTGGCGTCGATCGCTGCAGCGAGGCTGCAGCGCCCGGTCAAGCTGCGGCTGGACCGCGACGACGACTTCATGATCACCGGCCGGCGCCACTGCTTCTGGTACGAATACGAGGTCGGCTACGACGACGAGGGCCGCATCCTCGGCGCCGAGATCTCGATGGTCTCGCGCGCCGGCCACTCGGCCGACCTGTCCGGCCCCGTGATGACGCGCGCGCTGTGCCATTTCGACAATGCCTACTGGCTGCCCGACGTCGCCATGCACGGCTACTCGGGCAAGACCCACACGCAGAGCAACACCGCCTTCCGCGGCTTCGGCGGGCCCCAGGGCGCGATCGCGATCGAGAACATCCTCGACAGCGTGGCGCGCGAACTCGGCCGCGACCCGCTCGACGTCCGGCGCATCAACTTCTACGGCAAGGGCGAGAACAACGTCACGCCCTACGGCCAGACGGTCAGCGACAACATCATCCATGAGCTGGTGGCCGATCTGGAGGCCAGCAGCGGCTACCGCGCGCGGCGCGGGGAGATCGCGGCCTTCAATGCGAGGAGCCCGGTGCTCAAGCGCGGCATCGCGCTGGCCCCGCTCAAGTTCGGCATCTCGTTCAACGTCAAGCACTTCAACCAGGCCGGCGCGCTGGTCCATGTCTACACCGACGGCTCGATCCTCGTGAACCACGGCGGCACCGAGATGGGGCAGGGCCTCAACACCAAGGTGGCGCAGGTGGTGGCGCACGAGCTCGGCGTCAGCTTCGAGAGCGTGCGGGTCACGGCCACCGACACCCAGAAGGTGGCCAACACCTCGGCCACCGCCGCCTCGACCGGCGCCGACCTCAACGGCAAGGCGGCGCAGGACGCGGCGCGCCAGATTCGCGAGCGGCTGGCCGCCTGCGCCGCGGCGCGCCACGGCGGCGACGCTTCGCAGGTGCGCTTCGCCAACGACAAGGTCGAGGTCAACGGCCGCACGCTGCCCTTCGGCACGGTGGTCGGCGAGGCCTACCTCGACCGCGTGCAGCTCTGGTCCGACGGCTTCTATGCCACGCCGGGCCTTTCCTGGGACAAGGACCGGATGTTCGGCCGGCCGTTCTATTACTTCGCCTACGGCGCGGCCGTGAGCGAGGTGGTCGTCGACACGCTGACCGGCGAGTGGAAGCTGCTGCGCGCCGACATCCTGCACGATGCCGGCAAGTCGCTGAACCCGGCGGTCGACATCGGCCAGGTCGAGGGCGCCTTCATCCAGGGCATGGGCTGGCTCACCACCGAAGAGCTGGTCTGGCACCCCAAGACCGGCCTGCTGACCACGCATGCGCCCAGCACCTACAAGATCCCGACCGCCAACGACTGCCCGCCGGTGTTCAACGTGCGGCTGTTCGAGGGCCAGAACGTCGAGGACTCGATCCACCGCAGCAAGGCGGTCGGCGAGCCGCCGCTCTTGCTGCCGTTCTCGGTCTTCTTCGCGATCCGCGACGCGGTGTCGGCGGCCGGCGACCACAAGGTCGACCCGCCGCTGCGGGCGCCGGCCACCAGCGAGGCGATCCTGAACGCGATCACCGCGGTGCAGGCCGGCGCCTGAGGGCCTTTTCATGTGATTGCCGCGCTGTATAACTGCCCGCACATTCCAGACCATGGCGGGCAGACATGAGAGACCAGGCGCTTCTCGACAAGATCGATCTTCATCTCATCAGGGTTCTTCACACCGTGCTGACCGACCGCAGCGTCTCGCGAGCCGCCATCCGATTGGGGATGTACCAGCCCGCCGTCTCGGCCGCCCTGAAGCGGCTGCGAGAGCTCTCGGGCGATCCGCTGCTGGTGCGCTCGGGCTCGGGCATGGTGCCGACCGATGCCGGGCTGCGCATGATCGAGCCGGCGGCCGCCATCCTGCGCTCGGCCGAGGTCCTGTTCAGCGACGCCCGCGGCTTCGATCCGCAGACCGCGGCCACCACCTTCCGGATCGCCGCCAGCGACTACATGGACCCGCAGTTCCTGCCGATGCTGGTGGCGCAGATCAAGAGCCAGGCGCCGCTGTGCCACATCGAGATCCATCCGCTGTCCTCCGACACGGACTACCACGCGCACCTGTCGCTCGGGCAGGTCGACCTGGTGATCGGCAACTGGCTCAAGCCGCCGGAAGACCTGCACATGGCACGCCTCTTCGGCGACGAGATCGTCTCCCTGGTCAGCAAGGACCATCCGGCGGTGCGCCGCGGCTGGGACCTCGAGAGCTGGCTCGCGGCCGAGCACATCGCGCCGACGCCGCTGCATCCGGGCGCGCGCGGGATCATCGACCAGATGCTCGACGAGATGGGCCGGCAGCGCAACATCATGGCGCGCTGCGCCCACTTCGGGCTGATCCCCGACATGGTCGCGTCGAGCCTGCTGGTGCTCACCACGGGCCGCCAGTACTGCGAGCGCTTCGTCAACCGGCTGCCGGTCGCGATCCTCGACTGCCCGGTGCCGCTGCCGCGCCTCATGTACTACCAGCTGTGGCACGAGCGCACCCATTCGTCGAGCTCGGCGCGCTGGCTGCGCGAGCGGACCAAGGCGGTGGCGGCGTCGCTGCGGCCGCCCCCCGGCGCGCCGGCGCCCGAATAGACCGATTCGAGATTTCGCGCCGGCGTCGCGACACGGACAGGAACGCCACGGACCCCAAGAAACGAGATGGAGACAACAGCGATGAACCGGACAGAACAAGTGCTCGAGCTCGATGAGCGCGCCCTCATGCCGCGGCCTGCCGCGGGCGGCTGGGCCGAGCGGATATTCAAGCTCAGCGAGCACGGCACCACGGTGCGCACCGAGCTGGTGGCGGGCCTCACCACCTTCCTGACGATGGCCTACATCATCTTCGTCAACCCGTCGATCCTCGGCGACGCGGGCATGCCGAAGGACGCCGTGTTCGTCGCCACGTGCCTGATCGCCGCCCTGGGCACCGGCATCATGGCGCTGTACGCCAACTACCCGATCGCGCTGGCGCCGGGCATGGGCCTGAACGCCTACTTCGCCTACGTGGTGGTCGGCCAGATGGGCTTCACCTGGCAGGCGGCGCTGGGCGCGGTGTTCGTCTCGGGCTGCCTGTTCCTGCTGGTCACGGTGTTCAAGCTGCGCGAGCTGATCATCCGGGGCATCCCGCATTCGATCCGGATCGCGATCACGGTCGGCATCGGGCTGTTCCTGGCGATCATCGCGCTCAAGAGCGCCGGCATCGTGGCGCCCTCGAAGGCCACCTACATCACGCTCGGCGACCTGCACACGCCCCAGGTGGTGCTGGCGACGCTGGGCTTCTTCCTGATCGTGGTGCTCGACCGGCTGAAGGTGCCGGGCGCGATCCTGATCGGCATCATCGCGGTGACCGTGCTGTCCTTCTTCTTCGGCGGCAACGTGTTCCATGGCGTCTTCGCGCCGCCGCCGTCGATCGCGCCGACCTTCCTGCAGCTGGACATCAAGTCCGCGCTCTCGGGCGGCATCCTCAACGTGATCCTGGTGTTCTTCCTGGTCGAGCTGTTCGACGCCACCGGCACCCTCATGGGCGTGGCGCGCCGCGCCGGCCTGCTGGTACCGGCCAAGATGGACCGGCTCAACAAGGCGCTGCTGGCCGACAGCGGCGCGATCTTCGCGGGCTCGCTGCTCGGCACCTCCAGCACCACCGCCTATGTGGAAAGCGCGGCCGGGGTGCAGGCGGGCGGGCGCACCGGCCTCACGGCGCTGACGGTGGCGGTCCTGTTCCTGGCGGCCCTGGTGATCTCGCCGCTGGCCGGCGCGGTGCCGGCCTATGCCACGGCGCCCGCGCTCTTCTTCGTGGCCTGTTTGATGCTTAGGGAACTGACCGAACTCGATTGGGACGAGACGACCGAGGTGATCCCGGCGGCGGTCACGGCGCTGGCCATGCCCTTCACCTATTCGATCGCCAACGGCCTGGCCTTCGGCTTCATCACCTACGCGGTGCTGAAGCTGTTCACCGGCCAGGCACGGCAGGTGCACTGGATGGTGTGGCTGATCGGCGGCGTTTTCCTGTTCAAGTTCATCTATATCGGCGGACACTGACGACAATGCGTCGCTAAAACCCAAAGGCCAGGCACAGGCATGACGATCCACAGACTCCAGCTCGCGCACATCACGAAGCGCTATCCCGCGGTGGTCGCCAACAGCGACGTCTCGCTGACGGTCGAACCCGGCGAGACCCACGCGGTCCTCGGCGAGAACGGCGCCGGTAAATCGACGCTCATGAAGATCATCTACGGCTCCGTGAAGCCCGATGAAGGCAGCGTCATGTTCAACGGCCAGCCTGCCAACGTGCGCAACCCGCAGGAGGCGCGGGCGCTCGGCATCAGCATGGTGTTCCAGCACTTCAGCCTGTTCGACACCCTGACCGTGGCCGAGAACGTCTGGCTCGGGCTCGAAAAGAGCCTGGCGCTGGCCGAGGTGGCGCGCCGGGTCGAGTCCAAGGCGGCCGAATACGGGCTGGACATCGACCCCGCGCGGCCGGTCCACACGCTGTCGGTCGGCGAGATGCAGCGGGTCGAGATCATCCGCGCGCTGCTGACCGACCCCAAGCTGCTGATCCTCGACGAACCGACCTCGGTGCTGACGCCGCAGGCGGTCCAGAAGCTGTTCGTGGTGCTCAAGAAGCTGGCATCCGAGGGCTGCAGCATCCTCTACATCAGCCACAAGCTGCATGAGATCCGCGAGCTGTGCACCGCCTGCACCGTGCTGCGCGGCGGCAAGGTCACGGGTGTCTGCAACCCGCAGAATGAATCCAACGAATCGCTGTCGCGGCTGATGATCGGCGCCGAGCCGCCGCCGCTGCAGCACCGTCCGGTGAAGGTCGGCGGCGTGGCCTTGCGGGTCAAGGGCCTGAGCCTGGCGCGCGAGGACCAGTTCGGGGTCGACCTCGACGGCATCTCGCTCGACGTGCGGGCCGGCGAGGTGGTCGGCATCGCCGGTGTCTCGGGCAACGGCCAGAAGGAACTGCTCTACGCCTTGTCGGGCGAGGACACCCGGGCCGAGGCCCGCATGATCGAGGTCTTCGGCCAGCCCGCGGCCCATTTCAGGCCGCGCCGGCGGCGCGCGCTGGGGCTGCATTTCGTGCCCGAGGAGCGGCTGGGCCGCGGTGCGGTGCCCACGCTGGGACTGGCGCAGAACATGCTGCTGACGCGCAGCAACGCGGTCGGCCGCGGCGGCTGGATCCGCACCGGCGCGCTGCAGCAGCACGCGAGCGCCATCATCAACCGCTTCAACGTCAAGGCCGGCGGGCCGAACGCGGCGGCGCGCTCGCTCTCGGGCGGCAACCTGCAGAAGTTCATCGTCGGCCGCGAGATCGACGCCGACCCGAAGATCTTCATCGTCTCGCAGCCGACCTGGGGCGTCGACGTCGGCGCCGCGGCCCTGATCCGCGGCGAGATCCTGGCGCTGCGCGACGCCGGTTGCGCCGTGCTGGTGGTCAGTGAGGAACTCGACGAACTGTTCGAGATCTGCGACCGCCTGCACGTCATCGCCAAGGGCCGCCTGTCGCCCTCGATCGATCGCGCCGCCGCCACGGTGCCGCAGATCGGCGAGTGGATGAGCGGCCTCTGGGACGCCCCGCAACACGCCGCGAAGTCATCCTCGGAGGTGGCCCATGCTTAAGCTCGAACCCCGCCCGCAGCTCTCCCGCTTCTGGAGCTATGGCTCGCCGATCCTTGCCTTGCTGGTCACCGTGCTGATCGGCATGGTGCTGTTCGCCCTGCTCGGCAAGGACCCGGTCAAGGGCCTGGCGGTCTTCTTCTGGGAGCCGATCAAGAGCAGCTATGCGCTGGGCGAGCTGATGGTCAAGGCGACGCCGCTGCTGATCATCGCGCTCGGCCTCGCGGTGTGCTTCCGCTCCAACGTCTGGAACATCGGCGCCGAAGGACAATTCGTGTTCGGCGCTCTCGCGGCCGGCGGGGTCGCCTTGCTGGCGGACAAATCCACCGGCGGCTGGATCGTGGTCCCGATCCTGGTCGCGGGCATCCTGGGCGGCATGTTCTGGGCCGCCATCGTGGCCTTCCTGCGCGACAAGTTCAACGCCAGCGAGATTCTCGTGAGCCTGATGCTGGTCTACGTGGCAGTGCTGCTGCTGGGCTACATGGTCTACGGGCCCTGGAAGGACCCGCAGGGCTACAACTTCCCGCAGACCAAGACCTTCGACGCGGTGACCCAGATCCCGCGCCTCATGAAGGGCTCGCGCGTGAGCATCGGCCTCTTGATCGCGCTGGCCGGCTCGGCTGCGCTGTGGGTGTTCCTGTTCCGCACCCGGGCTGGCTTCGCGCAGCAGGTCGGCGGGCTGGCGCCGGCGGCGGCGCGCTATGCCGGCTTCTCGGCCCGGCGCGCGGTCTGGATCGCGCTGCTCACCTCGGGCGGCGCAGCCGGCCTGGCGGGCGCGCTCGAAGTGGCCGGCCCGATCGGCCAACTCACGCCCTATGTGCCGGCGGGCTACGGCTTCGCGGCGATCATCGTGGCCTTCGTCGGCCGGCTGCATCCGGTCGGCATGATCTTCTCCGCCATTCTCATGAGCATGTTCTACATCGGCGGCGAACTCGCCCAGTCGCGCCTCGGGCTGCCGAAATCGCTGACCGGCGTGTTCCAGGGCCTGCTGCTGTTCACGCTGCTGGCCTGCGACACGCTGATCGCCTACCGGATCAAGCGCAAGTCGACGGTCAGGCCCGTCGCCTCGACCGAGGGGACGGGATCGCTGCAAGCCAGCACACCCTTGACCGCACCGGTGGCTCGCCCCACCGAAGGAGCCGCATGATGGAAAGCTACGCACTCCTGCTCGGCTCCACGCTCAGCGCGGGCACGGTCCTGGCCATCGCCGCGCTGGGCCTGCTGATCAACGAGAAGGCCGGCATCGTGAACCTCGGCGCCGAGGGCATCATGTTGTGCGCCGCCATCGCCGGCTTCGCCACGGTGGTGGTCACACACAACACCTGGTTGGGCTTCCTGGCCGGAATGGCAGCCGGGGCGCTGCTGTCGGCCTTCTTCGGCGTGCTGGTGATCTGGCTCAACACCAACCAGTACGCGACCGGGCTGGCGCTGAGCCTGTTCGGGGTCGGCTTCTCGGCCTTCGCGGGCATCAACTTCGTGCAGGCCAAGCTGCCCGAGAGCGTGTCCTACGCGCTGCCGGTACTGGGCGACATCCCGCTGGTGGGCCCGGCCCTGTTCCGCCACCATCCGATGGTGTATTTCGCCGTGTTGCTGACCATCGGCCTGATCTGGTTCCTCTATCGCACGCGCGCCGGGCTGGTGCTGCGCTCGGTCGGCGAATCGCCCGAGTCCTCGCATGCGCTGGGCTACCCGGTGCGCCGCATCCGCTTCCTGGCGGTGATCGTCGGCGGTGCCTTGTGCGGGCTGGCGGGCGCCTACCTGTCGACGGTCTACACGCCGCTGTGGGTCGAGGGCATGGTCGCCGGCCGGGGCTGGATCGCGCTCGCGCTGACCACCTTCGCGACCTGGCGGCCGGTGCGGGTGCTGCTCGGCGCCTACCTGTTCGGCGGCGTCTCGATGCTGGGCTTCCACCTGCAGAGCACGGGGGTCAACATCCCGAGCCAGTTCCTGAGCATGCTGACCTACATCGCGCCGATCGTGGTGCTGGCCCTGATCTCGCGCAACCCGGCGTTTATCCGTGTCAACATGCCGGCCTCGATTGGGAAACCCTTCTACCCCGGCTCATAATCGAGTTTCCTTTTGTTTCTCCGCCAACCCTTCCTTCGAGGATTCGAACAATGAATGACCTGAACAAGCGTTCCCTGCTCAAGCTGGCTGCCCTGACCGCGGTCGCTTCGGCCGCCCTCATCGGCTGCGGCAAGAAGGAAGAAGCCGCTGCACCGGCCGCCGCGCCCGCGGCCCCGAGCGCCGCTGCACCCGCACCCGCGGCACCGCTGAACATCGCCTTCGCCTATGTCGGCCCGGTCGGCGACGGCGGCTGGACCTTCGCGCACGACAACGCCCGCAAGGCGATCGAGAAGGAATTCGGCGACAAGATCAAGACCACCTTCGTCGAGAGCGTGCCCGAGAGCGCCGACGCCGAGCGCGTGTTCCGCGACATGGTGAGCCAGGGCAACAAGCTGATCTTCGGCACCACCTTCGGCTACATGGAGCCGATGCTCAAGGTCGCGGCCGACAACAAGGACGTCAAGTTCGAGCATGCCACCGGCTACAAGACGGCCGAGAACATGCGCACCTACGACAGCCGCACCTACGAAGGCGCCTACATGGCCGGCGTCATCGCGGGCTCGATGACCAAGAGCAACACGCTGGGCGTGGTCGGCTCGGTGCCGATCCCCGAAGTGCTGCGCAACATCAACAGCTTCACGCTGGGCGCACAGTCGGTCAACCCGAAGATCTCGACCAAGGTGGTGTGGGTCAACGAATGGTTCAGCCCGCCTAAGGAAACCGAGGCCGCCACCGCGCTGATCAACGGCGGCGCCGACGTTCTGTTCCAGAACACCGACTCGCCGGCGGTGCTGAAGACCGCCCAGGAAAAGGGCAAGCGCGCCTTCGGCTGGGATTCGGACATGACCGCCTACGGCCCGAAGGCCCACCTGGCCTCGGCCATCATCAACTGGACGCCGTACTACACCAAGGCCACCCAGGACATGCTGGACGGCAAGTGGACCACCGGCCAGACCTGGTGGGGCGTGAAGGAAGGCGCCATCGACCTGGTGTCGATCGCCGAGGACGTGCCGGCCGAGGCCAAGGCCAAGATCGATGAAGTCAAGAAGGGCCTGAAGGACGGCAGCTTCTCGATCTGGAAGGGCCCGATCGTCGACCAGGACGGCAAGGAATTGGTGGCCGCCGGCGCGGTGGCCGACGACAAGTTCCTGAGCGGCGTCAACTTCTACGTCAAGGGCGTCGAAGGCAAGGTGCCGGGCGGCGACAAGAAGTAAGGCAACGAACCGGATTTCCGGTGCGAAGGGTTGTCCTCGGGCAACCCTTTTTCATTTCGGCTCTGACGATGATGATCGAAAGACAACTCTGGCATCCGGTGGCGCTGGCCGCCGACCTTGCAGCCGCGCCGCTGGCGGTGCGCCTGCTCGGCGCGAACCTGGTGTTGTGGCGCGACGATGCCGCCGCCGTCCATGCCTGGGCCGACCGTTGTCCGCATCGCGGCGCGCAGCTCTCGCTCGGACGCCTGGTCCGCTGCGAGGGCCGAACGGCGCTGGCATGCCCCTACCACGGCTGGCGCTTCGAGGCCGGCGGCCGCTGCACCCAGGTGCCGGCGCTGCCTGGGTTCGTGCCGCCGGCCACGCATCGGGCCGCGGTGCATGCCGCCGTCGAGGCCCAGGGGCTGGTGTGGGTCCGGCTCGACGGGGAGGGCGATGCGCCCTTGCCCGCCTTCGCGGCCGAGGATGACCCGCGCATGCGCAAGATCAGCTGCGGCCCCTACGACGTCGAGACCAGCGCCCCCCGCCTGGTCGAGAACTTCCTCGACATGGCGCATTTCGGCTTCGTGCACGAGGGCTGGCTGGGCGCGCGCGACATGGCCGCGATCGACGACTACCGCGTCGAGGCCACGCCCGACGGCCTGCGCGCGACCGGCTGCAAGGCATGGCAGCCGCAGTCGACGGTCAACTCGACTGCGCCGGCGCAGGTCGAATACAGCTACGAGGTCACGGCGCCCTATGCGGCGGTGCTCACCAAGGTGCCCGAAGCCGCGAGCGTCGGCATCGACGGCTACCGGGAGTCGATCGCGCTCCACATCTGCCCGATCGACGCCGAGCGCTGCCGCGTCTGGTTCCGCTTCGCGACCTCCGACTTCGAGCGCGACGAGGCGTCGGTGCGCGCCTTCCAGGACCAAATCTTCCTGCAGGACAAGCCGGTGCTCGAATCGCAAAGCCCCAAGCGGCTGCCGCTCGATCTCCGGGCCGAGCTTCATACCGTGGCCGACAAGGCCTCGTCCCTCTACCGCCGCCACCTCAAAATGAGCGGCATCACCTTCGGAGTCTGCTGATGACCATTCCCCCACGCACCGTCCGCGACGTCCCCGCCGACCGCCTGCCCGCGCTGCTGCGCGCCATGCCCAAGGCCGAACTGCACATCCACATCGAAGGGTCGCTCGAGCCCGAGCTGATCTTCGCGCTGGCGCAGCGCAACGGCGTCGCCATTCCCTATGCCAGCGTGGAAGAACTGCGTGCCGCCTACGCCTTCACCAACCTGCAGAGCTTTCTCGACATCTACTACGCCGGCGCCAGCGTGTTGCTGAAGGAGCAGGACTTCTACGACATGGCCTGGGCCTACCTGGAACGCGCGGCGGCCGACAACGTCGTGCGCACCGAGATGTTCTTCGACCCGCAGACGCACACCGAGCGCGGCGTCGCGATGCAGACGGTGATCGACGGCCTGCATCGCGCCTGCGTCGATGCCAAGGCGAAGCTGGGCGTCGACGCGGCCCTGATCCTGTGCTTCCTGCGCCACCTGAGCGAGGAGTCCGCCTTCGCCACGCTCGAACAGGCTTTGCCCTTCCGGGACCGCTTCATCGGCGTCGGCCTGGATTCGAGCGAACTCGGCCATCCGCCCGAGAAGTTCGCGCGCGTGTTCGCGCGCTGCCGCGAACTGGGCTTCCATCGGGTCGCGCATGCGGGCGAGGAAGGTCCGCCGGCCTATGTCTGGAGCGCGCTCGACGTGCTCAAGGTCGAGCGCGTCGACCACGGCGTGCAAAGCACCAAGGATGCCGCGCTGATGAAGCGGCTGGCGCAGGACCGCATTCCGCTGACCGTGTGTCCGCTGTCGAACCTCAAGCTCTGCGTGTTCCCCGACCTGCGCCAGCACAACCTGCGCGAACTGCTCGATGCCGGCCTGGTCGCCACCGTCAATTCGGACGACCCGGCGTATTTCGGCGGCTACATGAACCAGAACTTCGTCGAGACCTTCGCAGCCACCGGCCTCACGGCGCAGCATGCGTGGCAGCTCGCGGCGAACAGCTTCGAGGGCAGTTTCGTCGACGCGGCGGCCAAGCGAGCCTATGTCGACCGGCTCAACGCCGTGTTCGACACCTTTGCCTGAAATTGGCATCGCCACCAGCGCGGCACTGCAGCCCCGGTAAAATCACGCATCGGCGCTGCTGCCCCGCAGCGCCGTTTTTTCGTTCCGGGGCCATGTAGAGGACTACCATGTACAAAAACCTCGCAGCCGCACTTGCGGCCGCTTGTTGCTTTCTCCCAGCTTTCTCCCAACCCGCGCCGAAGGCCGATCCGCTGAAGATCGGCTTTGTCTACGTCGCGCCCGTCACCGATGCCGGCTGGGTGCGCCAGCATGAAAACGGACGCAAGACCGTCGAGGCCGTGCTGGGCAGCAAGGTCAAGACCACCTACGTCGAGAACGTGGCCGAAGGCGCCGATGCCGAGCGCGTGATCCGCGACCTCGCGCAGCAGGGCAACAAGCTGATCTTCACGTCGAGCTTCGGCTACATGGAGCCGACGCTGAAGGTCGCGCGCGATTTTCCCGACGTGAAGTTCGAATCGATCACCGGCTACAAGACCACGCCCAACGTCGCCACCGCCAACGCGCGCTACTACGAAGGCCGCTACCTCGCGGGCATCGCGGCCGGCCGGATGACGAAGACCAACGTCGCCGGCTACGTGGCGGGCTTTCCGATTCCCGAGGTGCTGCAGGGCATCAACGCGTTCGCGCTGGGCATGCGTTCGGTCAACCCGAAGGCGCAGGTCTTGGTGGTGTGGCTCGACGTCTGGTTCGACCCGCCGAAGGAGCGCGAGGCGGCGATGGCCCTGTTCAACCAGGACGTCGACGTGATCGCCTTCCATACCGGATCGACCGCCGTGATGGCCGCCGCGCAGGAGCGCGGCAAGCTGGCGATCGCCTATCACTCCGACATGCGCAAGGTCGCGCCCGACGCCCAGGTCGTCGCGGTCACGCACCAGTGGGGCGACTACTACACGCAGCGCGCCCGCGCCGTGCTCGACGGCAGCTGGAAGAGCGGCAACGTCTGGGGCGGCGTCAAGGAAGGCATGGTCCGCGTCGGCGATTTCGGCTCGAAGGTGCCCAGGGCCGTGCAGGACGAGGTGATGGCCCGCCAGCAGGACATCGCCGCCGGCAAGCTGAAGCCGTTCCAGGCCGTTGCCGCCGATGTGCGCGACAACGAGGGCCGCGTCGTCATCGCCAAGGGCCAGAGCCTGAGCGACGAGCAGATCCTCAAGATGAACTGGCTGGTCGAGGGCGTGCGGAAGTAGCTCGCCCCCAGCTTGCCCCGCACTTCGTGTCGGGGCCCCTCGAGTCGCTGCCAGAGGACCGAAAAGGCTCAGTGCACGAAGCCGCTCTCGCGATGGAAGTAGGCCGCCTCGGGGTCGAGGTTCTTCACCTTGGCCGCGGGCTGCCCCGCGTACACCGCGTGCTCCTCGGTATGGGCCTTGATGAGGACCGAACCCGCGCCGAGCACCGAGCGGTCCGGCAGCGCCGCGCCGCCCAGCACCGTGACGCGCGTGCCCACGAGGCAGTAGGCGCCGATGCGGATCGGCTTGCAGTCCTGCCGATTTTCGAGCACGTTGATCCCGTGCGTGATCAACTGCGAGTGATAGCCCGCGATGGTGGTGAAGGCGCCGATCTCGACCTTGTCGGTGCAGTCGATGATGTGCGACTTGGTGATCGAGGCGTGCTCGCCGAGCAGCAGCGCCGGGTCGCGCCCGTTCCGATGCTCGAAGTGCCCGCCCCCCAGGCCGTGGCCGGTGATCCAGTTGGAGCGCCCGATGATCGAATGCGCGCCGCATTCCATCCGTTCCAGGTGGATGGCGACGTTCAGGTGGCCGATTTCGGCGCCTTCCCCCATCACCAGGTGGCCCGGAAAGATGTAGGACAGGCCGATACGGGCGTCGTCCGCGAGCTGGTAGCCCCAGAAGCGGCGCAGCACCCGGCGCTTCAGCGCCCAGGGGAGGAACATGACCGCGAGCGCCGCCAGCCGCTTCATGGGGTCGCCTTCCGCTTCTCGAGCGCCAGCCGGTAGGCCGCCACGTTCGCCGCCGCCATCTGGCCCGGCGTGTAGAGCGCGGCATTGGCGATCCCCTTGCGACGGAGTTCGTCCAGGTGCGGCGCCGCCCGCTCGATGGCCTCGGCCATCGCCACGGGATCCTTGGGGTCGACATAGACCGCGCCATCGCCGCCGATCTCGTTCATCGGCGCCAGGTCGGAGGCGAAGACCGGGCAGCCGCAGGCCTGCGCCTCGATGACCGGCCAGCCGAAGCCTTCCTGCAGCGAAGGGAAGAGCAGGGCCGTCGCGCCGGCGTAGGCCGCACGGATCTCGGCGTGAGAGAGCCCCTGCAGCGTCGTGACGCGATCCGCGAGGCCGTGGCTCTGCGCCAGTTGCTCCAGTTCCGGGCCGAGCCCGGGGCCGATGAACACCAGCCGGTCGACCAGGGCCGGCCGGGAGGCCGCGGCGGCCCGTTCGCGCAGCGCGATGAAGGTCTCGAGCACCCGTCGCCGGTTCTTGCGCGGCAACTCGAGGCCGACATGCAGCAGGTAGGGTTCTTGCGCGGAGAGCCCGAGTTTCGCCAGCAGGCCCTGCGCCTCCTCGGGCGACAGGGGCGCGAAGTCGTCGTTGAGCCCGTGGCGCGCGATCGTCACCTTCGAGGTCTCGGCGACGTCCAGGGCCTGCAGCTCGCGCCGGGTCAGGTCGGAGGCACAGGCGATCACGTCGGCGCGCGCCAGCCCGCGCACGATGAGGCGCTGGAACAGGCGGCCGCTCCAGCCGACCTTCCAGCCCTCGACCATCCCCAGGGCCGCCTGCACCGCGATCACGTCATGGCAGGCGACCACATTGGGCCTGCCGTCGACCCACGGGATGTACATCGCGTTGGAATGGTCGGTGACATGCACCACGTCGGCCCAGCGCGCGTGGCGCATCAGCGAAGGGATGAAGAGGACGAACTTGTCCACGTAGCCGAACCACTTGCGCCAGCGCCATGAGCTTGCGAAGCGCTGCATGCGCGGAAGCGGAGCGATCACGCGGACCTCGCAGCCGAGGCGCGGCAGTTCGCGCTCGAGCACCCGCCGGAAGGCGAGCATGCTGGTCTGGGCGTCGGGCTCGTAGTTCGCGACGAGAAGCACTTTCATCGGCGGCTGGCGTACCTGGGGTCGCGAGAGGTCATCGTGCAACGGAAGTGGGGGGGTGCGCCGGATTATGTTCGAGCGGCGGCGCTGGCGACACAGGAACTCGCGCGGCGGTCGGTTCGTTCGTGACATATAGCCTTCATATGCGCAAGCACATTGCATACCGGCGCGGCTGGCTTAATCTCCGGGCCATGTACGCCTACCGAGCCTCTCTTCTGCGATTCGACGCCGCCGGCCAGCCGGTTTTCGACACCGATGGCCTGCTGGTGGTGGGCCCCGATGCCCAGGGGCGGCAGCGGGTGCAGGATGCGGGCGCTTTCGACGAGGTCGCGGCCCGACATCCCGGCACGGCGGTCACGCACTGGCCGGGCCGGATCCTGGCGCCCGGCTTCGTCGACATGCACATCCACTTTCCGCAGACCGACATCATCGGCTCGCCGTCCGACGGATTGCTGCCCTGGCTCGAGAACTACACCTTTCCGGCCGAGAGCCGCTTCTGCGACCCGGCCCATGCGGCCGAGGTGGCGCAGGTGTTCCTCGACGAGCTGCTGCGCAACGGTGTCACCACCTCCCTGACCTTCGCCACCTCCCATCCGCAGTCGGTGCAGGCCTTCTTCGAGGCGGCGCAACGGCGGCAGCTGCGCATGATCACGGGGAAGGTCTTGCAGGATCGGCATTCGCCCGAGGGTGTACGCGATGAAACTGAACAAAGCCTGATCGATACCGAGGCGCTGATCCGGCAATGGCACAACCGGGATCGCCTGGGCTATGCCATCACCCCGCGCTTCGCCCCCACCAGCACCGATGCGCAGCTGCGGGGCGCGGGTGAACTGGCGGCGCAGTACCCTGATACCTGGATCCACTCGCACGTCGCCGAGAACAAGGACGAGGTGAAGTGGGCGCGCGAGCTGTTTCCGCGGGCCCGTTCCTACCTCGACGTCTATGCCGGCTTCGGCTTGATGCGCGAGCGGGCCGTCTATGCCCACTGCATCCATTTCGACGACGACGACCGGCGCCTGATGCGCGACACCGGCACCGCTTCGGCCGTCAGCCCCACCAGCAACCTGTTCCTCGGCAGCGGCTTCTTCGACTTCGAGGGCGCCGACCGCATCGGCTACCGCTACGGGCTGGCCAGCGACGTCGGCGGCGGCACCAGCTTCAGCCCCTTCGCGACCATGATGGCGGCCTATTACGTCGGCCGCGAGGGCCAGACCAAGCCCGGCGTCAGCATTCCGCCGTCGCAGCTGTGGTGGCGCCACACGGGCGGCGCAGCAAGGGCGCTCGGGCTCGACGGTGTCATCGGCAACCTGCAGCCGGGCTGCGAGGCCGACTTCCTGGTGATCGACCCGAAGGCCACGCCCCTGCTGGCGCGCAGGACCGCGCTGGCGAACAACCTCGAGGAACTGCTGTTCTCGCTGATCGTGCTGGGCGACGACCGCTTGATCGAGCGCACCGTGATCTCGCAGGCGGGGGAGTAGGCCCCCACGCTCCCTCACTTCGTGTGGTCGCTGCCCCCCGAGGGGGTCGCAGGCCGCCTTGGGGCGGCCCGGCGGCGGCCTGGCCCCCACGCTCCCTCACTTCGTGTGGTCGCTGCCCCCCGAGGGGGYYGCAGGCCGCCTTGGGGCGGCCCGGCGCCGGCCTGGCCCCCACGCTCCCTCACTTCGTGTGGTCGCTGCCCCCCGAGGGGGCYGCAGGCCGCCTTGGGGCGGCCCGGCGCCGGCCTGGGCGTCTCTTTCGCCTCCTTAGAATAGCGGCCCCGAGGAAGGACCCCGACATGAGCATCAAGAGCGACAAGTGGATCCGGCGCATGGCCGAGAAGAACGGCATGATCGAGCCCTTCGAGCCGGGCCAGATCCGCGAGCAGGACGGCCACAAGATCATCAGCTACGGCACCTCGAGCTACGGCTACGACATCCGCTGCGCGCCCGAGTTCAAGGTCTTCACCAACATCCACAGCACCGTGGTCGACCCGAAGAATTTCGACGAGAAGAGCTTCGTCGACTTCCACGGCGACAGCTGCATCATCCCGCCCAACAGCTTCGCGCTGGCGCGCACGGTCGAATATTTCCGCATCCCGCGCAACGTGCTGACCATCTGCCTGGGCAAGAGCACCTATGCGCGCTGCGGCATCATCGTCAACGTCACGCCCTTCGAGCCCGAATGGGAGGGCTATGTCACGCTCGAGTTCAGCAACACCACGCCGCTGCCGGCGAAGATCTACGCCGGCGAGGGCTGCGCCCAGGTGCTGTTCTTCGAAAGCGACGAAGTCTGCGAGGTGAGCTACAAGGACCGCGGCGGCAAGTACCAGGGGCAGCGCGGCGTCACCCTGCCGAAAGCCTGAGAGGGCGGCTTCTTCCATGGCGCCTTTCCGGTATGTCCTGAACGTCGGCGACGTGGCGTCGCGGTGAGCGCGTACCATTCCGCGACGGCCGTCCCGGGGACGGCGAGGAGCGTGTCATGAGATGGGAAGGCAACGAGCAGTCGGACAACATCGAGGATCGCCGCGACGGCGGTGGCGGCGGCTTCGGCGGCCTGCCCATCGGCGGACGCAGTGTGGGCATCGGCACCGTGGCGGTGGCGTTGATCGCGGGCTGGATCTTCGGCATCAACCCGCTGACGATGCTCGGGATGCTGGCCGGGGGCGGCGAGCCGGCACCGCAGGTGCAGCAGCAGGGGCCGGCGCACAAGCCGCCGCCCGGAGACCGCGAAGCGGCCTTCGTCTCGACCGTGCTGAAGAACACCGAGGTGGTCTGGAGCGACATCTTCCGCCGCAACGGCGGCAGCTACACGCCGTCGCGGCTGGTGCTGTTCCGTGGGGCGACGCCGACCGCCTGCGGCACCGGCCAGTCGGCCATGGGGCCCTTCTATTGCCCCGGCGACCAGAAGGTCTACATCGACCTGGGCTTCTTCGACACCCTGCAGAACCAGCTCGGCGCGCCCGGCGTGTTCGCCAAGGCCTACGTGATCGCGCACGAGATCGGCCACCACGTGCAGGACGAACTCGGCATCACCGGCAAGGTCGACCAGATGCGCGGACGGCTCAGCCAGGCGCAGAACAATGCCCTGAGCGTGCGCGTCGAGCTCCAGGCCGACTGCCTGGCGGGCGTCTGGGCCCACCACTCGCAGCAGTCCAAGCAGTGGCTCGACCCGGGCGACATCGAGGCCGCCATGAACGCCGCCCAGAAGATCGGCGACGACGCCCTCCAGCGCTCGGCCGGCCGCGCCATCGTGCCCGACAGCTTCACCCATGGCACCAGCGCCCAGCGCCAGCGCTGGTTCGGCGCCGGCTACAAGTCCGGAAACATGCAGGATTGCGACACTTTCGCGTCCAAATCCCTTTAGCAAGGGGCTTTTCTGCAACCTGTTACGAAGCCTCCGGAGGCTTGTCAAGCTTGTTTTTTGCGGCAGTGCGACAATAGAAGGCTTCATGACAAGCTCCTTCTCCAATCTTTCCCTGGCTGAACCCCTCGCGCGCGCCGTAGCCGATATGGGCTACGAAACCATGACGCCGATCCAGGAACAGGCCATTCCGGTGGTTCTGTCGGGTCAGGACGTGATGGGTGCGGCGCAAACCGGCACCGGCAAGACGGCGGCTTTCACGCTGCCGCTGCTGCAGCGCATGCTCAAGCACGAGAACAGCTCGACCTCGCCGGCCCGCCATCCGGTGCGGGCGCTGGTGCTGCTGCCGACGCGGGAACTGGCCGACCAGGTGGCGCAGCAGGTCAAGCTCTATGCCAAGTACACCAGCCTGCGCAGCACCGTGGTGTTCGGCGGCATCGACATGAAGCCTCAGACCCTCGAACTCAAGAAGGGCGTCGAGGTGCTGGTCGCCACGCCCGGGCGGCTGCTCGACCATATCGAAGCCAAGAACGCGGTACTCAACCAGGTCGAGTACGTGGTGCTCGACGAGGCCGACCGCATGCTCGACATCGGCTTCCTGCCCGATCTGCAGCGGATCCTGTCGTACCTGCCCAAGCAGCGCACGACCCTGCTGTTCTCGGCCACTTTCTCGCCCGAAATCAAGCGCCTGGCCGGCAGCTACCTGCAGAACCCGGTCACGATCGAAGTGGCGCGGCCGAACGAGACCGCCTCCACCGTCGAGCAGCGCTTCTACAGCGTCAGCGACGACGACAAGCGCCGCGCCCTGAAGCAGATCATCCGCCAGCGCGGCCTGACGCAGGCCTTCGTCTTCGTCAATAGCAAGCTGGGCTGTGCGCGCCTGGCGCGTTCGCTCGAGCGCGAGGGCCTCAAGACCACCGCCCTGCACGGCGACAAGAGCCAGGACGAGCGCCTGAAGGCGCTGGCCGCCTTCAAGGCCGGCGAGGTTGACCTGCTGGTGGCGACCGACGTCGCCGCCCGCGGCCTGGACATCAAGGACGTGCCGGCGGTGTTCAACTTCGACATCCCGTTCAACGCCGAAGACTACGTGCACCGCATCGGTCGCACCGGCCGCGCCGGCGCCTCGGGCCTGGCGGTGAGCTTCGCCAGCGGCGGCAACGACGTCCGGCTGGTGGCCGACATCGAGAAGCTGATCAAGAAGAAGATCGAGCTCGAGCCGGTCGAGTTCGAGGAAGACCGTCCGCGCGGCCGCATCAACGACGGCCGCCGCCACTGGCGCGAAGAGGGCGAGGCCGGCGACGCGCGCGACGTGCTCGACACCCTGGAGCGTCCGCGCGAGCGCAGCGACAGCCGGCCCGTGCGCAGCACGCGTCCGCACCGGGCACCCTCGGCGCCGCGCGATCCCTTCTTCGAGCAGCCCTACGAGGCGCCGGCCGAGCGCGAGGCCGCTCCGGCCTGGGAGGCCGCCGCCAAGGCCGCCCCCGCGCGCGGCATCTCGGCCAACATCAAGACCAAGCGCAAGGTGCCTGCGCTGTTCAAGGCTACTGAAACCAGTTGATCCGCTGATCAGCCGGCTTCCGGGCTTGCGGGCAGCGGACCTGGATCAGCTCCCGATCCTGCAGCGTGGGGCCGATGCGCACCGCGCTGAGGCAGCGGCCCCAGACGCAGCCGGTGTCGGTCGACAGCAGGTCGGGCTGCGACAGCCAGCCCAGTGTCGACCAGTGGCCGAAGGCCACGGTCGCGGTCGCCGTCCGCCGGCCGGGCACCTCGAACCAGGGCATGAAGCCCGCCGGTGCGGCCGCCGCGCCATCCTTGCTGTCGAACTCCATCTCGCCGTCGGGCGTGCAGAAGCGCATCCGCGTCAGCGCGTTGACGATCACGCGCAGCCGCGCACTGCCCGAGAGGGCATCGCTCCATTGCACGGGCTCGTTGCCGTACATGGTCTGCAGGAAGTCGGCCAGCGACGGCCCGCGGAGCACCGATTCGAGTTCGGCCGCGACCGCCAGGGTGTCCTGGACGCTCCATTGCGGCAGCACGCCGGCATGCACCATCAGCAGATCGCCGTCGCCGACGCGCCGATGCAGCGCCAGCGGCCGGTGGCGCAGCCAGTCGAGCAGTGCGGCGCGGTCGGGGGCCTCGAGCACGCCTTGCAGCGTGTCCTTGCGGCCCGCCTTGCGCGCGCCATGGGCGACGCCCAGCAGGTGCAGGTCGTGGTTGCCGAGCAGGCTCTGCGCCGCTGCGCCGTAGCGCTGTACGCGCCGCAGCACGTCGACCGATGACGGCCCGCGATTGACCAGGTCGCCGAGCAGCACCAGCGTGTCGCGGCTGGGAGAAAAAGCGATGTCGTCCAGCAGGCGCCGCAGGGGATCGTCGCAGCCCTGCACGTCACCGATCAAGTAAAGTGCCATGGTCCCCATTCTCTCCCGCGTTCATGGATGTTCTTCTCCTGGCCTTGCTGACCACGCTCAATGCGTTGTTCGCGATGTCCGAAATGGCCCTGTCCACCAGCCGCCGAGCCCGCCTCGCGGCGCTGGCCGAGGCCGGTGATATGGGCGCCGCCGCGGCGCTCAAGCTGATGGCGGATCCGACGCAGTTCCTGTCCAGCGTGCAGATCGGCATCACCTCGATCGGCATGCTCAGCGGCATCGTGGGCGAGGCCGCCTTCGCCGAACCGCTGGCGGTGTGGATGCGCGCGCTGGGGATGGGCGCCGGCACGGCCAGCATCGCTTCGACCGCGGTGGTGGTGAGCTGCATCACCTTCTTCACGATCCTCTTCGGCGAGCTGGTGCCCAAGCGGATCGGCCAGCTCTATCCCGAACCGGTGGCCCGCTTCGTGGCCCGGCCGATGCGCGGCCTGGCCACCGGGGCCAAGCCCTTCGTGCTGCTGCTGTCGGGTGCCACGGCCGCCACGCTGAAACTGCTGCGCATCGATTCGAACGCGGCCCGGGTCGTGACGGAAGAAGAAATCTCCGCCAGCCTCGAAGAGGGCGTCGATGCGGGTGTGATCGAGATGCACGAGCACCAGATGGTGCGCAACGTGTTCCACCTCGACGACCGGCGGCTGTCTTCGCTGATGATCCCCCGTGCCGACATCGAGTGGCTCGAGGCCTCGTGGACCGTGGCCGAGTGCCTGCAGAAGGTGTCCGCGGCCGGTGCGCTCAACCTGGTGCATTCCTGGTACCCGGTGTGCCGGAACTCGCTCGATGACGTGGTCGGCGTGATCAGCGTGGCGCACCTGCTGAGGCTCGGCCCCGCGCATGAAGGCCCCGTCGAGCCGTCGGCCCAGCCGGCGGTCTTCGTGCCCGAGACGCTGACCGGCATGGAACTGCTCGAGCAGTTCCGCTCGCACGCCGGCCGGCTGGTCTTCGTGGTCGACGAATACGGCGTGGTGCAGGGCCTGATGACCCCGCGCGACCTGCTGGAGGCGATCACCGGCGAACTGCAGGTGGCGACGCATGCCGAAGCCTGGGCGCGCGAGCGGCCCGATGGCGTCTGGGAGCTCGACGGCCTGATGCCGGTCTCGGAACTGCGCGCGCGCCTGGGTATCCGCGAGCTGCCCGACGAGGAGCGTGGGCGCTACAACACCGTGGCCGGGCTGCTGATGTTCGTCTCGGGCCGCCTGACCGAAGTCGGCGAGCGCATCGACTGCGCGGGCTGGTGCTTCGAGGTGGCGGCGCTCGAGGGCAAGCGGATCGATCGCGTGCTGGCCTATCCGGACGCGGGGGCCGCCGACCTGGCGCCTTGAGCCTCGAATCGTTCGAGAGTCTTCTCGGCGGCTGCTGAAGCAGCGTGCCGAGCAGGCCTGAATCGCAGCTCCTATACTGGCCGGCCCAGACCCGGAGACCCCCCATGACACTGCCCGCCACCACCCTGCAAATTCGCTCGCTCGTCAGCAGCAAGGGCGAACTGACCCTGTCGCTGGCCGAGGAGGCGATCCCCCAGCCGGCCGCCCATGAAGTGATCGTGCGGGTCGAGGCCGCGCCGATGAATCCGTCGGACCTCGGTCTGCTGTTCGGCGCCGCCGACCTGCGCACCGCCAAGGCATCGGGAACGGCGTCGAGGCCGGTCGTTAGCGCCGGCATTCCGGAAGCCGCGATGAAGAGCATGACCGGGCGCCTGGACCAGTCGATGCAGGTCGGCAACGAAGGTGCCGGCGTGGTCGTGGCGGCCGGCGCCGGGCCCGAGGCGCAGGCCTTGCTCGGCAAGACCGTGGCGGCGCTCGGCGGCGCGATGTACACGCAGTACCGCTGCATCGCCGCCGCCCAGTGCATGGCGCTGCCCGAGGGCACGACGGCGGCCGAAGGCGCTTCGGCCTTCGTCAACCCGCTGACCGCGCTCGGCATGGTCGAAACCATGCGGCGCGAGGGCCACAAGGCGCTGGTGCACACCGCCGCGGCGTCGAACCTGGGCCAGATGCTGAACCGGATCTGCCTCAAGGACGGCATCGATCTGGTGAACATCGTGCGCAAGAAGGAGCAGGAAGACCTGCTGCGCGGCCTCGGCGCGAGGTACGTCTGCAACACGGAGTCGCCCACCTTCATGCAGGATCTCACCGATGCGCTGGTCGCCACCGGCGCCACCCTGGCCTTCGACGCCATCGGCGGCGGCAAGCTGGCGGGCCAGATCCTGACCTGCATGGAAGCGGCGCTGAACAAGACCGCCACCGAATACAGCCGCTACGGCTCCAGCACCCACAAGCAGGTCTACATCTACGGCGGTCTCGACCGCGGGCCGACCGAGTTCATGCGCGGTTTCGGCATGACCTGGGGCATGGGGGGCTGGCTGCTGTTCCCGTTTCTGCAGAAGATCGGGCCGGAAGGTGCGGCGAAGCTCAAGGCACGGGTGGCGGCCGAGCTGAAGACCACCTTTGCGAGCCGCTACACCGCAGAGCTGTCGCTGGTCGAGGCGCTGAGCCTGGACCGGATCGCGGTCTATTCCCGCCACGCGACCGGCGAAAAAGCCCTGCTCAACCCCAACAAATAGTTGCGGCCCCCTCGGGGGGCAGCGACCCRCACGMAGTGGGGGAGCGTGGGGGCAATCCAGGCCGGCGCCGGGCCGCCCCAAGGCGGCCTGCGGCCCCCTCGGGGGGCAGCGACCCRCACGMAGTGGGGGAGCGTGGGGGCAATATTCAGCCCAGGGCCAAGCGGTTGCCGCCGCCCGCCGTCCTGCGGGTGCCGTCCGGGCCGTAGAACAGCTGCACGCTCGATTGCAGGAAGTGCAGCGCGCGCTGCGTGAAATCGAGGTGCGTGTGGACCATCGAGCCATTGCGCAAGTTGCGCGCCTTGGCCTTTTCGGCCAGTTCCAGCAGGGACGTCCAGGCCTGGCGCGTCGCCTCGCCGGCGGCTGCCGCCGCGGCATCGGCGCCGGCCGGGCCGGGCTCGAATCCCAGCGCCACCTGCGCCGTCTCGCGCTGGCGGTCGAGCGTCGCCATGCGATCCAGCAGCGCGACCTTCTGTTCGGTGATCGACCCCAGTTCGCCGAAGCGGGCATCCGTCATGGCCTGTTCTTCCTGGTCGAGCACCGACAGGAACTCCTCGACGCAGGTCTTTTCCGCGTGCAGATAGAGCAGCATGGTGTTCATGGCTTCGGTTCCGTATCGAGCAGGTCGCGCACGCTGGCCAGCAGGCCGCTGGCGATGCGCTCGGGGTGAACCTGATAGCGACCCGCGCGAATGTCCTCGCGGATCGCCGCGACGCGCGCAGCGTCGAAGTCGCTGCCACCGGGCGCGCTGGGCATGGTTCGCACTTGTCCCATGGCTTGCGCTCCGTCCGTGGCGGGCGCCGCAGCGCCATCGACGCCGCGGGTCGCGGCAGCTCCCGCCTTGGTCGGGCGGCTGGGGGGCGTGGCCGAGGGGCCGGGTGGATCGATTTTCAAGATGATTCCTCAAAGGGCTGACCCGTATATCGGCGGACGCAGCAAGAACTTTAGGCCGAAGTTTGCACAAATTTCGAGGCGCGGCGAAGGTGGAAAACCAGGCCAGCCAGGCCGGCGCCGGGCCGCCCCAAGGCGGCCTGCGGCCCCCTCGGAGGGCAGCGAGTACAGGCAGTGACGGAGCGTGGGGGCAATCCAGGCCGGCGCCGGGCCGCCCCAAGGCGGCCTGCGGCCCCCTCGGGGGGCAGCGAGTACACGCAGTGACGGAGCGTGGGGGCCATCTATTGGGCGAGTCGGACCTGGCCGTCTTCGGTCGCCACGCCGGTGAGCAATCGGCCGTCGCGGGTCCGGGCCTGCACGCTGGCGCCGACCTCCGCGCGGGTCATCGCCTTGCCTTCGGTGCTGATCGCGAATCCGGCGCCCTGGGCCACCAACTGCACGGTCTGGCCCTGCAGGATCACGACCACGCCGCGCATCGACTCCTTGCGCAACGGGGCGCCGGCGGCGATCCGGTGGGCGGCCACCACGCCCTGCAGCGCCGAGGCCTCGGTGACCACCGAGCGCGGCAGGTCGCCGAGGTCGCCGTTGCGCTCGGTCACGTCGGCGGCGCCCAGGGCTTGTCCGGCCTCGATCGCACGCGCGGCGACGAAATAGCGGCCTTCGACCGCGACCTGGGCCGGCACGAAGCGGGTCCAGGGTTTGTCGCCGCGGCAGCGCAGGCCGATGGAGATGCGGCCACGCGGTGCGGTGCCGTGAGGCAGGAAGGCCTCGAAGTCGTCGCAGGGCGGCAGCGTGCCGGCGGCCTGGGTGCTGAAGCTGAACTTGCCGGGCAGTCCGGCGGTCTGCTTCTGCAGCAAGTCTTCGATCGCCGTCCGTGCGCCCTCGGGCAGCGGCGCCGCCGCGATGGAGGAGGCGCCCGCCAGGGCCATCAGGCCGGGCAGCGCGAAGCGCAGGAAGCGGGTCCGGGAGGGACGGTGTTGCATGGGAGTGCCTCGGGAAGCGCGGGTGGGATACAGAAGGGGAAACGCACCGGCGCCGGGTCATTCTAGGAACGGACCCCTCGGCGCGAAGCGGCGAAGTGCTGGCGAAAACCCTCTTTGTTCCGCCCATTGCAAACGCGATGCATGCATAGACTCGCTTTCCATCTGTCGCCATGCCGTCTTGTGCGGACGCGACGCCAACCGATGGAACCCCATGATCGACAAGCTCGATGCGGCACTTGCCTTCAACCGCGAAGCCCTCAATCTCCGGGCCCAGCGCCAGGAAGTGCTGGCGGCCAACATTGCCCACGCCGACACGCCGAACTACAAGGCGCGTGACTTCGATTTCGCCAGCCGGTTGACTCAGGCGATGGAACAGGGCCGGCAGTCGCAGTCCTTCGCGCTGGCGACGACCTCGTCGCGCCACCTGGCCGGCGAGTCGAAGACGATGCCCGACCAGGACCTGCTCTATCGCGTGCCGAGCCAGTCGAGCATCGACGGCAACACGGTCGAGATGGATGCCGAGCGCATCAACTTCGCCGACAACGCGCTGCGCTACGAGTCGAACCTGACGGTGATCAACGCCAAGATCAAGTCGCTGCTGTCGGCTGTCCAGCAGTAAGCGGCAGGAACAAGAAAGAACGCCATGCCGCTTCCCAGTGCTTCGATGAACATCTTCAACGTGGCGGGTTCCGCCATGGCCGCGCAGTCCCAGCGCATGAACGTGACCGCGAGCAACCTCGCCAATGCCGAAAGCATGGCCGGCCCCGATGGCCAGCCCTACCGCGCCAGGCAGGTGGTGTTCGAGGTCGCGGCCTCGGGCCAGCAGGACATCGGCGGCGTCAGGGTCGCCGGTGTGATCGAGGACTCCGCGCCCGCCAAGCTGGTCTTCGACCCCAAGAATCCGCACGCCAATGCCGATGGCTATGTCGCGATGCCCAACGTCAATGTGGTCGAGGAGATGACCAACATGATCTCGGCCTCGCGCAGCTACCAGGCCAATGTCGAGGTCCTCAACACCGCCAAGACGCTGATGGTCAAGACACTGACCATCGGCCAGTAACAACACCCGAGAAAGCGCATATGGCCATCACCGACACCTCCTCCATTACCGGCGCCAACGCGGCCAGCGCAGCGGCCAGCACCGCCAGCGTCGCCAATGCCGACAGCGAGCAGCGCTTCCTGAAGCTGCTGGTGACGCAGCTCAACAACCAGGACCCGCTCAATCCGATGGAGAACGCCGAGCTGACTTCGCAGCTGGCACAGATGAGCACGGTGAGCGGCATCGAGAAGCTCAACAGCACGCTGTCGGGCCTGGTGAGCCAGACCGGCTCCAACCAGGTGCTGCAGGCGGCCTCGCTGATCGGCTACAACGTGCTGTCGCCCGGCAACACGCTGGCCACCAAGGATCCGGAGGCGGGCAAGGACCCCGCGGCGCAGGCCTTCGCCGTGCAGCTGCCGGGCACGGCCGCCGACGTCGAGATCAAGATCGTCGACGCCTCGGGCAAGACCGTGCGCACGATCGAGGCCGGCGCCATGACCGAAGGCGTGAACGCCGTCACCTGGGACGGCAAGGACGACGCCGGCAACGCGGTGCCCGCGGGCAGCTACAAGTTCACGGTGGCTGCGAGCAACAGCGGCACCGCCGTGGAAGCCACGGCACTGACCTTCGCGCAGGTCGCGGCGGTCAAGCAGGGCACCGGCGGCGTCACGCTCGAACTGGCATCGGGCCAGAGCATCGCGCTGTCCGACGTGCGGATGTTCCTCTGAGGAGCGTCGCGCGCTTTCATCCGGCGGCGGCTTTCCGGCTGCAGGCCTTCTCTTCAATGCTTCGAACCAAGGATTCATCATGAGCTTCTCCCAGGGCGTCAGCGGGCTCGGCGTGGCCGCCGCGAACCTCGATGTGATCGGCAACAACATCGCCAATTCGGGCACCATCGGCTTCAAGTCGGCGGCCGCGACCTTCCAGGACATCTATGCGGGCTCGCGCATCGGGCTCGGTGCCTCGGTGTCCGGCGTGGTGCAGAACTTCACGCAGGGCGTGACGCAGACCAGCAGCCGACCCTTGGACGTCGCGATCCTCAGCGGCGACGGCTTCTTCCGCATGACCAGCACCAGCGGCGAAGTCATGTACTCGCGCAACGGCCAGTTCACCAAGGACAAGGACGGCTACATCGTCAATTCCGGCGGCCTGCGCCTGACCGGCTACGGCGTGAATGCCAGCGGCGGCATCAACGGCGGCACGCCGTCGGCGATCCAGATCCCGACCCAGGCCATGACGCCGAATGCGACCACCAGCGTCGACGCCGAGTTCAATCTCGATGCGCGCAACACGGTGCCGACCACGACGCCGTTCGACCCCACCGATTCGGCCACCTTCAACTATTCCAACGCCGCCGGCCCGATCTACGACTCGCTGGGCAATGCGCATGACCTGTCGGTCTACTTCGTGAAGACCGGCGCCAATGCCTGGAGCGTCTACGGCACGGCCGACGGCGCGCCGATCAACGGCGGTGCCGCGTTGTCCGCCATGACCTTCGACACCAACGGCAACCTCACGGCGCCCGCGGGCGGCGCGATCACGCTGCCGGCGCTGAATTTCGCCAACGGCTCGTCGCCGGTCAACATCAATGTCGACCTCAGCGGCACGACGCAGTTCGGCACCGCCAACGGCATGAGCAAGCTGAGCCAGGACGGCTACACCTCCGGCGTGCTGACCTCGTTCTCGATCAACCCGGACGGCACCATCACCGGCAAGTTCTCCAACGAACAGTCCAAGCTGATGGGCCAGGTCGTGCTGTCGTCCTTCGCGAACCCGAACGGGCTCGAGCCGAAGGGCGACAACATGTATGCCGAGACGCAGGCCTCGGGCGCGGCCCTGACCAGCACGCCGGGCGAAGGCACCAAGCAGGGCTCGCTGGCCGCGGGCGCGCTCGAAGCCTCCAACGTCGACCTGACCGCGGAGCTGGTCAACCTGATCGTCGCGCAGCGCAACTACCAAGCCAATGCGCAGACCGTCAAGACCCAGGACCAGGTCATGCAGACGCTGATGAACATCCGCTGAGGCGGAGTTCCGAACCGTCGCAGTCCCTCAACAGCAGGAGCACACAGTGGATCGAATGTTGTATGTCGCCCTGAGCGGCGCCAAGCAGGCCATGGAGCAGCAGGCCTCGGTCGCCAACAACATGGCGAACGTCTCGACCCCGGGCTTCCGGGCGCAGATCAACACCTTCCGCGCGGTGCCGGTGGTCGGCGAGGAGGCGCCGACGCGCGCCTTCGTCGCCGCGACCACGCCGGGCGCCGACTTCAGCCACGGCCCCTTGACCGAGACCGGCCGCGACCTCGACGTCGCGGTGCGCGGCGAGGGCTGGCTGGTGGTGCAGGCACCGGGCGGCGGCGAGGCCTACACCCGGGTCGGCAATCTGCAGGTCGGTGCCGATGGCCAGGTGATGACGATGGGCGCACGGCCGGTGGTCGGCGACGGCGGGCCGCTGGTGATCCCGCCCGGCTCGACCGTGACGATCGCCTCCGACGGCTCGATCGCGGCCCGCGGCCCCGGCGACCCCGCAACGGGCGTGCCCGAGGTCGGCCGCCTGAAGCTGGTCAACCCGCGCAACGCCGACCTGGTGCGCGGCGACGACGGCCTGTTCCGCATGCGCGATGGGCTGCCGCCGGCCCAGGCCGACGACAGCGTCGTCGTCGCCGCCGGCATGGTCGAAGGCAGCAACGTCAATCCGGTCGAGGCCATGGTGGCCATGATCGCCAACGGCCGCAGCTTCGAGATGCAGATGAAGTCGATCCAGACCGCCGACACCAACGCGCAGTCGGCCAACAAGCTGCTGGCCTACGGCTGAGCCGCAAACCCCCTCGCAGGAGTAATTCAATGATTCGTTCCCTCTACGTGGCCAAGACCGGCCTCGAAGCCCAGCAGACGCAGCTCGATGTCGTGTCCAACAACCTGGCCAACGTCGGCACCACCGGCTTCAAGCGCAGCCGCGCGGTGTTCGAGGACCTGATGTACCAGAACCTGCGCCAGGTCGGCGGCCAGACCTCCGACCAGACGCGTCTGCCCTCCGGCCTGCAGGTCGGCACCGGCGTGCACGTGGTCGCGACCGAACGCATCCATGCGCAGGGCAACATGACCAAGACCGACAACCCGAAGGACGTCGCGATCAACGGCTCCGGCTTCTTCCAGGTGCTGATGCCCGACGGCACCACCTCCTACACCCGCGACGGCTCGTTCCAGACCGACCGCGACGGCCAGCTGGTGACCGCCAGCGGCTTCACGATCCAGCCGGCGATCACGATCCCGCAGAACGCAACCAGCATGACCGTCGGCCGCGACGGTATCGTCACGGTCACCCAGGCCGGCAGCACGGCCACGGTGCAGGTCGGTCAATTGCAATTGGCCACCTTCCTGAATCCGGCCGGCCTCGAGAGCAAGGGCGAGAACCTCTACAACGAAACCGATTCGTCCGGTGCGCCGAATCTCGTGAACCCGGGCCTCGACGGCGCCGGCATCCTGAGCCAGGGCTACACCGAGGCCTCGAACGTCAACGTGGTCGAGGAACTGGTCAACATGATCGCGACGCAGCGCGCCTACGAGATCAACAGCAAGGCGGTCCAGAGCTCCGACCAGATGCTGCAAAGGCTGGCCCAGCTGTGATCACCCCCAGGCTTGCCCACTTCGTGTGGCCGCCCACCCCTTCGCCGGGGGCAACACCAGCGGCCCGGCAAAGCCGGTTCCGCGGTGTTCCTGGAAGGGGACCGCTGCTTGCGATGGGTGCGGTGCTGCTGGCCACGGGCTGCGCGCAGATCCCGCGCGACCCGCTGGTGCACCAGCCGATGACGGCGCGTGCCGAGCCGCAGCCGATCTCGCCGGTGCGTGCCGCCAGCGGCTCGATCTTCCAGGAGACCAATCGCAGCGTCGCGCTGTTCGAGGACCGCCGGCCGCGCAATGTCGGCGACATCCTGACCATCGTCATCAGCGAGAAGCTCAACGCGACCAAGAACTCGGGGGCCAACGCAAGCCGCGACGGCAGCGCCAGCATCGCCTTCGCCGCCATCCCGAAGTTTCTCAGTGGCCTGCTGACCGGCCAGGACGCCAAGATGAACGGCACCAACGCGCTGACCGCCAAGGGCGGCGCCAACGCCGCCAACACCTTCACTGGCGTGATCACGGTGACGGTGGTCGACGTGCTCGGCAACGGCAACCTGCTGGTCAGCGGCGAAAAGCAGATGGGGATCAACCAGGGGACCGAGTTCATCCGTTTCTCGGGCGTGGTCAACCCGCGCACCGTCAGCGGCAACAACAGCGTGCTGTCGACCCAGGTGGCCGACGCGCGCATCGAATACACGGCCAAGGGCTACATCGACGAAGCGCAGACGATGGGCTGGATGCAAAGAATATTCCTGAATGTGATGCCGTTCTGACCATGACCCACCTCGCTCAATTCCTCCCCGCGCGCATGCGCCATGCCGGCCTGGTACTCCTGGCGCTGTGCGCGTTCGCGGCCTGCCTGCCGGCCAAGGCCGAGCGCCTGAAGGAACTCGCCAGCATCCAGGGCATGCGCGACAACTCGCTGATCGGCTATGGCCTGATGGTGGGCCTGGACGGCACCGGCGACCAGACCATGCAGACGCCGTTCACGACGCAGAGCCTGAACAACATGCTGCAGCAGCTCGGCATCACGGTGCCGCAGGGCGTCAACATGCAGCTGAAGAACGTCGCGGCCGTGATGGTCACGGCGCAGCTGCCGTCGTTCACGCGGCCGGGACAGATCATCGATGTCACCGTGTCGTCGATGGGCAACGCCAAGAGCCTGCGCGGCGGCACGCTGCTGATGACGCCGCTCAAGGGGGTCGACGGCGCGGTCTATGCGATCGCGCAGGGCAACATGGTGGTCGGCGGCGTCGGTGCCTCGGCCAACGGCAGCAAGGTGCAGATCAACCAGCTCAACGCGGGACGCATCCCGGGCGGCGCCACGGTCGAGCGCGTGGTCGAGGCCTCGGTCGGCGGCGACGGCGCCTTCACGCTCGAACTCATGCGCTCGGATTTCGGCACCGCCGAGCGGGCGGTCGAGGCGATCAACCGGCAGTTCGGCAGCGGCATGGCCGAAGCCGTAGACGCCCGCGTGATCCGGGTGCGAGCCCCCGTGTCGCCGCAGGACCGGGTCGGCTTCCTGGCGCGGCTCGAGGGCCTGGAAGTCACGCCGACCCAGGCGGTGGCGAAGGTCGTGATCAATGCGCGCACCGGTTCGGTGGTGATGAACCAGGCGGTCCGCGTGAACGACTGCGCGGTGGCGCATGGCAGCCTGTCGGTGGTCATCAATACTGAGCCGCTGGTGAGCCAGCCGGGCCCGTTCTCGAACGGCCGGACGGTGACCTCGGCGAGCTCGGAGATCTCGATCAACCAGCCTGGCGGCGCACTGCAGATGATCCGCGGCGGCGCCTCGCTGGCCGACGTGGTCAAGGGCCTCAACACCCTGGGCGCCAATCCGCAGGATCTGGTCTCCATCCTGCAGGCCATGAAGTCGGCCGGCGCACTGCGCGCCGAGCTCGAGATCATCTGAGGCCGGGCATGGCGATTTCTGCAGCCAACACATGGACAGGGGGCGACGCGGCCAGCCGGGCCGGTGCGCTCGACCAGCGCTTCGCCCTCGACGTCCAGGGCGTCGATGCATTGCGGCGCACCGTGCGCACCTCGCCCGAGGAAGGCCTCAAGCAGGTCTCGCGGCAGTTCGAGGCGATGTTCATGAACATGGTGCTCAAGAGCATGCGCGAGGCGACGCCCTCCAGCGGCCTGCTCGACGGCCAGAACCAGAAGATCTACACCTCCATGCTGGACCAGCAGCTGTCGCAGAACCTCTCGGGTCGCGGCCTGGGGCTGGCCGAGGCCATGCTGGCGCAGCTGCAGAGGGCCGCGGCATCGGGCGTGGACGACGGCGAGCCGAATCCTGCGCGCACGTCGCTGGCGCCGCGCGGCGGCCTGCCGCTGCCGCCGCAGGCCGGCATCCCGCTGGGCTCGGCGCCGTCGCAGGCCGCATCGGCGGGCCGCGTCGACCTGAGCGCCTACCAGGTCAACAACGATCGCTCGGGCGGCGCTGCGGGCGCGGTCGCTTCCCTGCAGGGCCAGGTCGACAGCTTCGTCAACCGCATGGGCGCTTCGGCCCAGGCCGCCAGCGCCGCCAGCGGCGTGCCGGCGCCGCTGATCCTGGCGCAGGCCGCACTCGAATCCGGCTGGGGAAAGCGCGAGATCCGCGCCGACGACGGCACGCAGAGCTTCAACCTGTTCGGCATCAAGGCCGACCGCGGTTGGCAGGGGCCGGTGGTCGAGACCACCACGACCGAGTACGTCGATGGGGAGCCGCAGCGCGTCCGCGCCAAGTTCAGGGCCTACGGGTCCTACGAGGAGGCCTTCACCGACTACGCACGCTTCATGACGCGCAATCCGCGCTATGCCAACGTGCTGGCGACCGACGACCCGACCGAAGCCGCGCATGGCCTGCAGCGAGCGGGCTACGCGACCGACCCGCAGTACGGCCAGAAACTGGTTCGCATCATGCAGAAGTTCGGCTGACCGGCGGTCGTTCGGCCGTTTTTCCACTCTTTGAACAACCCCTCACACCCCATCCAAAGGAATCCCATGGCAGAGATCACGAGCCTTCAATCCCGTGCGGCCGGCGCTGCCGCAGCGGCCCTCGCGAACGCGAACGCAAACCGCCTGGAGGTGGTCACCTTCACCCTGGGCGACGAGGAGTACGGGATCGACATCCAGAAGGTACAGGAGCTGCGGGGATACGACGCGGTGACGCGGATCGCGAACGCGCCGGAGTACATCAAGGGGGTGGTGAACCTGCGGGGGATCATTGTTCCGATCATCGACATGCGGATCAAGTTTGCGCTGGGGACGCCGAGCTATGACCAGTTCACGGTGGTGATCGTGCTGAAC